>JBGAMF010000167.1:0-5571 GCA_044223185.1 Casimicrobiaceae bacterium | reverse complement strand
CCGATCAGCCTCGAGGTCGACGGCGGCGTGAAGGTCGACAACATCCGCGCGATCGCCGAAGCCGGCGCCGACACCTTCGTCGCGGGAAGCGCGGTCTTCGGCACGCCCGACTACGCGGCGACGATCGCCGCGATGCGCGCGGAGCTCGCGCAGGTTGGCTGACGCCGCCGCCGCGGAGGCGCTCGACGTCGACGCCGTCGCGTTCGACCTCGACGGCACGCTGCTCGACACGATCCACGACCTCGCGGCGGCCGTGAACGGGCTGCTCGCCGAGCGCGGCCTCGCCGTGCTGCCCAAGGCGACGATCCGCGATTTCGTCGGCAAGGGCATGGCGAACCTGGTCGCACGCGCGCTCGCGGCCGCGGGCGCGCCGGTCGCCGGCCCCGACGAGCTCGCGCCGATCCTCGCGCGCTACCAGGAGATCTACGCGGCGCTGCTGGGGCGCGAGACGCAGCTGTTTCCGGACGTGGTGGAGAGCCTTGCGCGCATCCGTGCCGCCGGCGTCGGCCTGGCGGTCGTGACGAACAAGGCGTCGCGCTTCGTCCGGCCGCACCTCGCCTGCGCGGGCATCGAGGCGTACTTCGACGTCGTGATCGGCGGCGAGGACGCGCCGGCGAAGAAGCCCGACGCGGCCCCGCTCCTGCTCGCGGCGCAGCGCCTGGGCGTGCCGCCGGCGCGGCTCCTGATGGTCGGCGACTCCGGCAACGACGTCGACGCCGCGCGCGCGGCGGGGTGCCCGGTGCTGGTCGTCCCCTACGGCTACCGCGAGGGCAAGCCCGTGCAGGCGCTGCGCGGCGATGGTATAGTGGCCACGATCGCCGCCGTGGCCGACCGCGTCCGGCGCGCGTGAAACGCATCCGCACCGTGAACTTCGACATCCTTTCCGGCAAGGCCACCGCGCCCGCGTTCGCGGCGTGGCGGCGCGAGGGCGAGTGGCGCTGGCGGCGCCACCACTAACGCTTTCGCGTCCGCGTCGCGCGCACAGCCACCAAGCGACGCCCGAAACACCCGGCAGCCGGAACCCCAAGGGTCGAAGCATGATCACCGAAGCACAATTCCGGGCGCTCGCCGCCCAGGGCTACAACCGCATTCCGCTCGTCCTCGAGTCGTTCGCGGACCTCGACACGCCGCTGTCGCTGTATCTCAAGCTCGCCAACGCGCGCTACTCGTTCCTGCTCGAGTCCGTCGTCGGCGGCGAGCGGTTCGGCCGCTACTCGTTCATCGGCCTGCCGGCGCGGGTCCGGCTGCGCGCGCGCGGCCGCCACGTCGACGTCGAGGAGGACGGCGGCGTCCGCGAGACCTTCGACGGCGATCCGCTGGCTTTCGTCGAGGCGTTCCGCGGCCGCTTCCGCGCGGCGCCGCTGCCCGGCCTGCCGCGCTTCTGCGGCGGGCTCGCCGGCATCTTCGGCTACGACGTCGTCCGCCACATCGAGACGAAGCTCGCGCAGACCGGTCGGCCGCCCACGCCGGGCCTGGCCGACGTGCCCGACCTGCTGCTGCTGCTGACCGAGGAGCTCGCGGTCGTCGACAACCTGAAGGGCAGGATCTCGCTGATCGTGTACGCGGACCCGGCGGCGCCGGACGCGTACGCGGCGGCACGCGAGCGGCTCTCCGCGCTGCGCCGCCGGCTGCGCGAGCCGGTGGCGATCCCGTTCGAGACCGGGACCGCGCGCACCAGCGCCGCCAGCGAGTTCGGCGAGGCGGGGTTCAAGGCCGCTGTTGCGCGCGCGAAGGAGTACATCGCCGCGGGCGACATCATGCAGGTGGTGATCTCGCAGCGGATGTCGATGCCGTTCGACGCGCCGCCGCTGTCGCTGTACCGCGCGCTGCGCTCGCTCAACCCGTCGCCGTACATGTTCTACTACGACTTCGGCGACTTCCACGTCGTCGGCGCCTCGCCCGAGATCCTCGTGCGCAAGGAAGGGTCGACGGTCACGCTGCGGCCGATCGCCGGCACGCGGCCGCGCGGCGCGACGCGCGAGGCCGACGAGGCGCTGGCGGCGGAGCTCGCCGCCGACCCGAAGGAGATCGCCGAGCACGTGATGCTGCTCGACCTCGGCCGCAACGACGTCGGGCGCGTCGCCGCGACCGGCACCGTGCGCGTCGCCGACCGCATGGTGATCGAGCGCTACTCGCACGTCATGCACATCGTGTCGAACGTCGAGGGGACGCTGAAACCCGGGCTCACGAGCGTCGACGTGCTGCGCGCCGCGTTCCCGGCGGGTACCGTCAGCGGCGCGCCCAAGGTGCGCGCGATGGAGATCATCGACGAGCTGGAGCCGACGAAGCGCGGCATCTACTCCGGCGCCGCGGGCTACATCAGCTTCCAGGACGACATGGACACGGCGATCGTCCTGCGCACGGCGGTGCTGAAGGACGGCGTGCTCTACGCGCAGGCGGGCGGGGGCATCGTCCACGACTCGTCGCCCGACGGCGAGTGGCAGGAGACGTTGAACAAGCTGCGCGCGGTGCTGCGCGCGGCCGAGATGGTGCAGCAGGGGCTGGACGACGAGTAATGAGGGTCGGACTCGAATTTCGGAATGCCGGGGAGTCCGCCCAGACGAATTGCGACGACGAAATTCGAGTCTGACCCTTATTTACCGTGGGTTGTGCAAATGCTGCTGATGATCGACAACTACGACAGCTTCACCTACAACCTCGTCCAGTACCTGGGCGAGCTCGGCGCCGACGTGCGCGTGGTCCGCAACGACGCGATCACGCTCGACGAAGTCGCGGCGCT
This sequence comes from Casimicrobiaceae bacterium, assembly GCA_044223185.1. Taxonomy (GTDB): domain Bacteria; phylum Pseudomonadota; class Gammaproteobacteria; order Burkholderiales; family Casimicrobiaceae; genus VBCG01. Next base: position 2,831 of record JBGAMF010000167.1, on the reverse strand, counting down.
CGCGCCCGCGCAGATCGTCGTGTCGCCCGGGCCGTGCACGCCGAGCGAGGCGGGCGTCTCGGTGCCGCTGATCCGGCGCTTCGCCGGGCAGATCCCGATCCTCGGCGTGTGCCTCGGCCACCAGTCGATCGGCCAGGCGTTCGGCGGGCGCATCGTGCGTGCGCAGCGGGTGATGCACGGCAAGCTCTCCCCCGTCACCCACGACGGCCGCGGCGTGTTCGCCGGGCTGCCGTCGCCGTTCGCGGTGACGCGGTACCATTCGCTGGCGATCGAGCGGGACCGCGTGCCCGCCGAGCTCGAGGTGACGGCCACCGCCGACGACGGGGAGATCATGGGCGTGCGCCACCGCACACTGGCGGTGGAGGGCGTGCAGTTCCACCCGGAGGCGATCCTGACCGAGCACGGCATGCGGCTGCTCGCCAATTTCCTGGAGGGCCGGCGATGAGAGCGATGAGATGGGCCATCGGCGCCTGCGCGTGCCTGGTCGCGACGGCGGCAGGCGCGGGCGCGCTCGACGAGTGCATGATCAGGGGCGACCACGCGACGGTCACGAAGTGCCTGCTGGAGGCGGAGCGCGAGGCGCAGGACGCGCTGGTCAAGGCCGAGGGCGACGCCGGCCGGAAGGCGCGCGACCTCGACCTCGCCACCGGCCGCGCCGGCGCGGCCGCGGCGCTGGCGAAGTCGATGCGCGCGTTCGCCGACTACCGCAAGGCGCAGTGCGATTTCGTCCGCGCGATGTACGCGAGCGGCAGCGGCGCCGACCAGGGCGCGCTCGGCTGCCGCGTCGATCTCAACCGCCGCCGCGCCCGCGACCTCGCGAACTAGTGGACTGTAACTGGGGAAGCGGGAGTGAGCGTAAGCGGTATGGCGCGGCTATTCGCGCCGAGGGCGAGGCGCCGTTGCGAAGCAATGGCCGACCCCCTTGCGAGCAACGGCAACGAAGCCATCGGCGCGAAGAGCAAGCCAGACACTTCCGATTCCCCCGTTACAGTCCACTAGGAGCCCTCCGATGACCATCACCGTGCAGGAAGCGCTGCAGCGCACGATCGAGCACCGGGAGATCTTCCCCGACGAGATGCTGTCGCTGATGCGCCAGATCATGACCGGCGAGGTGACGCCGGTGATGATCGCCGCGCTGACGATCGGCCTGCGCGTCAAGAAGGAGACGATCGGCGAGATCGCCGCCGCCGCGCAGGTGATGCGCGAGCTGTCGACCAAGGTCGACGTCGCCGACCCCGCGCACCTGCTCGACATCGTCGGCACCGGCGGCGACGCGTCGCACACGTTCAACATCTCGACGGCGTCGATGTTCGTCGCCGCCGGCGCCGGCGCGCGCGTGGCCAAGCACGGCAACCGGTCGGTGTCGTCGAAGTCGGGCAGCGCCGACGTGCTGGAGGCGCTCGGCGCCAACATCATGCTGAAGCCCGCGCAGGTGGCGACTTGCATCGCCGAGACGGGCGTGGGCTTCATGTTCGCGCCGTCGCACCACTCGGCGATGAAGCACGCGGCGCCGGTGCGGCGCGAGCTCGGCGTGCGCACGATCTTCAACATCCTCGGGCCGCTGACCAACCCGGCCGACGCGCCCAACATCCTGATGGGCGTGTTCCACCCCGATCTGGTGGGCATCCAGGTGCGTGCGCTGCAGCGCCTGGGCGCGCAGCATGCGGTGGTGGTCTACGGCCGCGACGGCATGGACGAGGTGTCGCTGGGCGCGGCGACGATGGTCGGCGAGTTCAAGGGCGGCGAGATCCGCGAATACGAGATCCACCCCGAGGATTTCGGCTTGACGATGGCGAGCAACCGGGCATTGCGTGTCGAGTCGGCCGAAGGCTCGAAGGCGATGCTGTTGTCGGTGCTCGGCGACGAGCCGGGTGCGGCGCGCGACATCGTGCTGCTCAACGCCGGCGTCGCGCTGTATGCCGCCGGCGTGGCGGCGTCGATGGCCGACGGCATCGCACGGGCGCGCGAGGCGCTGGCCTCGGGCCGGGCGCTGGCCAGGATGAACCAGTTCGTGGCGCGCACGCAGGCGCTGGCCGGCGCATGAACACGCGCGGCGGCTTCGACCCGGGCGCGGCTGCGGCCTGCGGGCGGCGCCGGTGAGCGACATCCTCGACCGCATCGTCGCCGTCAAGCGCGACGAGGTCGCGGCGGCGAAGGCGCACTGCGGCCCGGCCGCGATGCGGCACGAAGCGCTGGCGCAGCCGCCGGCGCGCGACTTCGTCGCCGCGCTGCGCGCGAAGATCGCCGCCGGGCAGGCGGCGGTGATCGCCGAGATCAAGAAGGCCAGCCCCAGCAAGGGCGTGCTGCGCGAGCATTTCGACCCGGCGCGCATCGCCGCGAGCTATGCGCAGCACGGTGCGGCCTGCCTGAGCGTGCTGACCGACGAGCGCTTCTTCCAGGGTTCGGCGCAGTACCTGCGCGAGGCGCGCGCCGCCTGCACGCTGCCGGCCCTGCGCAAGGACTTCATCGTCGACGCGTATCAGGTGGATCAGGCGCGCGCCTGGGGTGCGGACTGCATCCTGCTGATCGCCGCCTGCCTGGACGATGCACGGATGCACGATCTGGAAGCCCAGGCGCTGGCGCTGGGCATGGCGGTGCTGGTGGAGGTGCACGACGGCGCCGAGCTGGCGCGGGCGCTGCGCCTGCGCACGCCGCTGGTCGGCGTCAACAACCGCGACCTGCGCAGCTTCGAGGTCAGCCTCGAGACGACGCTGGGCCTGCTGCCGCAGGTGCCGGCCGACCGTTTGCTGGTTACCGAGAGCGGCATCCTGGCGCGCGGCGACGTCCAGCGGGTGCGCGACGCGGGCGTGCAGGCCTTCCTGGTCGGCGAG
>JBGAMF010000030.1:0-41371 GCA_044223185.1 Casimicrobiaceae bacterium | reverse complement strand
CACGCTCCCTCTCCCCGCAACGCGGGGAGAGGGCCGGGGTGAGGGGGTCACATCGCCTTGAACCGCGCCGCGAACGTGCGCGAGACGGTGAGCTTCTCCGGCCGCTGCTTCAGCAGGATCACCGGCTGGTCGCGCCAGTCGCGCTCGACGCGCAGGATGGCGCGCAGGTTGACGATCGTGCCGCGGTGCACCTGCCAGAAGGCCGCGGGGTCGAGCTCCTCGTAGAGCTCCTTGATCGGCTTCCTGATCAGCGCCTCGCCGTCGGCGGTGACGACCTTGGTGTACTTGTCCTCGGCCTGGAAGTAGATCACGTCGTCGGTGGCGATCAGCTGCATCGCGGCGCCGAGCGACGCGCGGATCCACCGCAGCGCGCCGCCGTCGCGCTCGGCGAGCCGCGCCAGCAGCTCGGCGATCGGCAGCGGCGGCGCGGCGAGGCGCGGCCTCAGGCGGGCGACGACCTTGGCCAGCCGGGGGGCGGTGACGGGCTTCAGCACGTAGTCGGCGGCGCCCTCCTCGAAGGCGGCCACCGCGTACTCGTCGTACGCGGTCACGAACACGACGTGGCAGCGGCCGGCGATGCCGCGCGCGACGTCGATGCCGGACAGCACGGGCATCCGGATGTCGAGGAACACGACGTCCGGCGCGTGCACGTCGACCAGCCGGCGCGCCTCCTCGCCGTTGGCCGCTTCGGCGACGACGTCGAGCTCCGGCCACGCTTCCGCCAGCCGCGCCTTCAACTGCGCGCGCAGGAGCGGCTCGTCCTCGGCGATGACGGCGGTCGGCACGCGGACCCCGTGGCTAGCGCGGCACCGCGGGCGCGGACGCCGCCGGCGCCGCGTCCGGCCCCGCGGCCGCTGGAGGCAGGCCCTCCGCGGCAAAGTCGCCCGCCAGGGGAATCGACAGCGTCGCGCAGGTCCCGGCCGGCGGCGTGGCCGCGAGCCGGAACTGCGCGCGCGGGCCGTACAGCGCGGCCAGCCGCTCGCGGACGTTGGCGAGGCCCACGCCCAGGCCGCCGCGGGCGACGCCGGCGGGTCCCCGGCCGGTGTCCACCACGTCGATCACCAGCGACGCACCGTCGCGCCGGGCGCGCACCGCCACCGTCCCCCCGTCCGCCGCGGGCTCGACGCCGTGCTTGACCGCGTTCTCGACGAGCGAGATGAGGAGGTTCGGCGGGAACGGGTGCGCGGCGAGGTCGTCCGGCAGGTCGATGGCGAACGCGAGGCGCGCGCCCATCCGCATGCGCAGGATGTTGAGGTACGCCTCGGCCAGCCCGACTTCCTTGGCGAGCGTGGTCGAGCTCGCGCGCAGCTGCGGCAGCGCGGCGCGCAGGTAGTCGATCAGGTGCGCGAGCAGCCGGTTCGCCTCGCGCGGATCGGTCTCGGTCAGGTATTGCACCGAGGCCAGCGTGTTGAACAGGAAGTGCGGCTCGACCTGCGCCTGCATCAGCTTCAACTCGGCCTCGATCGCCTGCTTCGACAGCAGGAGCCGGGCCGCCTCGGCCTCGTGCAGCGCGGCCGCCGCGCGCGTCTCGCGGTGCTTGATGTAGAAGAACAGGCTGATCAGCATGCCGTTGGCGAATGCGGTGAACACGTTCAGCGCGAAGACGCTCGCGCGCTGCGTCACGTGCTCCCACGAGTAGCCCTTGACGACGATGGTGAGCGTCACGCCGATCAGGGCGCCGGCGGCGACCGCGGCGGTGAGGCGCAGGATCGGCCGCGACCGCTCCCACGGCGACGCGGCGTTGACGCAGTACGCGATCGCGAACCCGTACAGCTGGACCGTCAGCAGCGGCTGCCAGAACGGACGCGTGTCCTCGACCCACAGCAGCGCCGCGATGGCCGTGTTGATGGCCGCCAGCAGCAGGACGGTCGGCCACGAGAAACGGAAGCCGCGCGCGAGCGTGGCGGCGAGCGACGACGGGACGGAGGCGGCGGGAAGGGCGGCCATTGCCGCGCATTCTATGCGCCTGCACCGGGCGGGCGGGCGCGTGCGACCGGGCGTGCCCGGCGGCGACGGGGCGTCGTCAGCCGGCGCCAGCCGCGGCCGGCGCCGCCGCGAGGCGGTGGGTGAACGCCACGATCCGCGCGACCGCCTCCGCGCACTCGTCGTGGCTCGCGACCAGCGCGAGGCGGATCCGCCGCCGGCCCGGGTTGAATCCGTGGGCGTCGCGCGCGACGTAGCTGCCGGGCAGGACGGCGACGTTCTCCTCGGCGTAGAGCCGCTGCGCGAACAGCGCATCGTCGACCGGCGTCTGCGCCCACAGGTAGAACGCCGCCTCGGGCTGCGCGCAGGGCAGCACCGCGGCGACCTGCGGCTGCAGCTGCCCGAACTTCGCCGCGTACAGCGCGCGGTTCGCGCGCACGTGCGCCTCGTCGTTCCACGCCGCGACGCTGGCGGCCGCGACCGTTCCCGCCATCGCGCTGCCGTGGTACGTCCGGTACAGAAGGAAAGCCTTGACCAGCGCCGCGTCGCCGGCCACGTAGCCGGAGCGCAGCCCCGGCGCGTTCGAGCGCTTGGACAGGCTGCCGAACACGACGAGCCGCGGGAAGCCCGCGCGGCCGAGCGCGTGCGCGGCGGCGAGGCCCGACAGCGGCGGCCGCGCCTCGTCGAAGTAGATCTCCGAGTAGCACTCGTCGGACGCGATGACGAAGCCGTGGCGGTCGGACAGCGCGAACAGCGTGCGCCAGTCGTCGAGCCCGAGCACGCGGCCGGTCGGGTTGTCGGGCGTGCAGACGAAGAGCAGCTGCGTGCGCGCCCACACGTCGGCGGGCACGGCGGACCAGTCGTGCGCGAAGCCGGCGGCCGGGTCGGCGTTCACGCAGTGGAGGCGCGCGCCGGCGAGCAGCGCCGCCCCCTCGTAGATCTGGTAGAACGGATTGGGCACGACGACGGTGGCGTCCCCCCGGCTGCCGTCGATCACCGTCTGCCCGAACGCGAACAGCGCCTCGCGGCTGCCGAGCACGGGCAGCACTTCGGTGGCCGGGTCGAGCGACGGCAACCCGTGCCGACGCGCCAGCCAGCCGGCGATGGCCTCGCGCAGCGCGGGGGCGCCGATCGTCGTGGGATAATTCGCGAGCGAGCCTTCGGCCGCGCGCAGCGCGTCGACGATCAGCCGCGGGGTCGGGTGGCGTGGCTCGCCGATCGACAGGCTGATCGGGCGCTTCGACGCATCCGGCGTCACCTGCGCGAACAGCGCGCGCAGCTTCTCGAACGGATACGGTTGCAGCAGGGCGAGCCGGGGATTCACGCGAAGGCATCCATGCGGAAGACCAGCGATTATAGCGGCGCGTCGACGGCCCCGCCGCGACGATGAATGGCGGGCCGCGGCGCGCGCTGACCGCCGTCGTGGCCGCCATGGCGCGCGCGCCGTGATCGCGTGCTGCTCGCCGGCGCGTGGCCGCGCTGATCCCGCGCCGCGCTGCTGGCGTCCGTCGTCGCGTGGTGGCCGAAGGACTGGGCGCGCGCGTTCGGCCCGGCGCTTCGCCGAGCGTGACGGACGCGGGTATGCGCTCTTCCGGCTGCCATCCGGCCCGAAGCGGCCGCCGGCGGCGATATCGCGCAGGGGGCGAAGCGCGAAGTCCGGCCCGATCCTCGCGTCGGGCCTGCTGCGCACGCCGCCACCGGCCAGCCCGCGGCGCCGGCGCCTGCGCCGCCCGTGCGCGATCGGCGAAGGACGAACGCCGAGCTGTTCCAGGGCATCATCGCGCGCCCCGGCGACACCGCGGCTGCTGCGCGACGTGTTCGTCGCGATGCTCGCGATGAAGAAGGGCGACCGGCTCGAGCAGGCCAACGGCGTTCCGCCGCTGGGCGTCTGCGGCCCCGAGCAGTCCGTGCGTCGCGGCCGCAACGGCGCGCCGCGCATGGCTTCTGCTCAACGCGGGGACGCGAAGTCCCGTCGGCAAATCGTCCGCCCCGACGGCATCACCGAAGGCAGTGCGCGACGCCGGCGGCTCCTTGACTGTCTCCGCAATGCGCGTCGCGCTGCGCGTGCGCACTCGCCCGCCACTACGTGGGCCCTCGCCGGCTGCTCGCGTCCCCGCGCTGCCTCCTCGCGCAGCAAAGGCCACGAAGCGCGCGTGGCGCGCGCCCGGTTCCGCGCATGCGAGCTTTCGCACGACCTCGTCATGCCGGCGCTCCACTCCTCTCCCTGCAGGCGTGCGTGAAAAAACGCCGAGCTGTGATCAACCCGTCGATGCAACATCGCGCGGCCGGAAGGCGTCAGACCGCGCTCGTTCGTTGAGCCGGCGGGCAATGCGGTCGAGCTCGGCTTGGCTGTACTCGCCGCTGGCGCGACGCAGCGGGTATCGTCGCGATGCTCGCGATGAAGAAGGGCGATCGCCTCGAGCAGGCCAACGGCGTCGCGCTCGGCGCGCCCGAGGACGTGCGCGCCATCACCGGCTGCGTGTCTTTGCTGGGCACCTTGGCCCATCGCGGCCGAGCCGTTCCACCAAGGTCGGTGCGCATCCATCAGCAGGTCGGCCCCGGCACCGCGCGCGCCGCGCGCGGGTGGTTGCTCTTCAACGAATGCGGCGACCTGCCCCGGCGACGCCCGGCTGCGCATCCCGCCCCCCACGCGCCGAAACAGACTGATGCCGCTGGTGCGCGGGGAAGGGAGATCTGCCGTGGCGACCAGTCCCGCTGGTGCGCGGGAAAGGGAGTGTGGGTGCGCCCCGGCAAATACGCCCGGTGTGCGAGAACCGAGCCTGGCTCGGTTTTCTTGCAGGCATGCTGAATGCCCGTTCGCACAACTTCGGCGTGCGCACCGCCGCTCCCTCTCCCCGCGTGCGGGGAGAGGGTTGGGGTGAGGGGAAGCCTCGCCAGCCGAGGGGCACATCGAAGGCTGTCAGCTCGGATGTGAAGAAACCGAGCCTGGCTCGGTTTCCCCAAATTGGCGAAGCGAACTTGCAGAGGTCGCTACGGCAGCCAGTCGAGGAGGTCGAGCGGCCGCGCGATCCAGCCGGTCGCGGGCCACTGCGCGGGATCGCCGGACTGGCCCATGTATCCGTACCCGGCGACGATCGTCGCCATGCCGGCGGCGCGGCCGGCCTCGACGTCGCGCAGGTCGTCGCCGACGTACACGCAAGCCTCCGGGGCGACCGCGAGCGCGGCGGCGGCGTGGAGCAGGGGCGCCGGGTGCGGCTTCGGGTTCGGCGTGGTGTCGCCGGACACGACCACGCGCGCGCGCGGCGCCAACGCCAGGGCGGCGACCACGGGGACGGTGAACCGCGCGTGCTTGTTGGTGACGATGCCCCACGCAAGGCCGCGCACCTCGATCGTGTCGAGCAGTTCCGCCACGCCCTCGTACAGCCGCGTCGTGTCGGCGAGGCAGCGCTCGTAGTGCGCGAGGAACGCGTGGCGCAGCGCGTCGTAGCCGGCGTGCGCCGGCGTGACGCCCATGCCGGCCTCGAGCAGGCCGCGCGCGCCGGACGACGCGTACGCGCGCAACGGGGCCGCCGGCACCGGCGGCAGCCCGGCGTCGGCGCGGACGCGATTGAGCGCGAGCGCGAGGTCGCCGGCGGAATCGGCGAGCGTGCCGTCGAGGTCGAACAGGACCGCGGCGACCGGCAGCGGCCGGCGCACGGCCTTACCGGTCATGCGCGGGCTTGCCGAACGCGGCGATGTAGTTGACCGCGGGCGAGCCGTCGAGCGCGAACGCGCGTGTCAGCGGGTTGTACGCGACGCCGGTGATCGCCGCGAGGGCCAAGCCCGCGCGGCGCGCGTGCGCGGCAAGCTCGGCGGGCCGGACGAACCGCGCCCAGTCGTGCGTGCCGCGCGGCAGGAGCTGCAGGACGTACTCGGCGCCGAGCACCGCGTGCAGGTACGCCTTCGGCGTGCGGTTGATCGTCGCGAACACGACGCTGCCGCCCGGGCGCGCCAGCTTCGCGCACGCCGCGACGAGCGACGCCGGATCGGGCACGTGCTCGAGCAGTTCCATGCAGGTGACGACGTCGAACGGCGGCGGCGCCTCGGCGGCGAAGGCCTCGGCCGACACCGCGCGATATTCGACCTTGACGCCGGATTCGAGCCCGTGCAGCCGCGCGACGCCGAGCGCCTTCGCGGACAGGTCGATGCCGGTGACGCTCGCCCCCAGCGTGGCCAGCGACTCGGTCAGGATCCCCCCGCCGCAGCCGACGTCGAGCACGCGCCGGCCTTCGACGCCGCCGACCGCGTCGACGAGCCACGCGACGCGCACCGGGTTCATCTCGTGCAGCGGCCGGAACTCGCTGGTGGGATCCCACCAGCGATGGGCGACGTCCGAGAACTTGGCGAGCTCGGCGGGATCGACGTTCGTGTCGGGACGCGGCGTAGCGGCGGTCATGAAATCAGGACGGGAAGGCGGCCAGCTTGCGTTGCCACGTGCGCGCGCGGGCGAGCAGCGCGGCCTCGTCGACGCATATCAGGTGCCGCCGCTCGACGATTCTAACGCCATCGACCCAGACGTCGGTGACGCAGTCGCGGCCCGCCGCGTACACCAGGTGCGACACCGGGTCGAACACCGGCTGCGTGGCGACGCCGGAGAAGTCGACGGCGACCACGTCGGCGGCCTTGCCCGGCACGAGCGAGCCGGTGCGCGCGTCCATGCCCAGCGCGCGCGCGCCGTTGATCGTCGCCATCGCCAGCGCGGTGGCGGCGGGCACGGCGGCCGCGTCGCCGCTGCCGACCTTGGCGACGAGGCTCGCGAGGCGCATTTCCTCGAAGACGTCGAGCCGGTTGTTCGACGCGGCGCCGTCGGTGCCGAGCGCGACGTTCACGCCGGCGGCGAGCAGCGCCGGCACCGGCGCGATGCCGCTCGCGAGCTTCAGGTTCGACGCCGGGCAGTGCACGACGTGGCAACCCTGTGCGGCCAGCGCCGCCACGTCCGCGGCGTCGACGTGCACGGCGTGGATCGCGATGAAGGTGGGGCCCGTCGCGCCCAGCCGGTCGAGCCGGGCGAGCGGCGACTCGCCGGTCGCCGCGCGCTGGGCGGCGACTTCGCCGGCGGTCTCCGCGACGTGCGTGCCGATCGGCAGGTCGAGCTGGCGCCCGTACATGACGACCCGCTCCCACGTCGTGTCGCCGACCGTGTACGGCGCGTGCGGCGCGAGCGCGAACGCGAGCCGCGGGGAGTGCTTCCACGCGTCGCGGGCGGCGAGCCCCAGCGCCAGGTACATGTCCGCGTCCGCGGCGTACGGCGTCGGGAAGTCGAGCACGGGCATCCCGACCAGCGCGCGGATGCCGGCGTCGTCGTACGCGCGCGCCGCCGCGTCCGGATAGAAGTACATGTCGTGGCAGCACGTGACGCCGCCGCGCAGCATCTCGGCGCTGGCGAGCAGCGTGCCGTCGTAGACGAACTCGGGCGACACGAAGCGGCCCTCGCGCGGCCAGATGTGCTGCTCGAGCCAGGCCTGCAGCGGCACGTCGTCGGCGATGCCGCGCATGAGCGCCATCGCCGAGTGCGTGTGCGCGTTGACGAGCCCGGGGATCAGCGCGTGCGTCGCGAGCGTGACCGTGGCGCGGGGGGCGTACGCGGCATCCGCCTCCGCCGCCGGGACGATGGCGAGGATGCGGCCTTCGTCGACGACGAGCGCGTGGCCCGACAGCACGCCGGCCGGCTCGACCGGCACGATCCACGGGGCGTCGATGCGCAGGTCGACGGATTGGCGCGCAGCGGTCATTTCACAAAGAGACGCAGAGGCGCAGAGGACTGACCATCCTTCGGATCCCTTTCGCCCGGGCGCCTCACCGTTGATCCCGGCCAGTGTGCCAGACCATCGCTCCATTCCGCCATCGGATTCTCTGCGCCTCTGCGTCTCGTTGCGAAAGGTCTTCCTGCGGGCCGCACAAAAACAAAGCCCCGCGCGAGGCGGGGCTTTGTCGGTGCGGCTGGCGGTTAACGACGGACCGTCGCTTCGCCCTTGACTTCGACTTCGACGCGGCGGTTCGGCGCGAGGCAGGCGATCAGTTCCTTCATGTTCTTCTGCTCGCACTTCACGTTGGGCAGCGGTTGCGTCTTGCCCATGCCGAGGGTCTCGATCTTGTCCTTCGGCACGCCCTTGCTGACCAGGTAGTCGCGCACGGCGTCGGCGCGGCGCTCGGACAGCTTCTGGTTGTACTGCTGCGTGCCGATGCGGTCGGTGTGACCCGTGACCAGCACCAGCTCGAGCTTCTGCACCTGGTTCAGCTTGGCGATGATCTCGGTGTCGATCGCGGCCTTGCCTTCCGGCTTCAGCGCGTACTTGTCGAAGTCGAACAGCGCCTTCGACGCCAGCGTGATCTTCTGCACCTGCGGGGCCGGCGGCGGAGCCGGCTTCGGCGGCGGCGGCGGCGGCGGCGTCGGGGCTGCAGCCGGCGGCGGCGCGGGCGGCTTCGGCTTCGGCACGAGGTCCGGATCGCACTGGATGGTCGCCATCGCGGGCGTCCAGTAACCGGTGCGGTAACACAGGTTGCCCGACAGTCCCTTGGTGCTGTTGTAGACGCCGCTCTTGACGATGCCGTCGGTCGGCGTCGGGTACGCGTTGCGGACGTACCCGCTGTTCTCGGACGGCGCCGGAGCGGGCGCGGTGCCGGGAACGTAGCCTGTTGTCTGCGCGAGCGCACCGCCGGTGACGGCCGCGGCGAACAAGCCGGCAACTGCACCGGAGACGAGACGTCGAGTCATTGTTTCACCCCTTTGGCTTTGGTTTTGAACAAATTCTTGAGAACTTGAGGTTTTGGGCGCCAAGCCGCGGGCGGCAGGCGTCAAATGCGAAATCTCCCCGACGAATATAGCACACGGGTTTTCGCACCGCAAAGAAAACTCCGGTCGGCCGTCCGGTCGCCGGACGACTGTCGCGGCGATACAACGCCGTGATAAAATTGCGTGATTTCAAGGGCCTCCGGGCTGTCCGCCGCCGCCGTCCGCGGCGGCCGACCGGCCGGCGGACGCCCGGGCCGACCGGAAAGGCGGGCTCCTGCGCGCTTTTCCGGGGGAACCGCGTCCGGACCCCCCTTTCGCCCAACACTTCCGGAAAAAAGCCCCCGATGGAGCAGTTCGCCAAGGAAACACTGCCGGTCAGCCTCGAAGCCGAAATGCGGCACTCGTACCTCGACTACGCGATGAGCGTGATCGTGGGCCGGGCCCTTCCCGACGTCCGCGACGGCCTGAAGCCGGTGCACCGGCGCGTGCTCTACGCGATGCACGAGGCGAACAACGTCTGGAACCGGCCGTACGTCAAGTGCGCCCGGGTGGTGGGCGACGTGATGGGCAAGTACCACCCGCACGGCGACCTCGCCATCTACGACACGCTGGTCCGCATGGCGCAGGACTTCTCGCTGCGCTACCCGCTGGTCGACGGCCAGGGCAACTTCGGCTCGGTCGACGGCGACAACGCGGCGGCCATGCGGTACACCGAGTGCCGGCTGCAGAAGATCACGGCCGAGATGCTGGCCGACATCGACCGCGAGACCGTCGACTTCGCGCCGAACTACGACGGCAAGGAGGAGGAGCCGACGGTCCTGCCGTCGCGGCTGCCCAACCTGCTGGTCAACGGGTCGTCCGGCATCGCGGTGGGCATGGCGACCAACATCCCGCCGCACAACCTGACCGAGACGATCGCCGGCTGCCTCGCCGTGCTGGCCAACCCGGAGGTGACGGTCGACGAGCTGATGGAGCTCGTTCCGGCGCCGGATTTCCCCACCGCCGGGATCATCTACGGCCTGGAGGGCGTCCGCGAGGGCTACCGGACCGGCCGCGGCCGCGTCGTGATGCGCGCGCGCACGCACGTCGAGGACCTGGAGAAGGGCAGCCGGCAGGCGATCGTCGTCGACGAGATCCCGTACCAGGTCAACAAGGCGAACCTCCTCTCGCGCATCGGCGAGCTGGTGCGCGAGAAGAAGCTCGAGGGCATCTCCGACCTGCGCGACGAGTCCGACCGCACCGGCATGCGCGTCGTCATCGAGCTGAAACGCGGCGAAGTCCCGGAGATCGTCCTCAACAACCTCTACAAGCTGACCCAGCTGCAGGACAGCTTCGGCATGAACATGGTCGCGCTGGTCGACGGCCAGCCGCGCCTGCTCAACCTGAAGCAGTTCCTCGAGTTCTTCCTCGTGCACCGGCGCGAGGTGGTCACCCGGCGGACGGTGTTCGAGCTGCGCCGCGCCCGCGAGCGCGGGCACATCCTGGAGGGGCTGGCGGTCGCGCTGTCCAACGTCGACGAGATCATCGCGCTGATCAAGGCGTCGCCGACCCCCGCCGAGGCCAAGGCGGCGCTGATGGGCCGCCTGTGGCGCTCGCCGGTGGTCGAGGAGATGCTGCGGCGCGCCGCCGCGGAGGCGGCGCGGCCCGACGGGCTGCCGCCGGAGTTCGGCTGGCAGGCGGACGGGCAGGGCGGCGGCTACCGGCTGTCGGACGCGCAGGCGCAGGCGATCCTCGAGCTGCGGCTGCAGCGGCTGACCGGCCTCGAGCAGGACAAGATCACCGGCGAGTACCGCGAGGTGATGGACGAGATCGTCGACCTCCTCGACATCCTCGCCAACCCGGCCCGCGTGACGACCATCGTCGGCGACGAGCTGGCCGCGATCCGCGACCAGTTCGGCGACGCGCGGCGCTCGGAGATCGTCGCCAACGGCGTCGACCTGTCGATGGAGGACCTGATCGCGCCGCAGGACATGGTGGTGACGCTGTCGCACGGCGGCTACATGAAGGCGCAGCCGGTCGACGAGTACCGCGCGCAGAAGCGCGGCGGACGCGGCAAGCAGGCGACGGCGACGAAGGAGGACGACTTCGTCGACCGCATGTTCATCGCCAACACGCACGACTTCATCCTGTGCTTCTCCAACCGCGGCCGCGTGTACTGGCTCAAGGTCTACAACGTGCCGCAGGGGTCGCGCAGCTCGCGCGGCAAGCCGATCGTCAACCTGGTCCCGCTGGTCGACAGCGAGAAGATCACGGCGGTGCTGCCGGTCAAGGAGTTCACCGACAACCAGTACGTGTTCATGGCCACGGCGATGGGCACGGTGAAGAAGACGCCGCTGTCCGAGTTCTCGCGGCCGCGGCCGTCGGGGATCATCGCCGTCGACCTCACCGAGGGCGACGCGCTGATCGGCGTCGCGCTGACCGACGGCGCGCACGACGTCATGCTGTTCAGCTCGGGCGGCAAGGCGGTGCGCTTCGACGAGAACGACGTGCGGCCGATGGGCCGCAACGCGCACGGCGTGCGCGGCATGGCGCTCGACGCCGGGCAGAGCGTGATCTCGATGCTGGTCGCCGAGGACGAGGCGCAGTCGGTGCTGACGGCGACCGAGAACGGGTTCGGCAAGCGGACGCCGATCGTCGAGTACACGCGGCACGGCCGCGGCACCAAGGGCATGATCGCCATCCAGCAGTCCGAGCGCAACGGGCAGGTCGTCGCCGCGGCGCTGGTGCGGCCCGAGGACGAGGTGATGCTGATCTCCACCGGCGGCGTGCTGATCCGCACGCCGGTGGCGGCGATCCGCGAGATGGGCCGCTCGACGCAGGGGGTCACGCTGATCAACCTCTCCGACGGCGAGAAGCTCGCGGGCCTCGAGCGTGTCGCCGAGACCGACGACGAGGCCGGCGATGCCTGACCCGGCGGGCGTTCGGCGATGACGAGCGACGACGCGCCGCGCCCCGACGGCGACCTCGCGGGCCACCGCGCGGCGATCGACGCGCTCGACCGCGAGGTCCTCGAGCGCCTCAACGCGCGGGCGCGCCACGCGCAGGCGATCGGCGCGCTCAAGGGGCCCGCCGGCGCCTACCGGCCCGAGCGCGAGGCGCAGGTGCTGGCGCGCCTCGCAGCGCACAACGCGGGTCCGCTGCCCGACGCGGCGGTGACCGGCGTGTTCCGCGAGATCATGTCGGCGTGCCGGGCGCTCGAGCAGACGCTGCGGATCGGCTACCTCGGCCCCGCCGGCACCTTCAGCCACGCCGCGGTCGGCAAGCAGTTCGGTTCGTTCGTCGACGCGGTGCCGTTCCCGACGATCGACGAGATCTTCCGCGCCGTCGGCAGCGGCAACACCGACTTCGCCGTGGTGCCGGTCGAGAACTCGACCGAGGGCGCCGTCGGCCGCACGCTCGACCTCATGTGCACGACCGACCTCTCGGTCTGCGGCGAGATCAAGCTGCGCGTGCAGCAGAACCTGCTGTCCAACGCGGCGGGACTCCCGGCGGTGACGCGGGTGTACTCGCACGGCCAGTCGCTCGCGCAGTGCGTGCAGTGGCTGGCGCAGCACCTGCCCGGCGTGCCGCGGATCGCGGTGGCCAGCAACGCCGAGGCGGCGCGCCTCGCCGCCGCCGAGCCCGGCGCCGCGGCGATCGCCGGCGAGAACGCCGGCGCGATCTACGGCCTCGCCACGCTCGCGCCGCACATCGAGGACGAGCCCAACAACACGACCCGGTTCTGGGTGCTCGGGCGCCAGCAGCCGGCGCCGTCCGGGCGCGACGAGACCTCCCTCGTCATGTCCTGCCCGAACCGCCCGGGCGCCGTGTACGCGCTGCTCGAGCCGATCGCCCGCCACGGAGTGTCGATGTCGCGCATCGAGTCGCGGCCGGCGCGCACCGGGCTGTGGGAGTACCTGTTCTTCATCGACCTCGTCGGCCACCGCAGCGACGCGGCGGTCGCCGCCGCCATCGCCGAGCTCGCCGGCAAGGCCCCGTTCCTCAAGCTGCTGGGCTCGTACCCGGCCGCGACCGACTGACGCTTCGACCGCCACCGCCATGACCCACGCCGCCCCCGTCGCGCCCGAGTACGTCCGCAGCATCGCCCCCTACGTTCCCGGCAAGCCGATCGACGACGTCGCGCGCGAGCTCTCCCTCGACCCGGCGACGATCGTGAAGCTCGCGTCCAACGAGAATCCGCGGGGCCCGAGCCCGGCGGTGCTGGCGGCGATCGCCGCCGCCGCGCTCGACGTCACGCGCTATCCGGACGGCTACGGGTATCACCTGAAGGACGCGCTGGCGAAGCGGCTCGAGGTCGCGCCGGCGCAGCTCGTGCTCGGCAACGGCAGCAACGACATCCTCGAGCTGGCGACGATGGCCTACCTGCGGCCGGGCGAGGCGGCCGTGATGAGCGAGCACGCGTTCGCCGTGTACCCGCTCGCGACGCACGCGCGCGGCGCGCGCGCCGTCGAGGTGCCGGCGCGCGACCTCGGGCACGACCTGCCGGCGATGCGCGCGGCGATCACGCCCGACACGCGCGTCGTGTTCGTCGCCAATCCGAACAACCCGACCGGCACGTGGCTCGCACCCGCCGCGCTGGAGGCGTTCGTCGATTCGGTGCCGCGCGACGTGCTGGTGGTGCTCGACGAGGCGTACAACGAGTACCTCGACCCCGCCGACCGCGCCGACAGCATCGGCTGGCTCGCGAAGTACCCGCACCTGCTCGTCTCGCGGACGTTCTCGAAGGCCTACGGCCTCGCCGCGCTGCGCATCGGCTACGCCGCGGCGAGCGTCGCGGTCGCCGACACGCTCAATCGTGTCCGCCAGCCGTTCAACGTCAACGCGCTCGCGCAGGCGGCGGCGATCGCGGCGCTCGCCGACGATGCGTACGTCGAGGAGAGCCGCGTGCTGAACCGGCAGGGGCTCGCGCAGCTTTACGAAGGGCTGGCGGCGCTGTGCGTTCCGTACGTGCCGTCGCACGGCAACTTCCTGCTGGCGAAGGTCGGCGACGCCGCGCGGGTGAACCAGGCGCTGCTGCACGCCGGCGTCATCGTGCGCCCCGTCGCGAGCTACGGGCTGCCCGAGTACCTGCGCGTGTCGGTGGGGCTGCCCGCCGAGAACGCCCGGTTCCTCGCCGCGCTCGCGTCGGCGCTCGGCCGCTGACGCCGCCGCTCCCCGCGCACGTGCACGCGCCATTGCAGCTGGGGAAGGTCGTCGTCGTGGGCGTCGGCCTGATCGGTGGCTCCTGCGCGCTCGCGCTGAAGCGCGCCGGCTGCGTGGGCGAGGTCGTCGGCGTCGGGCGCACGCAGGCGAACCTCGACGTCGCGGTCGCGCGAGGGGTGGTCGACCGGGCGTGCACGCTCGACGGCGACTGGACGCGCGAGGTCGCCGACGCGGACGTCGTGCTGGTCGCCGCGCCCGTGGCGCAGTTCCCGGCGCTGTTCGTCGCGATGTCCGGCGCGCTCGGGACCGGCACGCTCGTCACCGACGCGGGCAGCACCAAGCAGGACGTCATCGACGCGGCGGCCGGCGCGTTCGGGCCGGCGCTGCCGCGCTTCGTCCCCGGGCACCCGATCGCCGGCACCGAGCACACGGGTGCCGCCGCGGCGTTCCCGTCGCTGTTCGAGGGCCGCAGCGTGATCCTCACGCCGATCGCCGAAACCGATGCGGCAGCGACCGGGCGGGTCGCCGCGCTGTGGCAGGCGTGCGGCGCCCGGGTGACGACGCTCGACGCCACGCGCCACGACGCGATCTTCGCCGCGGTGTCGCACCTGCCGCACGTGCTCGCGTTCACGCTGGTGGCGGAGCTCGCGGCGCGACCGGACGCCGCCGCGTACTTCGACCACGCGGCCTCGGGCTTTCGCGACTTCACGCGCATCGCGGCCGGATCGCCGGAAATGTGGCGCGACGTGGCGCTCGCCAACCGCGACGCGCTGCTCACCGAAATCGACGGCTACGCCGAGGCGCTGGCCGCCGCGCGCGCGCTGATCGCCGAGGGCGACGGCGAGGCGCTCGCCGCGCTGTTCGGCGAAGCCTCGCGCGCCCGTCGCGCGTGGGAAGCCGCGCGCCGGCAGCCGGTGGTCGAGGACAAGGGCTAGGCCCGCCCGCACAGAGCGCATGACGGCATCCGACCCGTTTCCACCGCAGCTCACGCTGCCCCCCGCCGCGCGCGCCGAAGGCGTCGTGGCGCTGCCCGGCTCGAAGAGCATCAGCAACCGCACGCTGCTGCTCGCCGCGCTCGCGCGCGGCACGACGACGCTCACCGGCCTGCTCGAGTCCGACGACACGCGGGTGATGCTCGATGCGCTGCGTGCGCTGGGCATCGCGTGGCGCGACCGCGGGCAGGGCACGTACGAGGTTCCGGGCGCCGGCGGGCCGTTCCCGGTCAAGCGCGCCGACCTCCACTTGGGCCTTTCCGGGCTTTCGATGCGCACGCTGGTGGCGGCGCTCGCGTTCTCCGGCGGCCACTACCGCGCCGACGGCGTGCCGCGCATGCGCGAGCGGCCGCTCGCCGACCTGGTCGACGCGCTGCGGCCGCTGGGCGCGGACGTCCGCTACGAGCTGGCCGACGGCTTCCCGCCCGTCGCGATCGGCCCCGGTCGACCGGCGCCCGCGCCGGTGCGCATCCGCGGCGACGTGTCGAGCCAGTTCCTGACGGGCCTCTTGCAGGCGCTGCCGCTGCTGGGCGCCGAAGTGACCGTGACCATCGACGGCGAGCTCGTCTCGCGGCCGTACGTCGACATCACGTTGAACCTGATGCGCCGCTTCGGCGTCGACGTTGCGCGCGACGGTGCCGACCGCTTCCGCGTGCCGGCGGGACCCGGCTACGCGAGCCCGGGCACCCTGGCGGTCGAAGGCGACGCGTCGGGCGCGTCGTACTTCCTCGCGGCCGGCGCGCTCGGCGGCGGTCCGGTGCGCGTCACCGGCGTGGGCCGCGACTCGATCCAGGGCGACGTCGCCTTCGCCGCCGAGCTCGCGCGGCGCGGGGCCGACGTGCGCTTCGGACCGGACTGGATCGAGGCGCGCGCGGGATCGCGCCTCGCCGGCGGGACGATCGACTGCGTGGCCATTCCCGACGCCGCGATGACGCTCGCGGTGGTGGCGCTGTTCGCCGACGCGCCGACGACGCTGACCGGCATCGGCAGCTGGCGGGTCAAGGAGACCGACCGCATCGCCGCGATGGCGGCCGAGTTGCGCAAGGTCGGCGCGACGGTGGAAGAGGGCCCGGACTGGATCACGGTGGTCCCTCCCGCGCAGATCGTCCCCGCGACGATCGCCACCTACGACGACCACCGCATGGCGATGTGCTTCGCGCTGGTGGCGTTCGCCGGCGTGCCGGTGACGATCGATGACCCGGGCTGCGTGCGCAAGACGTTCCCCGGGTATTTCTCCGCGCTGCGGGGCGTCGGCGGGTGACGGACGGCCTGCCGGTGGTCGTCGCCGTCGACGGGCCGGCCGCGTCGGGCAAGGGGACGATCGCCGCGGCGGTTGCGCAGGCGCTCGGGTTCCACTACCTCGACAGCGGTGCGCTGTACCGGCTGGTCGCGCTGAAGGCCCTGCGGACCGGCACCGGCTTCGACGACGGCCCGGCGCTGGCGGCGCTGGCCCGGGCGCTCGACGTCCGCTTCGACGGCGGCAGCGTCCGCCTCGACGGCACCGACGCCTCGGCGGCGATCCGCGCGGAGGCGGTGTCCGCCGGGGCGTCGCAGGTGGCCGTCCACCCGGCGGTCCGGCAGGCGCTGCTCGACCGCCAGCGGGCGTTCCGGCGCCTCCCCGGGCTGGTCGCCGACGGCCGCGACATGGGCACCGTCGTGTTCCCGGACGCCCGGGTCAAGGCATTCGTGACGGCCAGCGCCGGGGAGCGGGCGCGGCGGCGGCATAAGCAGTTGATCGCAAAAGGAATCTCCGTTACAATGGACAGTCTTTTGCGCGATATCCGCGAGCGCGACGCGCGCGACGCGGGCCGGGCGGCCTCACCGCTCGAGCCCGCCGCCGACGCCGTGCTCCTCGATACGACCAACCTCACGATCGACGAGGCCGTCGCCCGCGTGCTCGCGCTGTACCGGGCCGCGGCAGCGTAGGCGTCGCCGGGCTTCACCGCCCGCGGTCGCGGGGCGAGAAGTGCGGGGTAGCTGTGCAAGAGGGCTGCGCGAAGGTGCTCTAGCCGGCGCCATTCGACGCGGAATCACCAACCAGCCCGCCGCCACGAGAAAAAGGGTTCTCGGGGTCGGCGGCATTGACGAACGAAGGAACCAACCCCGATGGCTACTGCCACCCCGATGTCCGCCACCCCCGCCGCCGTCACGCCCCCGATGGAAGATTTCGCGAAGCTGTTCGAGGAATCGCTGACCCGCCAGGAGATGCGCCAGGGCGAACTCATCACCGCCGAAGTCGTGCGCGTCGACTTCAACATCGTCGTCGTGAACGCCGGGCTCAAGTCCGAGTCGTTCATCAACATCGACGAATTCAAGAACGACAAGGGCGAGGTCGAGGTCAAGCCCGGCGACTTCGTCACCGTCGCGATCGAATCGCTGGAAGACGGCTACGGCGAGACCAAGCTCTCGCGCGACAAGGCCAAGCGCCTGAAGGCGTGGCACGACCTCGAGGCCGCGATGGAAGGCGGCTCGGTCGTGCAGGGCCTCGTCACCAGCAAGGTCAAGGGCGGCCTGACCGTCATGATCAACGGCATCCGCGCGTTCCTCCCGGGCTCGCTGGTCGACATCCGGCCGGTCAAGGACACGTCGCCGTTCGAGAACAAGGTCCTCGACTTCAAGGTCATCAAGCTCGACCGCAAGCGCAACAACGTCGTCGTGTCGCGCCGCGCCGTGCTCGAGGAGAGCCAGGGCGAGGTGCGCGAGAAGCTGCTCGCCACGCTGACCGAGGGCGCGATCGTCAAGGGCATCGTCAAGAACATCACCGACTACGGCGCGTTCGTCGACCTGGGCGGCATCGACGGCCTGCTGCACATCACCGACCTCGCGTGGCGCCGCGTCAAGCACCCGTCCGAGGTGCTCGCCGTCGGCGACGAGGTGACCGCCAAGGTCCTCAAGTTCGACCAGGAGAAGAACCGCGTCTCGCTCGGCATGAAGCAGCTGGGCGAGGACCCGTGGGTCGGCCTCGGCCGCCGCTACCCGCAGGGCACGCGGCTGTTCGGCAAGGTCACCAACATCACCGACTACGGCGCGTTCGTCGAGATCGAGTCGGGGATCGAGGGCCTGGTCCACGTGTCCGAGATGGACTGGACCAACAAGAACATCCACCCGACCAAGGTCGTGCAGCTGGGCGACGAGGTCGAGGTGATGATCCTCGAGATCGACGAGGACCGCCGCCGCATCTCGCTCGGCATGAAGCAGTGCATGCCGAACCCGTGGGACGAGTTCTCGATGAACCACAAGAAGGGCGACCGCGTGAAGGGGATGATCAAGTCGATCACCGACTTCGGCGTGTTCGTCGGCCTGCCGGGCGGCATCGACGGCCTCGTCCACCTGTCCGACCTGTCGTGGTCGGCGGCCGGCGAGTCGGCCGTGCGCGACTACAAGAAGGGCCAGGAAGTCGAGGCGGTGGTGCTCGCGATCGACGTCGAGCGCGAGCGGATCTCGCTCGGCATCAAGCAGCTCGAGGGCGACCCGTTCACCAACTTCGTCGCGATGCACGACAAGGGCAGCATCGTGTCCGGCACCGTGAAGTCGCTGGACGGCAAGGGCGCGGTGATCACGCTGTCCGGCGAGGTCGAGGGCTACCTGCGGGCTTCCGAGCTGTCGCGCGACCGCGTCGAGGACATGCGGACGCACCTCAAGGAAGGCGACGCGGTCAACGCGATGATCATCAACATCGACCGCAAGAACCGCAGCATCAACCTGTCGATCAAGGCGAAGGACAACGCCGAGGAAGGCGAGGCGATGTCGCGGATGAGCGCGGACAACCAGGGCGCCAACACCGGCACCACCAACCTGGGGGCGCTGCTCAAGGCCAAGCTGTCCGACAGCAAGTCCAACGGCTGACATCGAGCGAGAGTGACGGCAATGACCAAATCGGAGCTGATCGACCGCCTCGCGGCGCAGTTTCCGCAACTGGTCGCCAAGGACGCCGAGCTCGCGGTCAAGATGATCCTCGACGCGATGGGCGAGAGCCTCGCGAAGGGCGAACGCATCGAGATCCGCGGGTTCGGCAGCTTTGGCCTCAACTACCGGCCGCCGCGCACGGGTCGCAATCCGAAGTCCGGCGAGAAGGTGCAGGTGCCGCAGAAGTTCGTGCCGCACTTCAAGGCCGGCAAGGAGCTGCGCGAGCGGGTCGACTTCCGCGAGGAAGCGGCGGAGTAACTTCCTTCACAGGAGGCGCAGAGACGCAGAGAAAGCCCGTTCGAGTGCACTTCTCTGCGTCTCTGCGTCTCTTTGTGAGATTTCGGGTTTCGGCATCGGTGGCATAATCGGCCGATGCAGATCGTCCGCTGGATCGTCGGTTCCGCCGTCTTCCTGGCGCTCCTGTTCCTGTCTCTGCAGAACGCGGACCCGGTCACGCTCCGGTTCTTCCAGATCGCGAGCTGGCAGGCACCGCTCGTCTTCGTCGTGTTCGTCGCGTTCGCGTCCGGCGTGGCCGCGGGCCTGCTCGCCGGCGCGCTGCGCGCGTCGCGGCTGAAGCGCCAGCTCAACCGGCTGCGGCGCGAGCACCGGGCCGGCGCCCCCCGCGACGCGTCGCTTGCGGCCGGCGCCGCACCGGGCGCGGTGCCCGCGGCGGGCCCGGGCTACACGCGGCCGTCCCGGATGCCCGACGGCCTCTGAACCGGGCGCGCGCGATGGACTTCGAGCTGTGGTGGCTGCTGCCGATCCCGGCCGTGTTCTTCGCGCTGGGCTGGATCGCCGCGCGCATCGACATCTCCCACCTGCTGCGCGAGTCGCGCGCGCTGCCGCTGTCGTATTTCCGCGGCCTCAACTTCCTGCTGAACGAGCAGCCGGACAAGGCGATCGAGTCGTTCATCGAGGTCGTCAAGGTCGACCCGCAGACGATCGACCTGCACTTCGCGCTCGGCTCGCTGTTCCGCCGCCAGGGCGAGATCGACCGCGCGATCCGCATGCACCAGAACCTGCTCGACCGGCCGGACCTGCCCGCCGACAAGCGGACGATGGCCACGTACGAGCTGGCGCAGGACTTCCACCGCGCGGGGCTGCTCGACCGCGCCGAGGAGCTGTTCACGAAGCTCGACGGCACTCCGTTCGAGCACCCGGCGCTGTCGCACCTCATCTCGATCTACGAGACCGAGAAGGACTGGACCAAGGCGATCGGCGCCACGCGGCGGATGGAGGAGCTCGCCAAGCAGCCGTACTTCAAGGAGATCGCGCAGTACCACTGCGAGCTCGCGCAGGCGGCGCTGGTGAAGGCCGACTACGCGACGGCGGCCGCCGGGCTCGACGCGGCGTACGCGGCCTACCGGGGCTGCGCGCGCGCGACGCTGCTCGCCGGCGACGTCGACGTGCAGCAGGGCCGCCACGCCGAGGCCATCGCGACGTGGCAGAAGATCGAGTCGCAGAATCCGGCGTTCCTGGCGCTCGCCGCCGACCGCTTCGCCGACGCCTACCGCCGGCTGCCCGACACGGCGCAGGGCATCCGCGTGCTGAAGAGCTACCAGGCGCAGTACCCGTCGCTCGACCTGCTCAACGCGCTGTTCACGCTGGTGCTCGAGCACGAGGGGCCGGACGCGGCGGCCACGCTCATCAAGGACGAGCTCGCGCGCAACCCGACGCTGCTCGGGCTCGACCGGCTCCTGGAGGCGCAGCTCGCGGCGGCGCCCGCCGAGCGCCGGCACGACCTCGCGCTGGTGAAGGGCCTCGTCGCGCAGCACATCAAGCGCCTCGGCATGTACAAGTGCGACCACTGCGGGTTCCGCGCCAAGCAGTACTACTGGCGCTGCCCCGGCTGCCTCAAGTGGGAGACGTACTCGCCGAAGCGCACGGAGATGCCCGATGGCTATGCGTGAAACACCGTTCACAAAGAGACGCAGAGGCGCCGAGAAGGCCAGGCGGATGGTACTTCCGGATTTCTCTGCGTCTCTGCGTCTCCTGTGGACCTTGAATTGACCGCCCCATGAACACCATCCCTCGCGTATTCGTCGCGCTGGACTTCGCCGAGCCGATGCGGGCGCTGGCGCTTGCCGACCGGCTCGACCCGCGGCAGTGCGGCGTCAAGGTCGGCAAGGAGCTCTACGTCGCCGGCGGGCCCGAGCCGGTGCGCTGGCTGGTCGCGCGCGGGTATCGGGTGTTCCTCGACCTCAAGTTCCACGACATCCCGAACACGGTGGCGGCTGCATGCGCGGCGGCGACGCGGCTCGGCGTCGCGATGGTGAACGTCCACGCGGGAGGCGGGCGCGCGATGCTGACGGCCGCTCGCGAGGCCGTCGACCGGGCGGCGGGCGCCGCCCAGCACGCGCCGCCGCTGCTGATCGCCGTCACCGTGCTGACGAGCCTGCGCGACGCCGACCTGCACGAGATGGGAGTCCCCGGCACGGCCGCGGAGCAGGTCGTCCGGCTGGCGCAGCTTGCGAGGTCTTGCGGCCTCGACGGCGTGGTCTGCTCGGCGCACGAGGCGGCCACGCTGCGCGCCGCGTGCGGGCCGCACTTCCGGCTGGTGACGCCGGGCATCCGTCCGGCCGATGGCACGCCGGACGACCAGGCGCGCATCGTGACGCCCGACGCCGCCATCCGGCTGGGCGCGGACCACCTGGTGATCGGGCGCCCCGTCACGCAGGCGCGCGACCCGCTGGCGGCGCTGGCGGCGGTCAACGCGGCGATCGCCGGCGTCACGGGGACGGGCGAATGAAGATCACGATGATCGGCACCGGCTACGTCGGCCTCGTGACCGGCACCTGCTTCGCCGAGGTCGGCAACGACGTGCTGTGCGTCGACGTCGACGCGCGCAAGATCGGCATCCTCAACGCCGGCGGCGTGCCGATCCACGAGCCGGGGCTCGAGGCGATGGTCCGCCGCAACGCGGCGGCGGGGCGCCTCAAGTTCACCACCGACGTCGACGCGTCGGTCGCGCACGGGGCGCTGCAGTTCATCGCGGTCGGGACCCCGCCCGACGAGGACGGCAGCGCCGACATGCAGTACGTGATCGCCGCCGCGCGCGCGATCGGCCGCCGGATGCAGGACGCGAAGATCGTCGTCGACAAGTCGACGGTGCCGGTGGGCACGGCGGACCGCGTGCGCGCGGCCATCGCCGAGGAGCTCGCCGCGCGCGGCGCGGACATCCCGTTCGCCGTCGCGTCGAACCCCGAGTTCCTGAAGGAGGGCGCGGCGGTCGAGGACTTCATGAAGCCCGACCGGGTGGTCGTCGGCGCCTCCGACGAGCGCGCGATCGCCGCGCTGCGCGCCGTCTACGCGCCGTTCATGCGCAACCACGAGCGCTTCCTCGTCATGGACGTGCGCTCGGCCGAGCTCACCAAGTACGCGGCCAACGCGATGCTCGCCACGCGCATCTCGTTCATGAACGAGCTCGCCAACCTCGCCGACCGGTTGGGCGCCGACGTCGAGATGGTGCGCCAGGGCATCGGCTCCGACCCGCGCATCGGCTACCACTTCCTGTACCCGGGCGTGGGCTACGGCGGCAGCTGCTTCCCGAAGGACGTCAAGGCGCTGCAGCACACGGCGACCGGCCTCGGCCATCCGCTCCGGCTGCTGGCGGCGGTCGAGGCGGTCAACGACGCGCAGAAGCACGTGCTGGTCGACAAGATCGTCGCGCGGTTCGGCGCCGACCTCGCCGGCCGCCGGTTCGCGCTGTGGGGACTCGCGTTCAAGCCGAACACCGACGACATGCGCGAGGCGCCGGCGCGGGTCGTCGTCGACGCCCTCGCGGCGCGCGGCGCCAGCGTCGTCGCGTACGACCCGATCGCGATGGACGAGGCGAGGCGCGTGTTCGGCGCCGCGCCGCACCTCACCTACGCGGGCTCGCCGCTGGCCGCCTGCGACGGCGCCGACGCGCTGGTCGTCGTCACCGAGTGGCAGGAGTTCCGCAGCCCGGACTTCGACGAGGTGCGGCGGCGGCTCGCCACGCCCGCCGTGTTCGACGGGCGCAACGTCTTCACGCCGGCCGAGGTGCGCGCGGCCGGGCTCGAATACTTCGGCATCGGCCGGGGCCGGCCGTGACGGCCGCCGCGCTCTTCTCCGCGTACCGCGCCGCCGTGGCGCGCGCGCGCGTGCTCGTCGTCGGCGACGTGATGCTCGACCGCTACTGGTTCGGCGACGTCGAGCGCATCTCGCCCGAGGCGCCGGTGCCGGTGGTGAAGATCGCGCGCAGCGAGGAGCGCCCGGGGGGCGCGGCCAACGTCGCGCGCAACGCGGCGGCGCTGGGCGCGCAGGCCACGCTGCTGTCGGTCGTCGGCGACGACGAGCCGGGGCGCGCGCTCGCGCGGCTGCTCGAAGGCGAGCGCGTGCAGGCGTCGTTCCTGCGCGACGCCGCCGCGCCCACGACCGTCAAGCTGCGGGTGATCGGCCGCCAGCAGCAGCTCTTGCGCATCGACTTCGAGACGGCGCCGTCGCACGAGGTGCTGGCGGCGAAGCTCGCCGACTTCGAGCGGCTGGTGGCCGAGGCCGACCTCGTGATCCTCTCCGACTACGGCAAGGGCGGCCTCGCGCACATCGCGACGATGATCGCGCGCGCGCGCGCGGCCGGCCGCCCGGTGCTGGTCGACCCCAAGGGCGACGACTACGCGCGCTACCGCGGAGCGACGCTGTTGACGCCCAACCGCAGCGAGTTCCGGCAGGTTGCCGGGCGCTGGCGCGACGAAGCCGACCTGACGGCCAGGGCGGAGGCGCTGCGGCGCGACCTGGCACTCGACGCGCTGCTCGTCACGCGGTCGGAGGAGGGGATGAGCCTCTACACGGGCGGCGGCGCGCTGACGATCCCGGCGCAGGCGCGCGAGGTGTACGACGTCTCGGGCGCCGGCGACACGGTGATCGCCACGCTCGGCGTGCTGCTGGCGGCCGGCGCGCCGCTGCCCGACGCCGTGCGCATCGCCAACGAGGCGGCGGGGGTGGTGGTCGGCAAGCTCGGCACCGCGGTCGTGCAGCCGCACGAGCTCGCCTGAAGTCCCCGTGGCGGCCCGCGAGCCCGCGCCCGATCCGGCCGCCGCGACGTCGGCCGACGCGCTGCGCCGCGCGATCGTGGCGCGGCACGCGGTGCGCGTGCACGTCGCACTGATCCTCGCTTCCTGCTTCGGCGTCGGCCTCGCCGTCACCAAGCTCCTGCTGATGGCGGGCATCCACGCGATGTGGCTGCGCTACGCCGTTGCGCTCGCCGTGGCCTACGGCGCCTTCCTGCTCGGGGTGCGCATCTGGCTGCGCTACGCCGGCTACGCGCCGGAGGCGACGCGCGGCCGGGGAAGCAGCCTCGCGGGCGACGCGGCCGACGCGCTCGACGCCGGGTGGTCGGGCGGAGGCGGCGGCAAGGGCGTCGACGCACCGGTCTTTCGCGGCGGCGGCGGTGCGTCCGGCGGCGGCGGGGCGTCCGCGCGCTTCGGCGGCGTGGGGTTCGCATCGGGAGACTCCGCGGGCGCGCCAGCCGGGGTCCCGTCCCTCAAGGGCGGCGGCGGCGGACTGGACCTGGGCGACGGCGGCTGGGTGCTGCTGCTCCTGATCGCGCTGGCCGCGGCGGCGTTCGGCGCCGTCGCGTGGATCCTCTACGCAGCCCCGGCGATCCTCGCCGACGCCGCGTTCGCGGCGCTGCTGTCGGCCGGGCTCGTCCGGCCGACGCGGCGCATCGCGGCCACCGGCGGCTGGGTGGCGAGCGTCGTCGGCCACACGTGGATCGCGTTCGCCGTCGTGTTCGCGCTGGCGATGGCGTTCGCCGTGGTGGCCCAGCGCAACTTCCCGGATGCGCACACGCTGGCCGACGTGATCCGCCGCCTCTGACGCCATGGCGAAGCCGAAGACCGTCTACACGTGCACCGAGTGCGGTGCGTCCGCGCCGAAGTGGCAGGGCCAGTGCCCGGGCTGCGGCGCGTGGAACACGCTGGTCGAGACCGTCGCCGCACCCGCCCCGGCGCGCTTCGAGAACGTCGCGGGGACGCGCTCCACCGTCACGCCGCTCGCGTCCGTGCGGCCGCAGGAAGACGCGCGGATCGCCACCGGGCTGGAGGAGTTCGACCGCGTGCTGGGCGGCGGCCTCGTCGCCGGCGGCGTCGTGCTGCTGGGAGGGGACCCGGGCATCGGCAAGTCGACGCTGCTGCTGCAGGCGTGCGCGGCGCTCGGGGCCGCGCGGCGAACGCTGTACGTGACCGGCGAGGAGTCCGTCGAGCAGGTGGCGCTGCGCGCGCAGCGGTTGGGTCTCGTCAACGCGCCGGTCGAGCTGCTGGCCGAGGTCGAGCTGGAGGCGATCGTCGCGGCCGTCAACGCGACGCGGCCCGAGGTCGTCGTCGTCGACTCGATCCAGACGGTGTTCACCGGCACGCTGCAGTCGGCGCCCGGCAGCGTGGCGCAGGTGCGCGAGTGCGCCGCGCAGTTGACGCGCCTCGCCAAGCAGCGCGGCGTCGTGGTGGTCCTCGTCGGCCACGTGACGAAGGAGGGCGCCATCGCCGGGCCGCGCGTGCTCGAGCACATCGTCGACACCGTCCTCTACTTCGAGGGCGACCCGCACTCGAGCTTCCGGCTGGTGCGGGCGATCAAGAACCGCTTCGGCGCCGCCAACGAGCTCGGCGTGTTCGGCATGACCGAGCGGGGCCTGAAGGGTGTGGGCAACCCGTCGGCGCTGTTCCTGTCGCAGCACGACGCCGCGGTGCCCGGTTCGGCGATCGTCGCGACGCTCGAGGGCTCGCGGCCGCTGCTGGTGGAAATCCAGGCGCTGGTCGACCCGGTGCAGGGCGGGACGCCGCGGCGGCTCGCGGTCGGCCTCGACCCGCAACGGTTAGCGCTGCTGCTCGCGGTGCTGCACCGCCACGGCGGGGTGGAGACCGGCGGCTACGACGTCTTCGTCAACGCGGTCGGAGGTGTGCGCATCCAGGAACCCGCCGCCGATCTGGCCGTGCTGTTGGCGATTGAATCCTCTATCAAAAACAGACCATTGCCAGCGAAATCTCTTGTATTTGGTGAGGTCGGGCTGGCGGGGGAGATCCGGCCGGTCCAGCGCGGCCAGGAGCGCATCCGCGAGGCGGCCAAGCTGGGCTTCCGCACGGTCGTGATCCCGACCGCCAACCGCCCGAAGCATGCCGTCGACGGCGTCACGATCGTCGCCGTCGACCGCGTCGACCAGGCGCTCACCGCGTTGCGCGACGCCTAAAGGCGTCGGGAAAGGCCACCGATGACGAGCCGCTCGCGCCGCCGCTTCCTGCTCTCGCTGGCCGCCGGCGCGCTGGCCGGCTGCTCCGGCGACGACGTGACGCCCGTGGCGACGCGCTACCGGACGGCCGTCGACGGCGTGCGCAAGCAGTACCGCCTTCCGGGCGCGCTCGCCGCGGTGACCTTCCCGGGCGACCCGGACTGGGCGGTGGCGCTGGGGGAGGGTGACCTCGCCACGCGCACCCCGATGCGCCTCACCGACCACGGCTCGATCCGCAGCGTGACCAAGTCGTTCACGGCGACGGTGATCCTCCAGATGGTTCGCGAGCGGGCACTGGCGCTCGCCGACCCGATCGAACGCTGGGTGCCCGGCATCCCGAACGGCGGACAGATCACGCTGGCGGATCTCGCCGGCATGCAGAGCGGCATCGCCGAATACTCGGCGAACCCGGCGTTCCTGCAGGCGTTCGGTTCGGACCCGGCGCGCGCGTGGGCCGAGGAGGAACTCGTCGCCTTCGCGCTGCCGGGCTCGCCGCGGTTCGCGCCGGGCGCCGACTACCAGTACAGCAACACCAACACGGTGCTGCTCGGCATGGTCGCGGCGCAGGTCGCGGGCGTCCCGCTGGGCGAGGCGCTGCGCGCGCGGATCTTCGCGCCGCTTCGCCTCGCGCAGACGACGTACCCGCTGGTCGTGCCGCTGCCGGAGCCGCACCCGACGCCATACGAGGTCGACCCGGACACCGGTACGGCCGAGGCGCTGCCGCTGTTCTCGCCGACGGCGCTCGCCGGCGCCGGCGCGATGGTGTCGACACTCGCCGACCTCTCGACGTGGGCGCTGGCGCTGGGCGACGGCCGGCTGATCGGCGCCGAACTGCAGCGCGAGCGCATCGAGCGCTCCCGCCCGGCGACCAGCGGCCCGCAGTACGACCGCTACGGCCTGGGCATCGGGATCCGCAACGGGTGGTGGGGCCATCACGGCAGCGGCCTGGGCTGGCAGGCCGCCGCCTTCTACGACCCGCGCACCGGCGCGACGATCGCCGCGCTGGTCAACGCGACGCCCTCCGCCGGGCACGGCGAGCTCAACTTCGCGCAGCAGCTCTTCGAGGCGCTCGCCGCCGTGGTCGCCACGCGCTAGCCGTTCCCCGCCGGCACGGCACCCGCCGTGCGCAGGCGATAATGCGGGGATGATCGCTCCCCATCGCCATCCTGCCCGGGGCCTGCGCGCAACCGCCGCCGTCGCGATCCTCGCGTGGTGCGCGTGCGCTGTCGCAGCGCCCCACGCCGCCAACCCCGTCCCAGTCCTTCCGTTCGTGGCCGCGTCGGCAAACGACGATCCGCGCGTCGCCTTCGTCGCGCGCATCCCGGCGGGCG
Source organism: Casimicrobiaceae bacterium (assembly GCA_044223185.1). Taxonomy (GTDB): domain Bacteria; phylum Pseudomonadota; class Gammaproteobacteria; order Burkholderiales; family Casimicrobiaceae; genus VBCG01. The sequence continues at coordinate 14,104 of JBGAMF010000030.1, read as the reverse complement.
TCCTGTTCGTGACGCGCGACGGCGCGCTGGTCTGGCGGCTCGCCGCCGGCAACGGGGCGCCGCGCGACAACGTGCTGGTCGAGACGCCGGCCGGCGGCCGCGCCTCGCCTCGCGGTGCCGCCGCCAGCGCGACGCGCGTGTCGCGCTTCGTCGGGGCCGATCCCCGGCGCTGGCAGGCCGACGTTCCCGCGTACGACCGCGTGTCGCTCGGGGCACCGTGGCCCGGCATCGACGTGGACCTGGTCGCGCGCACCGGCGGCGTCGAGAAGCTCGTCACGGTGGCCCCGGGTGCGGACGTCCGCCGCGCGGCGTTTCGCGTGCGGGGCGCGACGCGGCTCGAGCGAACGCAAGCCGGCACGCTCGTCGCGCAGACGGCGGACGGCCCGGTGACGTACACGTCGCCCATCGCGTGGCAGGACATCGCCGGCGTGCGCCGTCCCGTCGCGGTCGCCTACACGGTGGCGCGCGATCGCTACGGCTTCGCGCTCGGCGCGCACGACCGCAGGCACGCGGTGGTCATCGATCCGCTGCTGCAGGCCACCTATGCGGGCGGCAGCGGCGGCGACGTCGCCTGGGCCATGGCCGTCGACGCGGCGGGCGCCGTGTACGTCGCGGGCAGCACCGCGTCGTTCAACTTCCCGGGCACCTCCGGCGGCGCGCAGGCGACCGCGGCGGGCGGCGGCGACGCGTTCGTCGCGAAGCTCGACCGCGACCTGACGTCGTTCGCGCGCGTCACGTACCTGGGCGGCAGCGGCGCCGACGTCGCGCAGGCGCTGGCGCTCGACGCCGCCGGCAACGTGTACGTGGCGGGCAGCACCAGTTCGCTCAACTTCCCCGGCACGGCCGGCGGCGCGCAGGCGAGTCCCGGCGGCGGCGGCGACGCGTTCGTCGCACGCCTCGCCCCCGACCTCGCCACGCTCGTGCAGGCGACGTACGCCGGGGGCAGCGCGTTCGACCAGGCGTTCGCGCTCGCGCTCGGCCCGGCCGGCAGCGTGTACGTCGGCGGCGGCACGTCGTCGGTCAACTTTCCGGCGGCCGCGGGCGGCGCGCAGGCGACGCGTGCGGGCAACACCGACGGGTTCGTCCTGCGGCTCGCCGGCGACCTCGCGACGTTCGTGCAGGCGACGTACGTCGGCGGCGCCAACAACGACATCGTGTACGCGCTGGCCGTCGCGCCGGACGGCGCCGTCTACGCGGCCGGCAGCACCGGCTCGGCCACCTTCCCCGCAACTGCGGGCGGCGCGCAGCCGGCGCAGGGAGGCGGCGGCGACGCATTCGTTGCGAAGCTCGACGCCGGCCTCGCGACGTTTGCGCAGGCGACGTTCCTGGGCGGCGCGTCCGCCGACGCCGCGTACGCGCTGGCGCTCGCCGGCGACGGCACGGTCTTCGTCGCCGGCGAGACCGGCTCCGCCAACTTCCCCGGCACCGTGGGCGGCGCGCAGCCGGTGCGCGGCGGCGGCACCGACGCGTTCGTCGCCGCGCTCGACGGGACGCTCGCGACGCTGCGGCAGGCGACGTTCGTCGGCGGGCTCTCCGACGACGTCGCCAACGCGCTGGCGCTCGACCCGACGGGCACCGTCTACGTTGCCGGCAACACCGCGTCCACTGCGTTCCCGGCCACCGCCGGCGGCGCGCAGGCCACGCCCGGCGGCGGCGGCGACGCGTTCGTCGCGCGCCTGCCGGCCACGCTCGCGGCGTTGCCGCAGGCGACGTACGTCGGTGGCAGCGGGCTCGACCAGGCGTACGGGCTCGCCGTCACCGCGCGCGGGCGCGTGTACGCGGCAGGCGGGACCGCGTCGCTCAACCTGCCGGCGGCCACCGGCGGCGCGCAGCCGGCGGCCGGCGGCGGCGGCGACGCGTTCGTCGCGTCGATGACCGCGAGCCTCGCCCTCGTCGACCCGCCGGCGATCGAGTACCGGCACGCGGAGTGGGACCACTACTTCGTCACCGCGAACCCCGACGAGGTCGCCAAGCTCGACGCCGGCGTGTTCGTCGGCTGGGCGCGCACCGGGGAGTCGTTCCGCGTGCGCCCGCTCGACACGCCCGGCGCCGCCAACGTGTGCCGTTTCTTCAGCGTGAGCTTCGCGCCGAAGAGCTCGCACTTCTACACGCCGGACGCGGCCGAGTGCGCAAAGGTGAAGGCCAACCCGGACTGGCGGTTCGAGGCGGAGGTGTTCGCCTTCGCGCTGCCCGACGCCGCGGGCGCGTGCGGCGCGGGGACGCTGCCGCTGTACCGGCTCTACAACGACGGGCAGGGCGCGGCGCCCAACCACCGCTACACGACGAGCCTCGCGACGCGCGCGGAGATGGTGGCCCGCGGGTGGATTTCCGAAGGGACCGGGGACCTCGGCGTGATCGGCTGCGTGCCGGCCTAGGCCAGTGGCCCGTAACGGGGGAATCGGAAGTGTCTGGCTTGCTCTTCGCGCCGATGGCTTCGTTGCCGTTGCTCGCAAGGGGGCCGGCCATTGCTTCGCAACGGCGCCTCGCCCTCGGCGCGAATAGCCGCGCCATACCGCTGGCGCTCACTCCCGCTTCCCCCGTCACGGGCCACTACTTGCCCTTCGCCTTCGCGGCGTCCGCCTTCACGGCGCGGAACACCGGGCCCCAGAGCGGGTGCCCGGCCTCGGCCGGCGTCAGGTCGAACGCCGGGTCGGCGGCCAACGCGCGACGAAACTCGTCGCGGCAGACGCGCGGCTGGTTCGACGTGCAGGCGATGAACGCCAGGTACTTGTGCGTGGTCGCGCGTTCCGACGCCGACGGCAGGCCGAAGTTCGCCGCCGCCTGCAGGTGCCGCGCCGCGGTCTTGTAGTCGCCATCCTCGTAGGCCTTCACCCCGAGGTCGAACTCCTGCTCGGCCAGGCCCCTGACGGGTACCGGCGGCGGCGCCGGGGGATCGGCGGGCGGCGGCGCAGGTGCGGCGGCCACCGGCGGCGCCGGCGGCGTGCCGCCGTCGGCCGGCGTGCCGGAAGGCGCGGCACAGCCGGCGGATGCCAGCACGGCCGCGAGCCCAAGCGCGAACCGCCACCGGTGCGTCGGAAGCGCCGCGGACAGCCCGATCGTCACTGGAACTTGTGCCTCAACTTGACGCTCTCCTGTGCGCGCAGCTCGACCGTCGTGCGGAACGGCGGAAACGTCGCGTTGCGGATCTCGACCGCGTACTTGCCCGGCGGCAGCCGCAACTCGGTGAGTGGCGGCGACACGCCGGCCTTGCGGCCGTTCACGTAGACCTCGCCCCACGGCGACACCGCCAGCCCCAATTGTGCCGAACCTGCGGGCGGCGCGGGAGCCGGCGCGGCGGCTGCCGGCGGCGCCTGCGGCGCCGCGGCGGGCGGGGGCTTCGCCGCCGGGGCGGGCGCGGACTTTGCCGCCGCCGCGGGTGCGGGCACCTTGCCCGCCGGCGCGGCCGCCACGGCAGCCGGGCCGTCGTTGGTCGGCAGCGCCGGCGCGGACACAGGCGCAGCAATGGGCGTCACCGGCGTCGGCGGCTTCGGGGGACGCGCCGGCGAGACAAGCCACAGTGCGAGCGCCGCCGCAACCGCGAGCGGAACGCCGATCACCGCCAGCCGCCGCCAGCGTGGCGCGGTCGCGGCCATCGGCGCCGCCGGCAGCGGCTCGGGCCGCGGCGCGACGAACATGGGCGCCGCCGCGGCGTCCGGGACCTTGGGCGCAGGCTCCGCCGCCGGGCGGACGAGCAGGGCAGGGCGCTCGCCCGCCGGCGGGACCTGCCGCGCGGGCGCCGCCGGCGCCGGCGCCGGCACCCCGGCGGCGTACCCGCGCAGCGCGTCGGCCATCTGCTGCGCGTCGGCGTACCGGTCCGCGCGATCCTTGGCCAGCGCCCGCGCGACGATCGCGTCGAACGCCGGCGGGATGTCGCGGTTGCGCGCCGTCGGCGGCTCCGGCATCACGTGCAGGATCTGGTCGAGGATCGTCGGCAGGTCGGTCGCGGTGAACGGCGCCACGCCGGTCAGCATCTCGTAGAGCATCGCGCCCAGCGAGAAGACGTCGGTGCGGCCGTCGACGTCCTCGCCGCGCACGCGCTCGGGCGACATGTACTTGGGCGACCCGTAGACGGTGCCCGCGATCGTGCGCGTGCCGGCGGGCAGCCGCGCGATGCCGAAGTCGGTGATCTTGGCGAGCCCGCTGTCGAGCACCATGACGTTCGCCGGCTTGACGTCGCGGTGGACCACGCCCCTGGCGTGCGCGTACGCAAGCCCGTCGGCCACCTGCGCCGTGATGTCGGCGATGCGCGCCCACGGCAGCACCGCGCCGGAGTCGAGGATCTCGCGCAGCGAACGGCCGGCGAGGAACTCCATCGCGATGTAGGCCACGCCGTCGCCCTCGCCGACGTCGTGCACGGTCACGACGTTCGGGTGCGAGAGGCCGCCGGCCGAGCGCGCCTCGCGGAAGAAGCGCTGCCGGTACGCGTCCGCCTCGGCGCTGTGCGTCTCCACGCCGACGGTCTTCAAGGCGACCAGCCGGTCGATCAGCGGGTCGCGCGCCTTGTAGACGATGCCCATCGCGCCGCGCCCCAGTTCCTCGAGGATCACGTAGCGGCCGATGCGGGCGGGTTTCATGGACGAGCGCGAGCGGGAGGCTGCGGCGCCCGAATGCGGTCCGGCGCGGCCATGGCCCGATTGTCGCATCCGGCCGCGGCGCCGGCCCTATGGTAATTTCGGACGGCCGGACGCGCCGCGGGTGCCTGACCGACCCCCGCGGGCGACGGACCCGGCGCCACCCGCTCGCCCATGCCGCCTCCACTCATCGTCGTCGCCGGCGTCACCGACGCCGGCAGCGTCCGCCAGTACAACGAGGACACGATCTCCTGCGACGCCGCCACCGGCGTCATGGCGCTCGCCGACGGCATGGGCGGCCACCGCTCCGGCGAGGTCGCGAGCCGCATGGCCGTCGACCTCGTCGTCGGCGACCTCGCCGGCGCGCTGGCCGCGCTGCCGCCCGACGCGGACACGGAGGCGCTCGGCGCCGCGGTGAGCGCATGCATGATCCGCGCCAACGCCGCCGTCCACGCCGCGGCACAGGCCGATCCCGTTCACTACGGGATGGGCACGACGCTGGCGCTCGCGGTGTTCCGCGGCGACCGCGTCGCGCTCGCGCACGTCGGCGACTCGCGCATCTACCGGCTCCGCTTCAACCGGCTGCAGCTGCTCACGCGCGACGACTCGCTGCTGCGCGACCAGATCGACCTGGGCTACATCGCGGCGGCGGAGGCGGTCGGCACGCACAACCGCAACCTGGTCACGCGCGCCGTGGGCATCGGCGCCGACGTCGTCCCGCACGTCCGCGACGAGGCGGCACTGCCGGGGGACGTCTACCTGCTGTGCTCGGACGGCCTCTCCGACCTCGTCGACGACGCCGACATCGAGCTCGTGCTGCAGGCGGTGCGCGCCAACGTCCCGCTCGCGGCGCAGCTGCTCGTGCAGGCCGCGAAGGACAACGGCGGCCTCGACAACGTGTCGGCGATCGTCGTGCGCGTCGACGACCCCGCCGCCGTGCCGGCCGCGCCGCCGTGGTGGCGGCGGCTCTTCGCGTGGCTGCGCTGAGAGGGGAGGCGCGACGATGGCGAAGCTGGTGCTGAGCGCGGACGGCACGATCGTGTTCCAGTGCTTCGTCGACGACGCGCGGCTCTCGATCGGTCGCGATCCCGGCAGCGACGTCGTCGTCGACGACCCGGCGGCGAGCCCGGCGCACGCCGCCGTGGTGCCGGTCGGCAAGGACCACATCCTCGAGGACCTCGGCAGCGCGAATGGCACGTTCGTCAACGGCGCGCGGGTCGAGCGGCACATCCTGCAGCACGGCGACACGATCGCGTTCGGCGCGCTGAACCTGCGCTACGTGAACCCGCGGGCGTCCGCCGAAGTCGACCTCGACCGCACGATGCTGATCGCGGGCCTGCAGCCGGCGGGCGATGCCGCGGCGGAGGCGGCAGCGCGCTCCGCCGAGAGCCTGCGCGTGCCGTCGGCGCCGGCCGCTCGCGTGCGCTTCCCGGACGCCGCGATCCGGTTCGTCCGCGGGCCGCGCGCGCCCGGCTCGCTGCCGCTCGACCGCGTCGTGGCCGCGCTGGGGACGCCGGGCACGCTGCTGTGCGTGATCGCGCGGCGGCCGCACGGGTTCTTCCTGTACCACGTCGAGGGGCGCGGGCACGCCAGGGTCAACGGCAAGGCGGTCTCCGCACAACCGCGGCAGCTGCGCGACGGCGACGTGATCGACGTGGCGGAGGAACGGGTGGAGTTCGTGGCGGGCTGAGTTGCGCGTGGCGCGTGGCGAGCCCATAAGTGTCGCATAATTTGTATTATGTCAACTTATGGATTGGCGGCCGAACCGGCGCCCACGGCCCAAACGTCGCATCTACCCGCGCCCCGGCTCCCGGCCCACGGCCCCCGCGCCGGCCACGTCAGACCACCCACGGCAGGAAGCGCCTGGTACGTGCCCGGTAGGCACCGTAGTCCGGATGAACTTCGAGCAGCGCGCGCTCCTCGAGCGTCGCCTTGGCGACGAGCACGGCGACCAGCGCCGCCACGCACAGCCACGCCCACGCGGCGCCAACGACCGCAGCGCACGCCGCCGCAATCGCGATGACCGCCGTGTACATCGGGTGCCGGATCCAGCGATACGGGCCGTGGCTGACGAGCCGCCCGCCGGCGCGCGGCTCAGGCCGGATGTTGAAGTTGCCGGGACGGTTGCAAGTCACTGCCCACGTTGCCAGCGCCACTCCGCCGAGGCCCAGCGTCCAGGCGACCGGAGGAATCGCGCGGTGGCCGACGGCCAGGATGGCCGCGAGCGCCAACGCGGCAAGGAGCAGGAACTGCAACGCGACGAGCGCGCTGCCGGCCGTTCGCGAGGAAGCGTTGGGTGCAGTCATCGCCGGTGTGGATCGCCGTTCTTCCGTCGCGGCCGCCGCATGGCAACGGTTGCCTGACACCCGCAGTGTACGTCGGCGCGGGCGGAGCCCCCCTCACGCCGCCACCGCGCACATGATCGTGGCGTTCGGCCCGTAGCCCTCGCGGATCCACCCCGCGGCCTCCATCTGCGCGCGCACGGCGAGGCTCGTCGTGTAGCGGTGGTTGACGTCCGCACGGTTGTTGTACACGCGGTAGACCGCGATCGTGCCAAGCGGGCACAGGCCGGTCAGCGTGTCCGGCAGGTCGATCTGGAACACGTTGTCGCTCTCGTGCTGCCACGCGTGGCCGAAGAGCTTGTAGACCTGGTAGCACTCGACGGCGCTGGCCGAGTAGAAGTGCGAGTCGAGGCCCGCCGACGGCAGCCCGTAGTAGCGGCAGACCGGGTTGGTGGCCGGCCCGGGGCTGCTGCCGATCGCGTAGGCCTTGAACGCGTACGTGGTCCGCTTCCAGCCCTGGAACGTGCCGTTGTCGAGCTTGGCGATCTCGGCGGGATTGGCGGTCATGAAGTAGTGGTCGAAGCCGGCGTGGTGGAACTCGACCACGTCCACCAGCCCGACCGGCGGCGGGAGCGCCACGAGCGCGACCGCCCCGCTCGCGATGCCGCGGCAGCCGAATTCGCCGCCGCACTCGGCCGAGTGGTAGCCCTTGTTGACCGGGTCGAACGTCATCAACGCGACCGGCGACGACGTGCCGTCGAGCGGGACCGCGAACGACAGCCGCAGGAAGTGCTCGCCGAACGCGCTCCCCGGCGCCGCGTACAGGTACATGGAGAGGAACGGCGGCACCCCCTCGACCCCGATCCAGTGGGTCGAGTTGCCTGGCACGTACGTGAACGACAGGAAGCCGTTTCCGCTCTCGATCTGCAGGATCCACGAAGTGACCTGGTTGGCCACGTCGTCGTATCCGAACGTGCCGGAGACGTTGGCGCCGGCCTGGGTCTTGGCGCCCTGCAGCACCCAGTAGCGGACCGCGGCCTCGGCGGTCGTGGCGACGACCAGCGCGAACGCCGCGACGACGCAGCGCCCGAAGATGCGCGCCAGCGCCGCGCGCGGTGACCTGAGACCGCCAATGCGAATCGTCGCCATGTCGAGCCTCCCCGTGTAGTCGCAGCCGCGGCCACGGAACGGGCACCGGAGACCCGTTGCCGGATGGCCTCTAGCGGCCCAGTGGGAGCGCTTCCGGCGCGGATGTCCTTGTGCCGGATCAAGGAATCGAGATGCCGCGGCGCGCCGAGCGGGTCCCGTTACCCGGCCGGCCCGCTCGCCGGTACCGCCGGCCGCGGGTGCCGCGCCCTGCCCGGCCGCGTTCGCAGCCACCGTACGACCCGGCCCAGCGTCAGCGCCTGCACGAGGATGCTGAAGATCACGATCGCGTAGGTCGAGCCCAGCACGATCTCGCGGCCGGGAAACACCGGCAGCGACAGCGCGAGCGCGACGGAGAGCCCGCCGCGCAGCCCGCCCCACGTGAGGATGGTGACCGTGTGCTCATCGTAGGCGCGGAAGCGGCGCATCGCGCTGATCGGCGCCCCCACCGACAGCCAGCGTGCGACGAGCGCGATGGGCACCGTCGCCGCGCACAGCAGGAACTGCGACCACGACGGCTGCATCGCGATGACCTGGATGCCGAGGAGGCCGAACAGGATCAGGTTGAGCAGCTGGTCGGTCAGCTCCCAGAACTCGAACACGTGCGCCTGCGTCTCCTTCGTCATCGCCCAGCGGCGGCCGAAGTTCCCGACGATGAGCCCGGTGACGATCACCGTGATGAGCGCGGACACCTTGAGGTGCTCGCCGAGCGCGTAGCCGGCGGTGGCGAGCGCCAGCGTGATGAAGATGCAGATCGAGTGGCTGCCCTTCACGCCGCGCAGCATCGCGAGCCCGGCGGCGCCCAGCAGCATGCCGAGCAGGATGCCGCCTCCCGCCTGCCGCACCAGCAGCAGCGCCACGCCGTCGGGCGCGGCGCCGTGCTGCCCCGACATCAGCGCGAGCACCGTGATCACGGCCACGACGCCGGTGCCGTCGTTGAACAGGCTCTCGCCGGCGATCTGCATTTCCATCGAGGGCGTCATGCCGACGCGGCGCAGGATGCCGATCACGGCGACCGGGTCGGTCGGCGACACCACGGCGCCCAGCAGCATGCAGTGCACGAGTTGCAGCGGATACCCGACCAGTGCCGTCAGCCAGTAAACGCCGTAGCCGACGACGACGGTCGAGATCACCACGCCCACGGTCGCGAGCACCAGGATCGTGCCCTTCTCCCGCGCCATCGTCTTCAGCTCGAGCGTCAGGCTGCCGGCGAACAGCAGCACGCCGAGGATGCCGTGGAACACGACCTCGGAGAAGTTGATGCTGGAAAGCGCCTCGCGCGCCCACGTCGCGCCCTGCGGGTTGACGAGGCCGTAGCCGGTGATCCCCATCGACAGCACGAGGGCCAGCGCCGTGATCCCGATCGTCTCCGGCCACTTGAGGAAGCGGTGGTTGAGATACCCCAGCACCGCGATCAGCGTGATCACGAGGCCGAAGAGTTCGAACAGGGTCATGGGGGTGGCGCGTGCGGCGGGATCGGCCCGATTTCGCGTTCGATTCTACTGGACAGCCGTGTATGTAAGTTGCGCCGCAACAAGGATGGCGAACGTCGTGTGCGCCAGTCGACCATGCCGCGCAATTTCGCACCAAATTGAACCATTTGCACGCGGCCGACGAATCCGGCACTCTGCCGCACTTTCGCGCGTGCGTCTTCCGTGGTCACTTCGCCTCCGCCCTCCCCCGTCCCGCCGCAGCCCGCCGCCGGAGCGCGCACGAAGCGCATCGTCCGCGTCTCGCTCGCGCTCTGGGCCGTCGTCGTGCTGCTGCTCCTGTTCGCCGTGCCGAGGTCGCCGCCGCCGCCCGCGTCGCTCGCCAATCCGAACGAGGCCTTCGTGGACCGCGCCGGGATCGTGTCGCCCGCCTTCGCCCGCGAGTGGGCGGGCGGGCTGCTCAACGACGATCGCGCCGAGATCGCGATCTACGTCGATCGCAAGCCGCCCGACGGCGACGTCGGCGCGTGGGCGATCCAGACGGCCAGCGACTGGAAGATCGGCGCCGCGAAGAACGACACCGGCCTCGTCCTGTTCGTCTTCACCGAGCCGCGGATCGCGCGGATCGACGTCGGCTACGGCCTCGAGGACCGGCTGACCGACGCCCGCGTGCGCCAGCTCCTGGAGATGCACCTCGCCCCCGCCTTCGCCGCCGGCCGGTACGAGCAGGGTTTCGACGCGCTGATCTTCGCCATCCGCAAGGAACTGGGCGGCGACGACGCCGGCTCGATCCACGCGCGTGCCGCCGAGGCGCGCAGGCGCGCCGACGTGCCGTGGCTCACGCAGATGGCGACGGCGCTGACGCGGGTGCCGCGCGTGTCGCAGGCCGTCGTCCGCGCCTTCCTCGAAGGCCACCCGGTCGAGCGGTTCACGATCGTCGTCGCAGGATTCGTGGTGCTGGGCGTCGCCGCGCTGGGCGTCGCGATGGCGGTGGCCACGCTGTGGATCCTCGTGACGTTCGCGGCGCGCGTGCGCGCCCGCGGGGGCGGCGGCGTCGCGATCGCCGCCGGCGCGTTCCAGGCCGCGATGGGCACCGTGGTCGTGTTCCTCTGCCTGTCGCTGGTCTCGCTCGTCATGCTGGCGGCGGAGAGCTACTACACGCGCACCGGCCGCTTCAGCGGCGCGGGATCGATGATCGTGTGGCCGCAGGCACCGCGCTGACGCCTGCGCGCGCCGCCGGCGACGCCTGGCACGGCGAGTTCAGTACGAACGCGGCAGGTCGAGGCAGTGCTCGGCGAAGTACGCGAGCACGAGGTTCTCCGACACCGGCGCCACGCGGTACAGCCGCGTCTCGCGGAACTTGCGCTCGACGTCGTACTCCTCGGCGAAGCCGAAGCCGCCGTGCGTCTGCACGCACGCGTCGGCGGCGTGCCACGACGCCTCGGAGGCGACGAGCTTGGCGAGATTGGCCTCGGCGCCGCACGGCGCACCGGTGTCGTACACCTCGGCCGCACGGTAGACGACGGCGCGCGCCGCCTCGGTCTCGGCAAAGCAGCGCGCCAGCGGGAACGCCACGCCCTGGTTCTGCCCGATCGGGCGGCCGAACACGACGCGCTCGCGCGCGTACGCGGCGGCCTTGGCGATGAACCAGCGCGCGTCGCCGACGCACTCGGCGCCGATCAGGATCCGCTCGGCGTTCATCCCGGTCAGGATGCAGCGGAAGCCCTGCCCTTCGGCGCCGAGCAGCGCGTCGTCCGGCACCGCCACGTCGTCGAGGAACACCTCGGTCGTCGCGTGGTTCATCATCGTGCGGATCGGCCGGATCGAGAGGCCGCGGCCCGCCGCCTCGTTGAGGTCGACGAGGAACGCCGACAGCCCGTCGTGGCGCTTGCCGGAGGGCGGCGGGTCGGACGTGCGCGCGAGCAGCAGCATGAGGTCCGAGTGTTCCGCGCGCGACGTCCAGATCTTCTGGCCGGTGAGACGCCAGCCGTCGCCGCTGCGCACCGCGCGCGTGCGTATCGAGGCGGTGTCGGTGCCACTGCCGGGCTCGGTCACGCCGAACGCCTGGAAGCGCAGCTCGCCGCGCGCGATGGCCGGCAGGTAGCGCGCCTTCTGCGCGGCCGAGCCGTGGCGCAGGATCGCGCCCATCATGTACATCTGCGCGTGGCACGCGGCGCCGTTGCCGCCCGACTCCTGCACCTCTTGCAGGATCGCCGCCGCCGCGGTGAGCGGCAGGCCCGCGCCGCCGTACTCGGCCGGGATCAGCGCCGCGAGGTAGCCGCCCGTCGTCAGCGCTTCCACGAACGCTGACGGGTACGCGCGCGCCGCGTCGAGTTCGCGCCAGTACGCGGGCGGGAAGTCCGCGCACAGCCGCGCCACCGCCCGCCGGATCGCTTCGACGTCCGGCGGCAGCGTGTAGAGCGCGGTCTGCGCGACGGTCACGTGCGCCCGCGGCGGCGGTGCTAGCGCGCCAGCGCCTCGACCGCGGCGTGCGCCATGCGGTCGAGCACGGCCTCGTGCTCGCCGAGCGCCTCCTGCACCTCGATCGCGACCCCGGGATGCCGGGCCCGGACGCCCGCGACGATGCGCGGGACGTCCTCCCGCATGTGGCCGCCCATGGCGATGAAGACCGGCACCACGCGCAGGTGCGTGCAGCCCGCGGCGACGAGTTCCTCGGCGGCGTTGGCGAGATCGGGCTGCATGAAGTCAAGGAAGGCCGCGCGCACGGCGACGTCCGGGCGCGTTGCCTCGACCTTGGCGCGCAGCCGTGCGAGCGGCTCGGCCCAGCGTGCGTCGCGCGCGCCGTGCGCGAACAGGATGATCCCGGTGGCCATCGGCGGATTATACGAACGCGGTTGCCGTCACCCGGCATGGACATCGAATCATATATCTCTCAGGCATATGTCAATGACAAATGAGTCCTTCGGATTATTAAGGGGCCGCCCTAGAGTGCATGCCGGGAGACCCGTGCCGCCATGTACCGCTACGACACCTTCGACCACCGCATCGTCGCCGAGCGCGTCGCGCAGTTCCGCGACCAGACGCGGCGTTACCTCGCCGGCGAGCTGACCGAAGACGAGTTCCGGCCGCTGCGCCTGCAGAACGGCCTCTACGTCCAGAAGCACGCGCCGATGCTGCGCATCGCCATCCCCTACGGACAGCTGTCGACGCGGCAACTGCGCACGCTCGCGCGCATCGCCCGCGACTACGACCGCGGCTACGGCCACTTCACGACGCGGCAGAACTTCCAGCTTAACTGGCCGCGCCTGGCCGACGTGCCGGACATCCTCGCGGAGCTGGCGCGCGTGCAGATGCACGCGATCCAGACGTCCGGCAACTGCATCCGCAACGTGACGTCCGACCACTTCGCGGGCGTGGCGGCCGACGAGACGGTCGACCCGCGCCCGTACGCCGAGCTCGTCCGCCAGTGGTCGACGCTGCACCCGGAATTCGCGTACCTGCCGCGCAAGTTCAAGATCGCCGTCACCGGCGCCACGCGCGACCGCGCGGCGATCCTCGTCCACGACATCGGCCTGCAGCTCGTGCGCGACGCGGCCGGCGAGGTCGGCTTTCGGGTCGCCGTCGGCGGCGGCCTCGGGCGCACGCCGATGGTCGGCCACGTGATCCGCGAGTTCCTGCCGCGCGCGGAGATCCTCAACTACCTCGACGCGATCCTGCGCGTCTACAACCGCTTCGGCCGCCGCGACAACAAGTACAAGGCGCGGATCAAGATCCTCGTCAAGGAGCGCACGCCGGCCGCGTTCGCCGCGGACGTCGAGGCCGAGTGGGCGCACTCAGCCGGCGGGGCCGCGACGGTGCCGGCGGAGGAGTTCGACCGCCTGCAGGCGTTCTTCGTCCCGCCGCCCTACGAGCGGCTGCCGGGCGACGACGCCGCGTTCCGCGCCGCGGCCGCCGACCACCGTCCCTTCGCCAACTGGGTCGCGCGCAACGTGCACCCGCACAAGGTGGCGGGCTACGCGGTCGTCACGCTGTCGCTCAAGGCCCCCGGCGTGCCGCCCGGCGACCTGACCGCGGGGCAGATGGACGCGGTGGCGGCGCTCGCCGACCGCTACAGCTTCGGCGAGCTGCGCGTGTCGCACGAGCAGAACCTGATCCTCGCGGACGTGCGCCAGCGCGACCTGCCGGCGCTGTGGGGCGAGCTCAAGTCGCTCGGCCTCGCGACGCCCAACGTCGGCCTCCTCACCAACATCGTCTGCTGCCCCGGCGGGGACTTCTGCGCGCTCGCCAACGCGAAGTCGATTCCCGTGGCCGCGGCGATCCAGCGCCGCTTCGACGACCTGGACTACCTGCACGACATCGGCGAGATCGACGTCAACATCTCCGGCTGCATGAACGCGTGCGGCCACCACCACGTCGGGCACATCGGCGTGCTCGGCGTCGACAAGAACGGGACCGAGTGGTACCAGGTGACGATCGGCGGCACGCAGGGCGAGCACGCGGCGATCGGCCGCGTGATCGGCCCGTCGTTCGCCGCGGACGAGATGCCCGGCGTCGTCGCGCGGCTCATCGAGACCTACGTCGACGTGCGGCACGCCGACGAACGCTTCGTCGACACCGTGCGGCGGATCGGCATCGAACCCTTCAAGGAGCGCGTCTATGCGACGGCTGATCACTGACGGCGCGGTGCGCGCCGATCGTTACACGCTGGTTCGGG
>JBGAMF010000166.1:0-5690 GCA_044223185.1 Casimicrobiaceae bacterium | reverse complement strand
CGAGTCGACGCGGCCCGGGGCCATGGGCATCGGCGCGCGCACGGAGATGCAGCGCGTGCTGCCGCTGGTCGAGGCGCTGGCCGCCGAAGGCGTGCTGGTCAGTGTCGACACGGCGAAGCCGGCCGTGATGCGCGCCGCCGCCGCCGCGGGTGCCGGCCTGATCAACGACGTGCGCGCGCTGCAGGCGCGCGGCGCGCTCGCGGACGCCGCCGCCAGCGGCTGCGGCATCTGCCTGATGCACATGCAGGGCCGGCCGCGCACGATGCAGGCGAATCCGCGCTACGACGACGTCGTGCGAGAGGTGCGCGACTTCCTGGTCGCGCGCGCGCTGATCGCCGAGGGCGCGGGCATCGCCCGCGACCGCATCGCGATCGATCCCGGCTTCGGCTTCGGCAAGACCTTGGCGCATAATCTCGTGCTGCTGCGGTCGCTGCGCACGCTGTCGGGGACCGGATACCCGGTGCTGGCCGGCCTGTCGCGCAAGACGACGATCGGGGAGGTCACCGGCCGGGACGTCGGGGACCGGATGGCGGGCAGCGTCGCGGCGGCGCTGGCGGCAGTCGCGCGCGGCGCGGCGATCGTCCGCGTGCACGACGTGCGCGAGACCGTCGACGCGCTGGCCGTATGGCTCGCCGTCGAGGCCGCCGGCCAGCGCGCGTGACCCCGGGCCGCACCGTTCGCCAATCGACGACCACACGACATGCAGAGGAAATACTTCGGAACGGACGGCATCCGCGGTCGCGTCGGCGTCCCGCCGATCACCCCGGAGCTAGTGCTGAAGCTGGGCTGGGCCGCGGGGCGGACGCTCGCGTCCGCCGACGGCGCGCGCCGCGGCGACCGCCCGGGCGTGCTCATCGGGAAGGACACGCGCATCTCGGGCTACCTGCTCGAGGCCGCGCTGGAGTCCGGGCTGTCGGCCGCGGGTGTGGACGTCTACCTGTGCGGGCCGCTGCCCACGCCGGGCATCGCCTACCTGACGCGCGCGCTGCGGTTGTCCGCGGGCATCGTCGTCAGCGCGTCGCACAACCCGTTCGACGACAACGGCATCAAGTTCTTCTCGGCGGCCGGCACCAAGCTGCCGGACGACGTCGAGGCGGCGATCGAGCGCGGCATGGACACGCCGCTCGCGTGCGTGCCGTCGGCGGAGCTCGGCAAGGCGTTCCGCGTGGCCGATGCCGCCGGTCGCTACGTCGAGTTCTGCAAGAGCACCTTCCCGAACGAGCTCGACCTGCACGGGTGGCGCATCGTCGTCGACTGCGCGCACGGCGCCGCGTACCACATCGCGCCGCCGGTGTTCCACGAGCTCGGCGCCGACGTGATCACCGTGGGCGCCGCGCCCGACGGCCTCAACATCAACGCGGGGGCCGGCGCGACGCACCCGCAGCACCTCGTCGACCAGGTGCGCGCGCAAGGCGCCGACCTCGGCATCGCGCTCGACGGCGACGGCGACCGGCTCCTGATGGCCGACCGCGACGGGCGCCTGTACGACGGCGACCAGCTGCTGTACGTGATCGCCGCCGACTACCGGCGGCGCCGGGTCGCGAACGAGGGTGTGGTCGGCACGCTGATGACCAACCTGGGCTTCGAGCAGGCGCTCGCGCGCGCCGGCATCGCGCTCGCGCGCGCGAAGGTCGGCGACCGCCACGTGCTGGAGCTGATGCAGGCGAAGGGCTGGCTGCTGGGCGGCGAGAACTCGGGGCACATCATCTGCCTCGACAAGCACTCGACCGGCGACGCCATCGTCGCGGCGCTCGCGGTGCTGCGCGCGCTGATCGAGCAGAAGACGACGCTCGCGCAGGCGACGGCCGCCGTCGCGCTGTTCCCGCAGCGGCTCATCAACGTACCGGTCCGGCGCGGGCGCCGCGGCTGGGACTGGCACGGCAGCGACGCGGTGCAGCGCGCCGAGCGCGCGGCCGTGCAGGCGCTGGGCGACGCGGGCCGCGTGCTGCTGCGGCCGTCCGGGACGGAGCCCGTGCTGCGCGTGATGGTCGAGGCGCGCGACCGCGAGCTCGCCGAGACGCACGCGCAGGCGCTGGCCGAGACGATCGCGAAGGCTGCCGGCGTGCCGCTGTAACGGCGACACGCGCGCGGCCGGCGCCGCACGGGTTGACAGCGGCGGCCCCCTGCCGCCAACGTAACGGGGTGCGTAACGGGTGCCGCCCGCGATGGAAGCGGCCCGGGGCCGCACCTCGAGGACCGACCATGCCTGCCCACCACGAACGTGCCTCCAAGGCCGGCGCCCCGGCGCGCCGGGAGATCCTCAAGGGACTGGCCGCGCTGCTGGCGTGGAGCGGCGCGCCGGCGGCGTTCGCGCAGGGCAAGGTGGCACCGCTGACACCGGCGCGCTTCGCCGCGTTGTCGACCGCGCTCGCGGGCGGCGCCTACGCCGATCCGGCGCTCGCGGCGCGGATGCTCTCGGCGCTGGCCGCGGCCGTCGGTGCCGACGCGCTCGCCAAGGTCGCCACACTCGCCGCGGTGACCGCGCCGGCGCAACTGCAGGCGGAACTCACGCTCGCCGGGGTGGACCGCGCGGCGGCGACCGTCGTCACCGCGCTGATGGCCGGCGTCGTCGACACGCCGAAGGGGCCGGTGGTGCTCGCGTACAACGACGCGCTCGCGTGGCAGGCGGTGCCGTGGACCAAGCCCAACGCCGTGTGCGGCGGGATGGTCGACTACTGGGCGAGCGCGCCCGCGAAGAGGTAGCCGATGGCCGACACCCTGACCGCGGACGTCGTCATCGTCGGCTCCGGCGTGGCCGGCGCCATCACCGGGTACGCGCTCGCGCGCGCCGGAGTGAAGGTGCTGATCCTCGAGGCCGGCCCGCGCGTCGACCGCGCGAAGGCGGTCGTCGCGTTCCGCAACTCGCCGACGAAGGGGCCGAACTCGCCGTACCCGGCCCATCCGAAGGTTCCGCAGCCCGACCCCGAGGACATCGGCTCGTACTACGTGCAGGCCGGGCCGGTGACCTTCAACGGGCTGCAGGCGCGCGTGGTCGGCGGCACCACGTGGCACTGGGGCGGGCTGACGCTGCGCTACCGGCCGAACGACTTCCGCCTGAAGTCGAAGTTCGGCGTGGGCGTGGACTGGCCGCTGTCCTACGACGACCTCGAGCCGTGGTACGCGGAGGCCGAGCGCGAGATCGGCGTGGCCGGCCCGCCCGACTACGACTGGGGCTCGCCGCGCTCGTCGCCCTACCCGATGCCGCCGATCGCCCCGACCTACCTCGACGGCGTGATCGGCGCCGCGTGCGCGAGCGTCGGCCTCACGATGGCGCCGTTCCCGCACGGGCGCAACTCGGTCGGCCGCGACGGGCGCCCGCCGTGCTGCGGCAACGCGTCGTGCGTGCCGATCTGCCCGATCGGTGCCAAGTACGACGCGTCCGTGCACGTCGCGAAGGCGGAGGCCGCCGGCGCGCGCGTGGTGCCGCTCGCGATCGCGCACGAGATCGTCGTCGGCCCGGACCGCAAGGTCACCGCGATCCGCTTCAAGCGGCCGGACGGCAGCGTGCACGAGGCGCGCGGCCGCGCGTTCGTCGTCGCCGCGCACTCGATCGAGACGCCCAAGCTGCTGCTGATGTCGCGCGTGCCCGGCGCCAGCCACACGGTCGCCAACGGCAGCGACCAGGTCGGCCGCAACCTGCTCACCCAGCTCGACGCCGGCATGATCGGCCTGACGCGCGAGAAGCTCTGGCCGTACCGCGGACCGGTCGAGACCTCGGGAATCCGCGAACTGCGCGACGGCGACTTCCGCGGCATGCACGGGGCGTCGGGCACGTCGCCGTCGAACGAGGGCTGGGTGCGCGCGCTGGGGCCGATGAAGCTCGCGCAGCGTTTCGCCGCGCAGGGGCTGACCGGTGCGGCACTGCAGGCGGCGATCAGCGACCACATGGCGCGCGAGCTCGCGATAGGGCCGTCCGTCGAGGTGCTGCCGAACCCGAACAACCGGGTGACGCTGGCGCTCGACCGCCCCGATCCGCTGGGGCTGCCGCGGCCGCGCATCTGGTTCAACTGGGGCACCTACGAGCAGGAGGGCATGAAGGTCGCGATGGAATACGTGCTGGGCCTCATGAACGCGCTCGGTGCCAGCGACGTGCAGCGGGCGGGCCCGGTGACGGATGCCGCCGTGATGGGCGGCACCTGCCGGATGGGCGACGACCCGCGCACGTCGGTCGTCGACCGGAACCTGCGCGCGCACGACCACCCGAATCTCTACATTGTCGGCTCGGCGACGTTCCCGACGATCACCGCCTCCCCGCCGACGCTGACCATCGCGGCGTTCGCGCTGCGCGCCGGTCTTTCCATCCGCCGCGACCTGGGCGTGGCCTGAGCGCCCCCTGCGGGGTGCGACAATTTGCCGCATGGCGCAGGCGCGCGCGCGCGCGCAGAATGGCCGGCAGAGTGCGGCGACGACCGCGCCGCCACGACGAGGGGAG
Source organism: Casimicrobiaceae bacterium (assembly GCA_044223185.1). Taxonomy (GTDB): domain Bacteria; phylum Pseudomonadota; class Gammaproteobacteria; order Burkholderiales; family Casimicrobiaceae; genus VBCG01. The sequence goes on along the minus strand of JBGAMF010000166.1, from coordinate 1,258 downwards.
ACTCGAGAATGCGCACGTTCCATGCTGTGGCACTGGCCGCCGCGTTCGCGGTGCTGGCGGCCGGCTGCACGACCGATCCCAAGATGGCCGCGAAGCCGACGTTCGTCGGCTCCGAGAAGTGCGGCGGCTGCCACGTCGAAGCGTACAAGACGTGGAAGAACACGCTGCACGCGAAGATGATCCGCACGCCGCGCGAGGCGCTCCTGAAGGACGCCGGCGACAACTGGGCCAAGGACAGCAAGGGCAACGCCGGCCCGACCAAGGGCAACATCGACGGCAAGGCGGCGACGATGAACGACGTCGTCTACGTCGTCGGTTCGCACTGGAAGCAGCGCTACCTCGTGAAGAACCCGGCCACCGGCAACCTGCAGTTCATGGACAAGCAGTGGAACACCGTCCACAAGCAGTGGGAGCCGTACGGGCAGAAGAACGACTGGGAGACCCAGTGCGCGACCTGCCACGCGACCGGCTACCGGCTCACGTCGTACGACCCGGCGAACCCGGCAACGCAGAAGGTCGCCATGTCCGAGCACAACACCGGCTGCGAGTCGTGCCACGGCCCGGGCAGCGACCACGCGGCCAACCTCGGCAAGCGGCCGATGTTCAACCCGGCGAAGGCGACGAAGGAGCAGAGCTCGCTCGTCTGCGGGTACTGCCACGTGCGCAAGGAGAACTACAACTTCAAGACCGCGCAGAACCACGCGCGCGAGGACCAGCCGCACCCGGTCGTCGGCGAGAGCTACAAGGCCGGCCAGGACGACTGGCGCACCTGGTACCCGGACAAGATGCTGATCCCCGGCGTGCTGCCCAACCAGCCGGTGTCGAAGAACTACCCGGACACCGACCTCAACAACGCGTTCTTCACCGACGAGAAGTCCCAGAAGTGGGGCAGCCACGACGCGCGCAAGCACCACGAGGAGTACCAGGAGTACATCCAGTCGTCGCACTACAAGAACAACATCCTGTCCTGCAGCGACTGCCACTCGCCACACGCGGTGGCGGGCAAGGCGGCGATCGAGCCCATGAAGACCTGTGCCGGCTGCCACGGCACCACCTATGATCCCAACAAGATCATGCCCGGGCTCGGCTCGACCGCGCAGAACCTGTTCCTGCGCACGCACACGTTCAACAAGAACCAGGACCGCCAGGGCGGTCCGACCAAGACCGGGCTGCCGGAGCCCGCGTACTACTACCCGCGGTAGGCCGGCGCGCTCCCGGGACGACACCCGGCCCGGACCGACAGCAAGGGCGGCGACCC
>JBGAMF010000029.1:0-41171 GCA_044223185.1 Casimicrobiaceae bacterium | reverse complement strand
CGGCACGATCGTCCCGCCGCCGCCGTGCAACCCGCTCGCCAACGCCAACTGCAACATGACCTACGGCGGCACCGGCGGCACCGGCGGCTCCACGCTGCTCGACGACGCCAACGGCGCCGGCGACACCTGCCGCCACAACAACAACTCCGGCGCCTACACGTCCAACCGGTTCACGTATCCGCAGACGTGGCCGAACGGCTCGGGCACGGCGGGCAACTACGACAAGCGCGTCAACGACTCGACCTGCGGCGTGATCCCGCGCACGGTGCAGATCCCGCAGTACTACAACACTACGCCCGCGGTCCAGTACTGCAACCTGCAGCGCACCGGCGTCGGCTACAACGACGACGCGTGGCGCGGCTTCGGGCGCGCCGGCGTGTGCAGGAGCAAGAACGACCTGACCACGTACAAGTACCCGCTGTACGGACAGATCCAGCGCGTCGGCATCGTCAACGACGGCCGGACGTTCGCGTACACGGACCCGTTCAGCGGCATCTCCGGCACGCGCACGTACGCCGAGGAAATGACCAACTTCGCGAACTGGTGGACGTACTACCGGTCGCGCATCCTCGCCGCCAAGACGACCACCGCGATCGCATTCAACATCGTCGACAACACGTTCCGGGTCGGCTTCCACGTGATGAACGACTCGGCCAACGCGGCTCGCTTCATGGACTCGAGCGACTTCACCGCGGCGAATCGCAGCACCTGGTACGGCAAGCTCTTCGCCACGCCGCACGTCGTCGGCGGCAAGACGCCCACGCTCGACGCGCTGATCCACATGGGGCAGCTGGTCGAGAACGGCGCGGGCGCGGTCGCCGGGCTGCCCGCGCACCTCGACCCGATCCCGACCATCGCCGGCAACCCCGTGTCGTGCACGGCCAACTACCACATCCTGTTCACCGACGGCACCACCGACCAGATCACGCTGCCCGTGGTGGCCGGCGAGGTCGACGGCTCGCCGGTGCCGGCCCCCACGGCGACGGTCCTGCCCAACGGCCCGGTGACCAACCCGGAGCGCACGGTCGCCGGGCTGCAGGCACTTGCCGGCACGCCGTGGCCGCGTCCGTTCCGCGACGCGCCGACGGCCACCGCCAACACGCTGGCCGACATCTCGCTGTACTTCTGGATGCGCGACCTGCGCACGGGCGCGGGCTTCGAGAACGACGTGCCGGCCATCGACGGCCGCGCGGGTGCGGACCTCGACTGGAAGGCCGACCCGGCGTTCTGGCAGCACGTGAACTTCTCCGCGCTTTCGTACGGCGCCGACGGCCTGCTCGACGGTTCGCGCTACCTGGCGGTCACCACGACCATCGCGGCCGGCACGCAGGAGTGGTTCACGGCGCCCAACTACCCGGCACCGCCGAACAACGCGCTGTTCCCGGCGGGCAACCCGCGCGCGGTGGCCGTCGACGACCTGTGGCACGCCACGGTCAACGGCCGCGGCAAGTTCGTGTTCGCGGAGACGCCGATCGAGATCGCGTACGGTCTCGGCAGCATCATCTCGGGCATCCTCAACGGCCGCAAGGCGCGTGTGGGCGCGACGTTCGCGAGCCGCAACCTCTCGGCCACGAACAACTTCGTCTACGAAGCGACGATCGAGCCCGGCTGGACCGGCGATTTGAAGAAGGTGACGATCGACACGACCACCGGCGTCGAAGGCGCCGTGCGCTGGTCGGCGGGCACCAAGCTCACCACGCTGCTGGCCACGCCCGCGCCGGGAACGTCGCCGGCCAACGACTTCGACAACACGTGGTTCCTCAACCGGAACATCGTCACGCGCAACGTCGACGCCGGGACCTTCACCGTGATTCCGTTCCGCTGGGCCGACCTCAACACCGGCACCAACACGCAGCTCAACACGCTGGCGGCCAACGTGACGCGGCAGAAGGCGATGGTCGCCTACCTGCGCGGCGGCTCGACGTACGGCGCGGGCCCGACGCCGGCGCTGATCGAGGGCACCGGCATCGGGCAGTTCCGCGAGCGCAAGGGCCCCAACGCGAAGCTCGGCAACATCAGCGACAGCAAGCCGGTCGTGGTGGGCCCCGCGAACAAGCCGTTCACCGAGGCGAACGACTACGGCTACGCGTCCTACAAGGCCGCCAACGCCGCGCGCAGCCTGCGCGTGTACGTCGGTGCCAACGACGGCATGTTCCACGTGTTCAACGGCGAAGACGACTCGGGTCCGAACACCGGCGGCAGCGAGGTCTGGGCGTACGTGCCGAGCGGCGTGTTCACCACGGCGTTCGACGAGGGCGGCAAGGCGCGCAAGGGCATCCAGGCGCTGACCTACCAGGACGGCGGCGCGCCGATCTTCAAGCACCACTTCTACGTGAACTCGCCACCGAAGACGCAGGACGTCGACTTCGCGAACTGCGGCAGCAACTCCGCCTGCGCGCCGAACTGGCGCACGATCGTCGTGTCCGGGCTGGGCAAGGGCGGCAACACGTACTTCGCGCTCGACGCCACCAACCCGGCGGTCGCGGACGAGGCGCAGGCCGCCACGCGGGTGCTGTGGGAGTTCGCGCTGCCCTACAGCGAGTTCTCGTTCGGCGAGCCGATCATCGCCAAGACCCGCGCCTACGGATGGGTGGTGATCGTCTCGTCCGGGTACAACAACGTGAAGCCCGGCGGCGACGGCAAGGGCCACCTGTACGTGCTGCGCGCTTCCGACGGCACGCTGCTGCGCACGCTGAACACGACCGGGGCCGACACCGGCAGCCTGCTCAACCCCAGCGGCCTCGGCCAGATCAGCGGCTACGTCAAGGACGACGCCAACCAGCTGCTCGAGCAGATCTACGGCGGCGACCTTAACGGCCGGCTGTGGCGGTGGGACGTGTCGGATGTCGACCCGGCCGCCTGGCAGGCCAAGACCGTGCTGCTGGCGAACCTCACCGACGCGTCGAGCGCCCCGCAGCCCATCACCACGGCGCCCGAGATCGAGATCGACGTCAACAACGGCATCGACCGCTTCGTGCTCGTCGGGACGGGGCGGCTGCTCGATCCGTCGGACCTGACCACGCCGAGCCCCGAGCAGATCCAGACCGCCTACGCGATCCGCGACGGCACGCTCGACACGCCGAAGACGGCCGGATTGCCGATCGCGCCGCGCGGGTCCATGACGTCCGTGGACCTGACCACGTCCACCGGCGCGGCGGTGGCCACGCCCAACGGCTGGTACGCCGACCTGCCGGCGGGCCAGCGCGTGGTCGTCGACGTCGTCGCCGAGTTCAACGTGTTCTCGTTCACCGGCACCGTGCTGCAGCCGGACCCGTGCCTGACGTCGCTGCCCGCGTACATCTACGCGCGCGACTACGTTTCGGGCGAATCGCTGGTCTACACGGGGGGCGTGCAACAGCCGTACTTCTTCTCGACCGAAGGTGCGGTCGGCCTGGAACTCGTTGCGCTGGAGGATCCGACCAAGTCGTTCCCGACCATCGCCATCGTGTACACGAAGGAGACCAACGCGTCGATCGAGCCGGTCACGATCCGGCCCAAGGCGTTCGGCGGCGGCCACCGGCTGTCGTGGCGCCTGCTGGCCGACTGACCGCGGCCTCGCGCAACGGTTGACCGGCGCGCGAGTACGATCCGGACGAGGGTGGCGCCCGTAGGCGCCGCCCTCGTCGCTTCCGCCCATGACGATTGCCGACCGCCGTCCTCCCGCCATCGCGCCGGCATTCGTGGCGTCGCCTGTCGTGCACGGCGCGCTCGGCTTCGCGCTGTTCGGCCTCGTGTCGAACGGACGGCCGGGTCCGGCCGAAGCCATCGCGCCCCTTGCCGTGCGCCTGTCGGGCCACCCGCGCCCGCCATGGCACCGCCGTCGCCCGAGACCACGGACGCCGTGGTGACGGCCGACACGGCGGCGCAGGCGCTCCCCTCCCCGTCCACCGAAGCGAACGCGCCGCCCAGCCCGGCGCGGACGGCGGCCGAGCCGGTCGCGGCGGCCGAAGCGCCGCGGGCCGATGCCGCCGCGGCGCCGCCGCCGGGCACGGTCGCCGTCCGCGAGAACTACGCGGCGATGGCCGGGATTTCCACCGACATCGTCGCCCGCGCCCACAGCGACTACCTGATCGAGGTCGAGAAGACGGTGCGCGTGCTGCGCCTGCCCGAGGTCCCCTATCCGCCGGAGGCGCTCGCCGCGGGGCGCCAGGACACGGTCGTCGCGTGGATCGCCGTGGATCGCGAGGGCGCCATCGAGGACGTGGTGATCGACTCCGGGAACCAGAGTTCGCGAGCGCCGTGCTGGCCGCCCTGCCCACGGCGAAGTTCCTCCCCGCCGAGGAGCGCGGGGAGATCATTCCCTTCTATATCGTCCTGCAGTTCGACTTCAGAACGACGGGCGCGAGTGCGGCGGCACACGCCGTCGCGACGGAATCCGCGCGCTGACGGCTTCCGTCTCCGCGCCGCGCCGGCCGGAAATGAGGGTCAGAGCTCGAATACGGCCAGAGGAGCTCGCCAAAGCGGATGGCGTGGCCGTATTACAGCTCTGACCCCAATTTCTGACCCCAATTTCTAGCCCAGCATCGGCATGTGGAAGCCGGGCGCCGCGCTGCCGTCGTCGGGCCAGCGTGTGGTCAGCGTCTTGCCGCGCGTGTAGAAGCGCACGCCGTCCATGCCGTGGACGTTGAGGTCACCGAACAGCGACGCGCGCCAGCCGCCGAACGAGAAGAACGCCATCGGCACCGGGATCGGCACGTTGACGCCGACCATGCCGACCTCGACGTCCTGCTGGAACCTGCGCGCGGCGTGACCCGAGCGCGTGAAGATCGCCGTGCCGTTCGCGTAAGGGTTCGCGTTGATGAGGGCGATCGCGTCGGCCAGCGACGGGCTGCGCACGACCGCGAGCACCGGCCCGAAGATCTCGTCGCGGTAGATGGCCATCTCCGGCGTCACGTGGTCGAAGAGCGTCGGGCCGACGAAGAAGCCGTCGCCCGGGATGCCGGGCCGGCGGCCGTCGACGACGAGCCGCGCCCCTTCCGCGACGCCGCCGTCGACGTAGCCGACGATGCGGTCGCGCGCCGCGCGCGTGATGACCGGGCCCATCTCGACGCTCTCCCCGTCACCCGGGCCGACCTCGACGCGGCGCGCGCGCGCGGCCAGCCGCTCGACCAGCGCGTCGCCGGCCTCGCCGACGGCGACGACCGCCGAGATCGCCATGCAGCGCTCGCCCGCCGAGCCGTAGCCGGCGCCGACGATGGCCTCGGTCGCGAAATCGAGGTCGGCGTCCGGCAGCACGACCGCGTGGTTCTTGGCGCCGCCCAGCGCCTGCACGCGCTTGCCGTTGGCCGTGCCCGTCTCGTAGATGTACTTCGCGATCGGCGTCGAGCCGACGAACGAGACCGCCTTCACCTGCGGGTGCGCGAGCAGCGCGTCGACGGCCTCCTTGTCGCCGTGCACGACGTTGAACGCGCCGGCGGGAAGCCCCGCTTCCGCGAGCAGTTCGGCCATCCGCAGCGCCAGCGTCGGGTCGCGCTCGGAGGGCTTCAGCACGAACGTGTTGCCGCACGCGAGCGCCACCGGGTACATCCACATCGGGACCATGCACGGGAAGTTGAACGGCGTGATCCCGGCGCAGACGCCGACCGGCTGGCGCAGCGAGTAGCTGTCGACGCCGGTGCCGACGTTCTCGCTGAACTCCCCCTTGAGCAGGTGCGGGATCGCGGTGACGAACTCGACGACCTCGATGCCGCGCGTGACCTCGCCCTCGGCATCGGCGAGCGTCTTGCCGTGCTCCTGCGTGATGATCCTCGCGAGCGCCTTGCGGTGCGCCTGCATGAGCTCGCGGAACTGCATCATGATCCGCGCCCGCCGCAGCGGCGGGTACGCGGACCAGGCCGGCAACGCCGCGGCCGCCGCGGCGACCGCGGCGCCGACGTCGGCTGCGCTGCCGAGCGGCACGTGGCGGATCACCTCTCCGGTGGCGGGATTGGTGACGTCGCCGTAGCGCTTCGTCTGCGCGGCGACGGCCTTGCCGTCGATCCACAGCGGCAGCCGTTCGAGCGTGGTCAGGTCCATCGTCGTTCCTCCGTGGCCGGCCCGGCGTCCGGGGCGCCGAACTCGGAGAGCCGCGCGACGTAGCGCGCAACCAGGTCGACCTCGATGTTGACGCGCGCGCCGGGCGCGAGCGCCGAAAGGGTCGTCACTGCGAGTGTATGCGGGATCAGGTTGACGGCAAAGCGCGCGCCGGCGACCTCGTTCACCGTGAGGCTCACGCCCTGCACGGCGACCGAGCCCTTCGGCGCGACGAACCGCGCGAGCTCCGGCGGGACCTCGACCTCCAGTCGCGTGCTGCCCCACGGGTCGTCCTTGACCGGCGCGATCGCGCGCACCGTCCCCACGCCGTCGACGTGCCCGGTCATCAGGTGGCCGCCCAGCCGGTCGGCCAGGCGCAGCGCGAGCTCCAGGTTGACCGGGCCGGCGCGATCGAGGCCCGACGTGCAGCGCAGCGTCTCCGCCGACGCGTCGAACGCGAGCGCGCTGCCGGCGAGCGCGACGACGGTGAGGCAGCAGCCGTTGACGGCGACGCTGTCGCCGATGCCGATCTCCGCCACCGGCAGCGTGCCCGCGTCGATCGCAAGCCGCACGCCGTCGCCGCGCGGCGAGACCCCGGTGATCCTCCCCACCGCCTGCACGATGCCCGTGAACATCAGTCGCCTCCGTCGTCCTGCCTGCGCGCGATCAGGCGCAGGTCCGCGCCGACCCGCCGCACGTCGTGCCACGCGAACTGCGCCCGGCCGGCGAGCGCCGCGAGCGGCCTCGGGCGCTCGAACATCCCCCGCGCCGGATCGCCGAGCGCCGCCGGGGCAACGTACAGCAGGATCTCGTCGACGAGCCCGGCCTCGAGCAGCGCGCCGTTGAGCTTGGCGCCGGCTTCCACGTGCAGCTCGTTGACGCCGCGCGCGGCCAGCGCCGCCAGCATCGCCGCGAGGTCGACGCGGCCGTGCGCGTCCGGGAGCGCCAGCGCCTCGACGCCGGCGGGCCACGCGGGATTGCGCTCGCCCGCCGTCACGACGAGCGCGCCGTCGCCGGCGAGCACGCGCGCCGTCGCCGGCGTCTGCCCGTGGCGGTCGACGATCACGCGCCGCGGCTGGCGCGTCGTCGCGACCGCGCGGACCGTGAGCTCGGGGTCGTCCTGCAGCACGGTGCCGATGCCGGTGAGGATCGCGCACGCCCGGGCGCGCCACGCGTGGCCGTCGGCACGCGCCGGGTCGCCGGTGATCCACCGGCTCGCGCCGTTCGCGAGCGCCGTTCGCCCGTCGAGGCTCGCCGCTATCTTCGTGCGCACCCACGGCCGGCCGCGCGTCACGCGCGCGACGAAGCCGATGTTCTGCTCGCGCGCCTCGTCCTCGCACAGGCCCGCTTCGACGGCGACGCCGGCCGCGCGCAGGCGTTGCGCCCCGCCCGCCGCGTCGCGCCAGGGCTCCGGCAGCGCCACGACGACCCGGCCGATCCCCGCGGCGAGCACGGCGTCGACGCACGGTGGCGTGCGCCCGTGGTGGTTGCACGGCTCCAGCGTCACGTACATGGTCGCGCCGCGGGTGTCGGCGCCGCGGCGCGCGGCGTCGGCGAGCGCCTCGACCTCGGCGTGCGGCGCGCCGGCGCGCGCGTGGAAGCCTTCGCCGACGACGGCGCCGTCGCGGACGATCACGCAGCCGACGCGCGGGTTCGGCGTCGTCGTGTACATCCCGCGCGCCGCGAGATCGAGCGCGTGCGCCATGTGCGCGCGGTCGCCGTCGGTGAACGTCGTCACCGCGATTCCCGTACGGGACGCTATCGCCGGGGCCGCTTGGCCGCCGGCGGCGGCGCCTCGACCTCGCGCAGCGCGTCGCGGAAGTCGGACACGTCCTGGAACGACCGGTACACGGACGCGAACCGGATGTAGCCGACCTTGTCGAGCTTGTAGAGCTCGTCCATCACCATCTCGCCGATCTGCCGCGACGGGATCTCGCGCTCGCCCAGCGACAGCACCTGCTGGACGATCCGGTTGATCGCCGCGTCGACGTACTCGGTGGGCACCGGGCGCTTGTGCAGCGCGCGCGCGAAGCCGACGCGGATGCGGTCGGCGTCGAAGTCCGAGCGGCTGCCGTTGGTCTTGACCACCTGCGGCAGGCGCAGCTCGACGGTCTCGTAGGTCGTGAAGCGCTTCTGGCACTGCTGGCAGCGGCGCCGGCGGCGGATGGAATCGCCCGGCTCCGAGACGCGGGAGTCGATCACCTGCGTGTCGGCGCTGCCGCAGAACGGGCACTTCATCGCGCTGCTCTCGTCCGGAACGTCGGCGTGGGCCCGCGCGCGGGTCGGCGCTTACGCGTGGTAGACCGGGAACGCGTGCGTCAGCGTCGCCACGCTGGCGCGCACCTTCGCGAGCGCCGCGTCGTTGCCCGGGTCGTCGAGGACGTCGGCGATCAGGTGTGCCAGCTCCTCGGACTCGATCTCGGTGAACCCGCGCGTGGTGATGGCCGGGCTGCCGATGCGGATGCCCGACGTCACGAACGGCTTCTCGGGGTCGTTGGGGATCGCGTTCTTGTTGACGGTGATGCCCGCGCGCGACAGCGCGGCCTCGGCGTCCTTGCCGGTGATCCGCTTCGGGCGCAGGTCGACCAGGAACAGGTGGCAGTCGGTGCCGCCGGAGACGATGCGCAGGCCGCGGTCCTGCAGCACGCGCGAGAGCACCCGCGCGTTCTCGAGCACGCGCTCCTGGTAGACGCGGAACTCGTGGTGGAGCGCCTCGCCGAAGGCCACGGCCTTGGCGGCGATCACGTGCATCAGCGGCCCGCCCTGCAGCCCCGGGAACACCGCGGAGTTCATCGCCTTCTCGTTCCCGGCGCGGGTGAGGATGAAGCCGCCGCGCGGGCCACGCAGCGTCTTGTGCGTGGTGCTGGTCACCCAGTCGGCGATGCCGACCGGCGACGGGTAGAGCCCCGCGGCGACCAGCCCGGCGTAGTGCGCCATGTCGACCATGAACTGCGCGCCGACCGAGTCGGCGATCGCGCGGAAGCGCTTCCAGTCGATCACGCGCGAATACGCGGACGCACCGGCCAGCACGAGCTTCGGCTTGTGCTGGTGCGCGAGCCGCTCGGCCTCGTCGTAGTCGATGAGCTCGGTCTCGGCGGCGAGCCCGTAGGGCACGACGTTGAACCACTTGCCGGACATGTTCACCGGCGACCCGTGCGTCAGGTGGCCGCCGTGCGGCAGGCTCATGCCGAGGATCGTGTCGCCGGGGGACAGCGTGGCGAAGAACACCGCCTGGTTGGCCTGCGCCCCGGAGTGCGGCTGGACGTTGGCAGCCTCCGCATCGAACAGGCGCTTCACCCGGTCGAGCGCCAGCTGCTCGGCGACGTCGACGTACTCGCAGCCGCCGTAGTACCGCTTGCCCGGGTAGCCCTCGGCGTACTTGTTCGTGAGCTGGGAGCCCTGCGCGGCCATCACCGCCACGCTCGCGTAGTTCTCCGACGCGATCAGCTCGATGTGGTCCTCCTGCCGGCGGTTCTCCCCGGCGACCGCCTTCCAGATCTCGGGGTCGGCGGATTCGAGCGTGGTCGAGCGGCGGAACATGGGCGCGGGAACGTGGGCGGGGGAGAATCCATTCTAGCACCCCGGTGCCCGCGCGCCGGCTGCGGCACGGGGGCACGCCCACCCGGCGCAAAGGCCCTTATAATCCGCCGGCAACCGTCGGGCGGACGCGGGCAGCGCCGCGGCCGCGACGGGCGCGCAAGACTGCCGTCCCGCAGCCGCCAAGTCCGCCACCCGCCGGAGGTCCGCGTGAACGCCCTGCTCGCCTTCTCCCGCGTCGTCGACGCCATCAACGACCGCGTCGGCCGCGCCGTCTACTGGCTGGTGCTCGCCGCCGTGCTGATCAGCGCAGCCAACGCCATCGTGCGCAAGGCGTTCGACATGAGCAGCAACGCGTTCCTCGAGGTCCAGTGGTACCTGTTCTCGGCGGTCTTCCTGCTGTGCGCCGGGTACACGCACCTCAAGAACGAGCACATCCGCATCGACGTCGTCGCCGGCCGCTTCACCCGCCGGACGCAGACGTGGATCGACGTGTTCGGCACCGTGTTCTTCCTGCTCCCGATGGTGGCGCTGATCCTCTACGAGTCGTGGCCGTGGTTCGTCCGGGCGTGGCAGAGCGGCGAGGTGTCGCCGTCCGCCGGCGGGCTCATCCTGTGGCCGGCGAAGATCCTGGTCCCGGCGGGGTTCCTGCTGCTCGGGCTGCAGGCGTTCTCGGATCTCTTCAAGCGGATCGCGTTCCTCAGGGGCGCCGGTCCGGATCCCACCGAGAAGGTCGTGAAGAAGACCGCCGAGGAGGAGCTCGCCGAGGAGATCCTGCGTGCGCGCGGCGAGCGCGACCTCGCGCTGGAAGCCGAGCAGATCGCCACCGCCAAGGGTGACCGCCCATGACCGCCTTCATCGCCGCCAACATGGCACCCCTGATGTTCGCGGGGCTGGTCGTCTTCCTGCTGCTGGGCTACCCGGTCGCCTTCGCGCTCGCCGCCAACGGCATCGTGTTCGGCCTGATCGGCATCGAGCTCGGCCTGCTTTCGCCGTCGCTGTTCGGCGCGCTGCCCGAGCGGATCTGGGGCGTGATGTCGAACGACACGCTGCTCGCGATCCCGTTCTTCACGTTCATGGGGCTGATCCTCGAGCGATCCGGCATGGCCGAGGACCTGCTCGACACGATCGGCCAGCTGTTCGGGCCGGTGCGCGGCGGGCTCGCCTACGCGGTGATCTTCGTGGGCGCGCTGCTGGCCGCCACCACGGGCGTGGTGGCGGCGTCGGTGATCGCGATGGGCCTGATCTCGCTGCCGATCATGCTGCGCTACGGGTACGACCGCCGGTTCGCGTCGGGCACGATCGCCGCGTCGGGCACGCTGGCGCAGATCATCCCGCCGTCGCTCGTGCTGATCATCATGGCCGACCAGCTCGGCCGCTCGGTCGGCGACATGTACGCCGGCGCCTTCATCCCCGGCATCGTGCTGGCGGGCCTGTACGCCGGCTACACGCTGCTGGTGACGGTGGTGAGGCCGCACTGGGCGCCGGCGTTGCCGATCGAGGCGCGCACGCTGCGCGAGCCCGACGGCTCGGCGGGCAACCGGTCGCTCGCGATCCTGACGCTGATCGCCGTCGCCGCGGGCGTGGCGTTCTGGCACCTGTACTACAACCGGCTGCACCCGGAGGTCTCCACCGACATCCGGCTCGTCATCTGCGTGTCGCTCGGCACGGCCGTCGCGTTCGTCGCTGCGGTGGTCAACAAGGTCACGAAGCTGGGGTTGCTGTCGCGGCTGGCCGAGCGCGTCGTGTTCGTGCTGATCCCGCCGCTGGCGCTGATCTTCCTCGTGCTGGGCACGATCTTCCTCGGCGTGGCCACGCCGACCGAAGGCGGCGCGATGGGCGCGACCGGCGCGCTGGTCATGGCGATCGGCAGGCGGCGGCTGTCGCTCAAGCTGATGAAGCAGGCGATGGACACGACGGCCAAGCTCACCGCGTTCGTCGTGTTCATCCTGATCGGCGCGCGGATCTTCAGCCTGTCGTTCTACGGCGTCGACGGCCACAAGTGGGTCGAGCACCTGCTGCTCAACCTGCCCGGCGGGCAGTTGGGCTTCCTGATCGTCGTCAACATCCTCGTCTTCCTGCTCGCGTTCTTCCTCGACTTCTTCGAGCTGTCGTTCATCGTGATCCCGCTGCTCGGGCCGGTCGCCGACAAGCTCGGCATCGACCTCATCTGGTTCGGCGTGCTGCTGGCGGTCAACATGCAGACTTCGTTCATGCACCCGCCGTTCGGCTTCGCGCTCTTCTACCTGCGCAGCGTGGCGCCGGCGAAGGAGTACCTCGACAAGGTCACCGGGCGGAAGATGGCGCCGATCACGACCGGCCAGATCTACTGGGGCGCGGTGCCGTACGTCGTCATCCAGCTCATCATGGTGTCGCTGGTCATCCTGTTCCCGCAGATGGTGATGGTCTACAAGGACGACGGACCGACGGTCGACCCCTCCAAGATCGAGATCAACATCCCGACCGAGGAGCCGGCGGCGCCGCCGGGAACCGACGCGGCGGGGGCGCCCAAGGAGGGTGCGCCTGCGAGTTCCGACCCGCTCCAGCAGATGCTCGACCAGCAGAAGCAGGACGAGGACAAGGCCGCCAAGGAGCTGCAGGACGCGTTCAAGAAGTAGCGCGCCGCCTCACCCCGGCCCTCTCCCCGTGCCGGGGAGCGGGAGCGCGCCTGCGGCACCGCGCCGATGCCCTCCCTCTCCCCGGCACGGGGAGAGGGTTGGGGTGAGGGGTGGCCCGCACCAAAGAAAAAGCCCCGCAACCGCGGGGCTTTTCCGTGACGCGACGCGTCCTACTTCTTCGCGGCGGCCGCCTGCCCGGCGGTGGCCATGAAGTTGTCGAACGTCGCCTCGGTGACGCGGAACCACAGCAGCTGGTCCTTCTGGAACGCCTGCAGGCTGTCCAGCAGCTTCTTGAAGTTGGCGTTCTTGGCCGACGTCTCCGCGTACAGCTCCATCGCCGCCGCGTAGCAGGCGTCCATCACCGCCTTCGAGAACGGCCGCAGCTGCGTGCCGCCCGCGACCAGCCGGCGCAGCGCCGGCGGGTTCTGCGCGTCGTACTTCGCCATCATCCACGTGTTGCCCTCGGCGCAGCCGGCGCGCAGCGCCGCCTTGAACTCGGCGGGCAGCTCGTTGTACTTCGGCGTGTTGGCGAAGATGTGCAGCGCCGGGCCGCCCTCCCACCAGCCGGGGTAGTAGTAGAACTTGGCGACCTTGTTGAAGCCGAGCTTCTCGTCGTCGTACGGGCCGACCCATTCCGCCGCGTCGATCGTGCCCTTCTCCAGCGACGGGTAGATGTCGCCGCCGGCGATCTGCTGCGGCACGACGCCCAGCTTGGTCAGCACCTGGCCGGCGAAGCCCCCGATCCGCATCTTGAGGCCCTTCAGGTCGGCGACGGTCTTGATCTCCTTGCGGTACCAGCCGCCCATCTGCGCGCCGGTGTTGCCGCACAGGATGCTCGTGATGTTGTAGCTCTTCAGGAACTCGTTGAAGAGCTCCTGGCCGCCGCCGAAGTACCACCACGCGTCGTACTGGCGCTGGTTGAGCCCGAACGGGATGGCGGTGCCGAACGCGAACGTCGGGTCCTTGCCCACGTAGTAGTAGGGCGCGGTGTGGCCGCACTCGACCGTGCCGTTCTGCACGGCGTCGGCCACCTGCAGCCCGGGGACGATTTCGCCGGCCGCGAACACCTGGATCTGGAACTTGCCGCCGGTCACGTCGTTGACGACCTTGGCCGCGGTTTCCGCCGCGCCGTAGATCGTGTCGAGCGACTTGGGGAAGCTGGACGCGCAGCGCCACTTGATCGTGGGCGTCTGCGCGAAGGCCGGCGCGGTGCCGGCGGCGAGGATCCCCGCCATGCCGGAATGCTTCAGAAACGAACGACGTTCCATCGATGACTCCTCCTTGGATGCCGGGTCGGGTGACCGGCGTGGTACCTCGGTGTTTCCATGCCGCGCGCGACGCGCGGCGTTCCCCGCTGCCGGGTGCGAAGCCTTCGGGGAACCGCCCTTCCCGACCGGAGCTGGTTAGCGCGCGAGTTTAGCCGAAAACCTTGCCACGGGGAGGCGAATCCCACGCTGCCCGTCAATCTCGCACGGCCGCCTTAAGCCCGCCTTAGCCGCGGTCAAGTGGCGTGCGCGGCGGTCAGGGGCCGAGCTTGCGCACGGCGTTGAACATCGCCCACGACCAGCCGGCCTGCTGCTCCAGCGTCTGCGTGAACCGGATCAGGTACCGCGCGTTGCCGGTGTCCAGCTCGACCATGCCGCCCGTCGCGAAGCGGTCCTCGGGTCCGATCAGGCTGCGCTGCGACGACTGCCGGTTGTCCGGGTGCGCCGGCAGGTAGACGCCGAAGAACGGGCGCTCCGCATTGGTGCGCCCCGCGTCCGACGGTGTGGTCCAGTTGCGCATCAGCACGCGGACGAGCCGGCGCGCGATGACCTCGGCGCCGACGGTGACCTCGTCGACCTGCAGCCGCTGCATCCGCCGGACCACCGCGAGCATCCAGACGTCGCCCTCCTTCACGGCCAGGATCTCGCCGAGCCGCGCGGGGGCGTCCTTCGCGGGCGCGACGAGGCGGCAGCCGGTCTCGCTGCGATCGGTCAGCCGCCAGGTCGAACCGCGGATCCTGCGCGCGACCGACTCCGGATTGGCGTTCGGGTTCACGATCTGCGTGACTTCGTCGTAGCTCGCCGCCACCCCGGGCGTGCGCACCTGGTCGGGCAGGCGGTCGATCTCGGCGATCGCCCGCGTCAGCGCCTGCAGGCCGATGACCACGCGGACCTCGGCTGCCGCCGACTGGCGCGGCGCGCGGGGCGCCTGGGCGATCGCGTCGGGGCCGTACAGCGAGGCGAGCCGCATCAGCAGCAGCCGCTGCTCGCGCGCCGGCAGCTCGCCCGGCTTCACCGGCTCCGTGTCCTGCTCGGGCAGCCAGCGCAGGCGCTCGACGATGCGCGCGTAGATGGGCGCCGCGTCGAGGAACATCACCCGGCCGCCGGCGTGCGCGCGGTCGCGGCGGCGCAGGCCCGACGTTCCGGTCAGGTCGACGATGAACGGCGCGCCCTCGGACGGCGGCGGCGTAAGCGCGAGCGTGGGCGTCCAGTCCTCGAGCTGGCGGGCGACCCACTCGACCTGGTCCGGCGTGAAGTTGCCGGAGTCGAGGCGCATCAGCAGCAGCGTCTTCAGGTACTCCTGCTCGAACGACACGCCCGGCTTGGCGAAGGCGCCGACGCCGAACACCAGCTGCTCGCGCTGCCAGCCGCGCATGCGCGCGAACTCGTAGAGCTCGTGGAACTCGCGCCACTGCGCCGGGATCCAGTGGCTGTAGCGGAACAGCCGGTACTTGCCGTCGAGGCCGCGGTAGTGCGCGAGCCGCACGATCACCCACGGCAGGATCGCGCGCCAGCGCTTGTTGTCGGCGCGCGGGTACCCCGCCTTCAGCGCGACCTGGTACGCGGCGATGAACGCCTTGACGAGGTCGAACACCGCGTGCCAGAGCCGCGACTCGACGGCGGTGCTCTTCTGGTAGTTCTGCGTGTACTGCTGCGTGAGCTGCGCGACGATCGGCTCGATGCGCGCGTCGATGCGCGAAACGACGAGACGAGTTCGAGCGTCTCCTTCTGCACGTTGGCCGCGTCGACCGCGGGCAGCTGGCCGATCCAGCGGGCGGCGTTGCTGGCGCTCCCCAGCGGGTCCGAGAACGACCGGAACCAGTTGACGAGCGTGCTGGCCGGCATCATCGCGGCGTCTCCCCGTCCCCGAGCGCTGCGCACCGCGTCAACGGCCGGCCACCGTCATGCGGCCGACCAGGATGGACCCGGTGTGCCGCGAGCCGCGCCGGTCGACGTCGCTGCCGACCGCGACGATGTCGCGGAACATGTCGCGCAGGTTGCCGGCGATGGTGATCTCCTCCACCGGGTACGCGATGGCGCCGTCCTCGACCCAGAAGCCGGCCACGCCGCGCGAGAAGTCGCCGGTCACCGGATTGACGCCCTGCCCCAGCTGCTCGGTGACGAGCAGGCCGCGGCCCATGCGCGCGAGCAGTGCGCGGAGGTCGTCGGGGCCGTGGTCGAGCACGAGCGTGTGGGCGCCGCCGCCGTTGCCGGTCGTCGTGAGGCCGAGCTTGCGCGCCGAGTACGATCCCAGGAAGTAGCCCTGCACGACGCCGTCGCGCACGACGTCGCGCGGCGCGGTTGCGACGCCCTCGCTGTCAAACGGCGCGCTGCCGCGGGCGCGCGGGACGTGCGGCTCCTCGCGCAGCCGGATGTGCGGCGCGAACACCTGCGTGCCCAGCGAGTCGAGCAGGAACGACGACTTGCGGTACAGGCTGCCGCCGGACACCGCCTGCACGAAGTACGAGATGAGGTCGACCGCCTCCGGCGCCTCGAACAGCACCGGGCACTCCGTCGTCGGCAGTTGCCGCGCCGAGAGCCGGCGCACCGTGCGCTCGCCCGCCATGCGCCCGACGGCTGCCGCGGCCTGCAGGTCCGCCGGCGCGCGCGCCGCCGAGTACCAGTAGTCGCGCTGCATCGAGCCGCCGTCGGCGCCGACCACCGCGCAGTCGACGTGGTGCCACGAGCTGCGATAGCCCCCCGCGAAGCCGTTGCTGTTGGCGTAGACGAACTCCGACTCGCTGCGCGCGACCGTCGCGCCCTCGCTGTTCGTGATGCGCGCGTCGACGGCGAGCGCCGCCGCCTCGGCCTCGCGGCCGATGTCGATGGCCGCCTCCACGGGGAGCTCCCACGGGTGGTAGAGGTCGAGGTCGGGCCACGCGCGCGCCAGCCGGTCGGGATCGGCCAGCCCCGCCGCCGGGTCCTCCGCGGTGTAGCGGGCGATGGCGAGCGCCTTGCCGACCGTCGCGACGATCGAGTCGGCGCCGAAGTCGGCGGTGCTGGCGTGCCCGCGCCGCTGGCCGGCGTAGACGGTGACGCTGATGCCCTTGTCGCGGTTGTACGCGATGGTCTCGACCTCGGACTGGCGCACGGTGACGCTCTGGCCGATGCCCTGCGACACCTCGGTCTCCGCGGCGGTCGCGCCGCCGCTCTTCGCGGCCGCAAGCACGGCGGCGGCGATCCGCTCGAGCTCGGCGGTCGGCACGGGAAAGTGGCGCGCGTGCGCGCCGCCGCCGGACGCGCCGTGGGGCGCCGCTGCGGGCTTGCCGGTCTCGAGGCTGGTCGTCATCGAAGTCTGCCGTTGCTTGTTGCCGCGCCGTCGGTCGAGCGCTGGCGGCGCTCCCGAGGAAGCAGCGCAAACCCGGTCGGCTATCATAGCAAACGCCATCCCCCGAAACCGGCGCCCGCCACCTCCTATTTCGCCCGGCCGATGCACCGCTCCGACCGCGCGCCGCCGCCGACTGCACCCGAGGCGGAGGCCCCGTCCAAGACCCGCCGCAAGCAGGCGATGCACGCGCTGCAGGACCTGGGCGAGGCGCTGGTCGCGCTCGACGCGAAGCGCCTGCGCGAACTCGGGCTGCCGGAACGGCTGGTGGACGCCGTCACGGAGGCGCGCGGCATCCGGGCGCACGAAGGGCGCCGGCGCCAGCTCCAGTACATCGGCAAGCTGATGCGCGACGTCGACCCGGCGCCGATCCGCGATGCGCTCGCGCGCTGGGCCGCCGGCGTGCCGGACGACCACGCCCGCTTTGCCGCCGTCGAGCGCTGGCGCGACGAGCTCATGGTCGACGACGGCGCGCTCGCGCGGTTCGCGGCCGCCCATCCTGCCGCCGACCAGCCGGCGCTCGCGGCCCTGGTGCGCGACGCGCGGGCGGAGCGCGCGCGCGGCAGCCCGCCGCACCGGTACCGCGCGCTGTTCCGCACGCTGCGGCAGGCGGTGGACAGCGGCGCCGGCGACGCACCGGCGCTCCCCGAGGAACCCCCGCGATGAATTCCGAACCGACCCTCCAGATCGGCCTCGTGTCGATCTCCGACCGCGCTTCCGCGGGCGTCTACGTCGACCGCGGGCTGCCGGGCCTCACCGAGTGGTTCACCGCGGCGCTGAAGTCGCCGTGGAAGATGGCGCAGCGGCTGATCCCCGACGAGCAGCCGGTGATCGAGCGCACGCTGGTCGAGCTGGTCGACGTCGTGGGCTGCCACCTGGTGCTGACCACCGGCGGCACGGGCCCCGCGCCGCGCGACGTGACGCCGGAGGCAACGCTCGCCGTCGCGCACAAGGTGCTGCCGGGCTTCGGCGAACAGATGCGGCAGGTGAGCCTGAAGTACGTGCCCACGGCGATCCTCTCGCGGCAGGTCGGCGTGATCCGTGGCGGCGCGCTGATCCTCAACCTGCCGGGCCAGCCGAAGGCGATCAAGGAGACGCTCGACGGCGTCTTCCCCGCCGTCCCCTACTGCATCGACCTCATCGGCGGGCCGTACGTCGAGACGCACGACGACGTGTGCAAAGTCTTTCGCCCGAAAAGCGCGCCGAAGCAGTAGCGTGAACTCGGAACCTCATCGTACGCGCTTTTCGGTCGAACATAGCGAGCGCGGAAACCTTCGGGCGGCCGGGCGGTTCCCGCGTAGCAAAGGCTACGAAGCGCGCCGATCGCGGCCGCTGCGCGGCAGCTCGGTAGCGCGCGCATGCACGCTGAAAGCCCCGGTCACAGACCTGTGACTGGCGTGGCCAACCATCGGAGGCTGTCAACGCGCATGCGCGTGCTACCGAGCCGGGAGCGAAGCGACCTGCGAACGGCGCGCTTCGTTGCCCTTTCCGCGCGAAAGTCGCCCGGCCGCCCGAAGACTGTCGCGCTGACTTCTTCGGGACGCAATCGCGTGCGCGCTTCATGCGCACGCGATTGCGTCACGCATCCATGAGGAGCTCCGCCCGCGCCGCCGGCTCCTGCCGGTAGAACCGCGCGCGAACTGCTGGTACACGGCGAGGTACTCGTGGCGCAGGAGGCGCGGCTCGACGAAGAACACCTCGGAGAGCACGGCAAAGAACTCGGCGGGGCTCTCGGCGGCGTAGGGGTCGATCGCCGTGCGCTCGCCGCGCGCGACGCGCGCCTGGAAGTGCTCGTACGCGGCCGTCATCGTCCGCTTCCAGACGTGCGGCGGCATCTCGGCCGGCAGCGGCGGACAGCCGTTCGCCGCGCCGTTGCGCATGTCGATCTTGTGCGCGAACTCGTGGATCGCGAGGTTCATGCCGGACGCATCCCAGTCCTGGCTCGCCTCGACGTCGGCCCACGACAGGATCACCGGCCCGCGCTCCATCGCCTCGCCGGCCATCGGCTCGTCGCTGGTGTGCACGACGCCCGCCTCGTCCTCCCACTCCCAGCCGGGCACGAACTCGTCCGGGTAGACGACGACGTTCTCCCAGCCGTCGTAGAACGCGAGGTCGAGGTTCAGCACCAGCACGCACGCCTGCAGCGCGATGACGACGCGCTGCCGCGGCGTCACCTGGTGGCCGCGCGCGCCGACGACGCTCTTCTCGGCGAGGAACAGCACGCACTTCTCGCGCAGGCGCGCGAGCTCGGAGTCGCGGTACATCGCGAGGAACGGCAGCGACTCCAGCGCGTCGCGCCAGAGGCCCTCCGGGATCGCCTGCGTCTTCAGGATCCGCCGCTGGCGCCAGCGACGCAGTGCCGTGATCATCGTGCCGGGCGCGCTACTTCGATTCCGGCGGCGGCAGCGGCAGGGCGTCGAGGACGAAGCCGGCGTCCCCGGTCAGCAGCCGGTCGGCTTCGCCTTCCGGCAGCGCCTCGACGTCGCGCAGTTTCCTGGCGATCGTCGTGCTCTTGCGCCCGGCGTCGTCCAGCGTCCGCCCGACCTGGTCGAGCTTCTCCTTGGTCTTCGCCAGGATGTCGCCGAACTTGCCGAACTCGGTCTTCACCGCGCCCAGCACGCGCCAGACCTCGGTCGACCGCTGCTCGATCGCCAGCGTGCGGAAGCCGAGCTGCAGGCTGTTGAGCATCGCCGCCAGGTTCATCGGGCCGGCGAGCATCACGCGGTAGTCGCGCTGCAGCGCGTCGGCGAGGCCGGGGCGCGACACGGCCTCCGCGTACAGGCCCTCGGTCGGCACGAACAGGATCGCGAAGTCCGTCGTGTGCGGCGGCTCGACGTACTTGTCGCGGATCTTCTTCGCCTCGTCGCGGAAGAACACGTCGAGCGCCTTGCGGCTCGCCTCGACCGCCGCGGCGTCGGCGCGCTCGATCGCCTCCTGCAGCCGCTGGTAGTCCTCGAGCGGGAACTTGGCGTCGATCGGCAGCCAGCACGGCGCGCCGTCCTCGCTGCGCCCCGGGAAGCGGATCGCGAACTCGACGCGCTCCGCCCGGCCCGGGCGCGTCGCGACGTTCTGCGCGTACTGCGCGGGGCTCAGCATCTCCGCGAGCAGCGTTGCGAGCTGGACCTCGCCCCAGCCGCCGCGGCTCTTCACGTTGGTCAGCACGCGCTTCAGGTCACCCACGCCGGTGGCGAGCGTCTGCATCTCGCCCAGCCCCTTGTGCACCTGCTCCAGCCGGTCCGACACGATCCTGAACGAGTCGCCGAGCCGCTGCTCGAGCGTCGCCTGCAGCTTCTCGTCGACCGTCGCCCGCATCTGCTCGAGCTTCGCCGCGTTGTCGGTGCGCAGCGCGTCGAGCCGCTGCTCGACCGCGACGCGGACCGCCTCGAACCGTTGCTCGCTCGACGTGGTGAGCCGGGCGAGCTGCTCGCCGAACCCGTGCAACTGCCGCTGCTGCAGCCCGGCCATGTCGGTCAGCTGCTGCTGCGTGTTCTCGCGGAACTTCCCGATGGCGCCACCGACTTCCGCGCGCAGCCCGCTCGCCGCCTGCCCCTGCTCGGAGCGCGTGTTGGCGAGGTCCTGCCGGATGTCACGCTCGACGTGCGCGACCTGCGCGACCACGGCGTCGAGCTTCGCGCGCAGGTCGGCGGCGGCGCGCACGGATTCGCGCATCGCGTCGTCGCGCTCGCGGCCGAGCGCCGCGATCCGCCACAGGATCGCCACCGCCAGCAGCACCAGCACGGCCAGCAGCGCGAACAGCGCGTAGAGGGCGGGTTCGGTCATCGCCCGGAAAGTCTAGCAGGCGGTGGCGTCGCCCGCTGCGCGCTCGGGGGTGGCAGCCAGCAGCGCGAACGTCGCGAGCCAGTGCGTGCCGGCGTAGTCGCGGTGGTCGAGGCCTCCGTGCCCGGCCTTCGCTTGCGCGGCCGCCGCCGTGTCCAGCGCGCGCGCCGGATCGCCCGGCGGCAGCGCGGCCGCGATCTCGCGCATGCACCAGGCGCGCGACAGGTTGAGGCCGTCCAGGTGCGCGAGCTGGGGATCCGACCGGTCGCCGGCATCGGCCGGCGTGAGCGCCGCCGGCACACCGGCCGCGAGTCCCGGCAGGAAGCCGGCGAGCCAGCGGTCGAACGCGGCGGGCGCCAGCACGCGGCGCATCAGGTTCGCCTCCATCAGCACCGGCGACAGGAAGTCCGTGCCCGACGGCTCCCAGCCCGCCGGCGCGGCGCGGTCCGCCGCGAACCAGCGGTTCGCCGCGGCAACGCCCGCCCGCTCCAGGCCGCGCTCCCCCGCGGCCCGCGCGTAGTCGAGCGCGAACGCGAGCCCGAACGCGCTGTTCGCGTGCAGGCCGTGGCGGATCGGATGCCGCTGCAGCGGCAGGTAGTCCTCGTAGCGCCGGACGAACGCTCGCGCCAGCGGCGCGAGCGCCTCCGACCAGCGGGCGTCGGGCGCGTGGGCAGCTCGCGCGCGACGCCAGCAGCCACGCCCAGCCGTAGGTCCGCTCGAACGAGCGCGCCTCGGGCCGCGCGAGGTAAGCGCCTCCGCGCGATCGCGGCAGGTGTGAGGCGGCGGTCGAACGCCGCGGCGATCGCGCCGCGCTCGGGCAGCGCGGGATGGAGGCGGGCGAGCCGCGCCAGCAGCCAGTGCGCGTGCACGCACGAATGCCAGTCGAAGCTGCCGTGGAACGCCGGGTGCAGGAGCCGCGGTGGCCGGGCATCGCCGTCGCCCGCGAGCACGTGGTCGAGCTTCGCCGGGTACTCGCGCTCGACGTTGGCGAGTGCCAGGCGCGCGAACGCCGACGCGCGCGCGGGCGTCAGTTCGGCAGGTCCGTCGCGGCCGGCCGCGGGCACCCGATCACCGCGCGGCGGGCGTTCCGCGGCCGGCCGCGAGCAGCGTCGCAGCGGCGGCATCGGTCGGCGTGAACGAGGCGATCTGCGGCGCGATGAACGGATCCGGGTGGGCGCCGCCCTGGCGGTTGAACCACACGGCCCGCAACCCGGCGGCGACCGCGCCCAGCACGTCGTGGTGCCACGAGTCGCCGACCATGACCGCGTCGGCCGGGGCGCACCCGACGCGGGCGAGCGCGGCGTTGAAGATCCGCGCGTCGGGCTTGGCCACGCCCACCTCCTCGGAGGTGACGAGCGCGTCGATCTCCGGCGCGAACCCGAACTCCGCAAGCTTGTCCTGCTGCTCGGCGACCGTGTTGTTGGTGACGACGGCCACGCGCACCTGCGCATGCAGCGCGGTCACGAGCTCCAGCGCGCCGTCGACGCGCCGCCGTGCCGCCACGTAGGTGCGGCGGTGCAGCTCCGCCGCCGCGCCGGCGCGCCCGGCCGGCTCGCCGGCGAGCGCGAACAGGCGCCGGTAGCGTTCGACGCGCGCGTCCGCGGCGGTCGTCCGCCCGAGTGCCACGTCCGCGTGCAGTGCCTCGAGGATGCGCTGGTTGGCCGCGCCGAGTTCGTCGACCGACATCGCGGCGAACGCGGGAAACGTCGCCCGGACGCCCGCCAGCGCCGCGCGGGTGGCGTCGCGATGGTCGACGAGCGTGTCGTCGAGGTCGAACAGGACGGCGTGGATCATCCGAAATTGGGGTCAGAGCTGTAATACGGCCACGACCTGGAGCGTCTGGCAAGCGGCCGGGCCGTATTGCAGCTCTGACCCCAATTTCAGCTACGCGGCTTCCCTGGCCGCCTTCTTCCGCTCGTGCTCCTTGAGGAAGCGCTTGCGGATGCGGATCGACTTCGGCGTGACCTCGACCAGCTCGTCGTCGGCGATGAACTCGACGGCGTATTCGAGCGTGAGCTCGATCGGCGGCGTCAGCGCGATCGCCTCGTCCTTGCCAGACGCGCGGACGTTGGTGAGCTGCTTGCCCTTGATCGGGTTGACGACGAGGTCGTTGTCGCGGCTGTGGATGCCGATGATCATCCCTTCGTACAGCATCTCGCCGGGCGAGACGAACATCCGGCCGCGCTCCTGCAGCTTCCACAGCGCGTACGCGACCGCTTCGCCGTCCTCCTGCGACACCAGCACGCCGTTGCGCCGCTCGGGGATGTCGCCCTTCGACGGCGCGTAACCGTCGAACACGTGGCTCATGAGCCCGGTCCCGCGGGTCAGGTTCATGAACTCGCCCTGGAAGCCGATGAGACCGCGCGCCGGGATGCGATAGTCGAGGCGCGTGCGGCCGCGCTGGTCGGACTCCATGTGCGCGAGCTCGCCGCGCCGTGCGCCCAGCTCCTGCATGACGGCGCCCTGGTGGGCGTCCTCGACGTCGACGGTGAGGTTCTCGTACGGCTCGTTGACGACGCCGCCGATCTCGCGCGTGACGACGCGCGGCCGCGACACCGCGAGCTCGTAGCCCTCGCGCCGCATGTTCTCGATGAGGATCGTCAGGTGCAGCTCGCCGCGCCCCGACACGAGGAACGCGTCGGTGTCGGCGGTCTCCTCGACGCGCAGCGCCATGTTGGTCAGCAGCTCCTTCGCGAGGCGCTCGCGGAGGTTGCGCGACGTCACGTACTTGCCCTCGCGGCCCGCGAGCGGCGACGTGTTGACCTGGAAGTACATCGACAGCGTCGGCTCGTCGACGCTGATCGGCGGCAGCGCCTCGGGCACGTCGGCGGCGGCCAGCGTGGTGCCGATCGAGAGGTCGTCGATGCCCGTCACGAGCACGATGTCGCCGGCCATCGCCTCGGCCACCGGCTCGCGGTTGAGCCCCGAGAAGCCCAGCACCTGCCCGACCTTCGCCTTCTTCGGCACGGCACCGGCGGCGAGCGGACCGTTCAGCACGGCGACCTCCATGCCCGGGGCGATCCGGCCGCGGCGGATGCGGCCGATGCCGAGCCGCCCGAGGTAGCTCGAGTAGTCGAGCGCGCTGACCTGGAACTGCAGCGGGCCGTCGACGTCGCCCTCGGGCGCCGGCACGGCGGACAGGATGGTGTCGAACAGCGGCTTCATCGACGCGTCGCCCTGCGGCTGCCCGCTCTTGGCGACGGCGACGTCGAGCGTGGCCCAGCCGTTGAGCGCGGAGGCGTACACGACGGGGAAGTCGAGCTGGTCGTCGTTGGCGCCCAGCTTGTCGAAGAGGTCGAACGTGCGGTTGACCACCCACTCGGCGCGCGCGCCGGGACGGTCGACCTTGTTGACGACGACGATCGGCTTCAATCCCTGCTGCAGCGCCTTCATCGTGACGAAGCGCGTCTGCGGCATCGGCCCCTCGACCGCGTCGACCAGCAGCAGCACGCCGTCGACCATGCCGAGCACGCGCTCGACCTCGCCGCCGAAGTCGGCGTGACCGGGCGTGTCGACGATGTTGATGTGGTGCCCGGCGAAGTCGATCGAGCAGTTCTTGGCGAGGATCGTGATGCCGCGCTCGCGCTCGATGTCGTTGCTGTCCATCACGCGTTCCGCGACCTGCTGGTGCTTGGCGAACGTGCCCGCCTGCACGAGCAGCTTGTCGACGAGCGTGGTCTTGCCGTGATCGACGTGGGCGATGATCGCGATGTTGCGCACGTGTTCGCGAACGGGGCGGCGCGGGGAGGAGGTCATGGGCGGGTCCGGAAGCGGGGGCGGCGCGCAGGCCTGGCTGCGTCGCAACAAAAGCCTTTGATTATACGATGCAAGTGCCGGGCCACGCCACAAAAATTTTGAAAAATCCGCTACTTAGGCTACAATGCCGTTTCGGGCGGCCGTTCCGGTCACCGCCCACTCCGCGCGCAGCCGGGCGTTGCCGGGGCCACCGCCCCTCCCGACCTGCGTCGCACCCCCACGCAACGTCGTTGACACGCTGCCTGGACCGGAAGCCGCGCACCGCGCGGTAGGCCGCGCCAGGAGCCTTCATGAGCATTGCGAGCTTTGTCGAGCTCGGCTTGAGCCCGGAAATCCTCCGGGCCGTCGCCGAGAGCGGTTACACCACGCCCACGCCGATCCAGGCGCAGGCCATTCCCGTCGTGCTGGCCGGCCTCGACGTCATGGGCGGCGCCCAGACGGGCACCGGCAAGACCGCCGGCTTCGGCCTGCCGATCCTGCACAAGCTGCAGCCGGCCGCCAACACGAGCCCGTCGCCCGCGCGCCACCCGGTGCGGGCGCTGATCCTCGCGCCGACGCGCGAGCTCGCCATCCAGGTCGAGGAAGCGATCAAGGAGTACGGCAAGTACACGGGGCTGCGCTCGACCTGCGTGTTCGGCGGCGTCGACATCAAGCAGCAGCTGCCGATCGTGCGTGCGGGCGTGGAAATCCTCGTCGCCACTCCCGGCCGCCTGCTCGACCACGTCGAGCAGAGGAGCGTCAACCTGTCGCAGGTCGAGATCTTCGTCCTCGACGAGGCGGACCGGATGCTCGACATGGGCTTCATCCCGGACATCAAGCGGATCATGGCGTTGCTGCCCGCGACCGCCAAGCGGCAGAACCTCCTGTTCTCCGCCACGTTCTCGGGCGAGATCAAGAAGCTCGCCGACCAGCTGCTGAACGAGCCGCAGCTGATCGAGGTCGCGCGCCGCAACACGGCCGCGGAGACCGTGACGCAGGCCGTCTACAAGTGCCCGCAGGAAGCCAAGCGAGCGCTGCTGTGCGAGCTCGTGACGTCGCGCAACCTGTGGCAGGTGCTGTGCTTCGTGCGCACCAAGCACGGCGCGTCGCGCCTCGCGCGGCAGCTCGAGAAGGACGGGTTGGCCACGTCGGCGATCCACGGCGACAAGACGCAGGCCGCGCGGCTCGACGCGCTGACGGCGTTCAAGGAAGGCAAGCTGCAGGTGCTGGTCGCCACCGACGTCGCCGCCCGCGGCCTCGACATCGACGACCTCCCGCTCGTCGTCAACTACGAGCTGCCGCACGTGCCCGAAGACTACATCCACCGCATCGGCCGCACCGGCCGCGCGGGCGCGTCCGGCGAGGCGGTCTCGTTCGTCGCGCCCGAGGAAGACAAGTACCTGACCGAGATCGAGCGGCTGCTCAAGAAGAAGATCGACGTGGTCCGGCTCGACGGCTTCGATCCGGCCGCGGCCGCGGCACGGGCGCCGCTGACCCGCGACCGGGCCGCGCGCGGAGCGCGGTCCGGCGATCGCGCGTCGCCGCGCACGTCGCACCGGGAAGCACCGCGCCGCGAGGCCCCGGCCGCAGCGCGCGCGGCGCCGCCCGCACGCAGCGCGCGCGAGCAGGAGCGCGAGGACGCCTACGCGCGCAATCCCGACCAGCCGCTGCCGGCCCGGCCCGCCGCGGCGTCCGCCGACGCCAAGGCCGCGCTCGTCCACGGGCACCACGCGCACGGGCACCACGGCAAGGCGAGGCCCATCCCCGCCCTGCTGATGAAGCGCAAGGCGCCCGAGCCGCAGAGCGCGTAGTCCGGCGCCGGACGGCCGGCCGATGGCCGCTGCGGCCGCGATCGTCGCGTACTGCCGCGCGGGCTTCGAGGCGGAGGCGGGACAGGACCTCGCGCGCATCGCCGCGCGCGCGGCCGTCGCGCTCGAAGTCGAGGCACAACCCGGCAGCGCGTACGTCGTCGCGCGGGCGCCGCGCGTCGACGTCGCCGCGTGGGACCGCGCCTGTGCGGCCACCGCCCCCATCTTCACGCGCGCCATCGCGGTCGGCGGCGATCCGGTGCCGCTGACCGCAGCGCCCGCACCCGGCGCGCGGATCGACCGGGTGGCGCCGCTCGTCGCGGCCATCGACGCCCTCGCGCCACAGCGCGCACACGCGCCGCCGTGGCGCAGCGTCTGGCTCGAGTACCCGGACACCAACGAAGGCAAGGCGCTCTCAAAGCTCGCGCGCGCGCTGGCGCCGCGCGTCGAGGAAGCGCTGCGCTCGCGCCGGGCGCAGGACGACCGTGCGCCGCGCAGGCTGCGGGTGTTCCTGCCGGACGGGCGCACGGCGTTCGTCGGCACCGCCCTCGCCGCACCGGGCGACTGGCCGCTCGGCATTCCGCGGCTGCGGATGCCCGCGCGCGCGCCGTCGCGCTCGACACTGAAGCTCGCCGAGGCGTTCACCGTGTTCCTCGGTGACGACGAGACGAACCTGCTGCGACCCGGGCAGCGCGCCGTCGACCTGGGTGCTGCCCCCGGCGGCTGGACGTGGCAGCTCGCGCAGCGGGGCCTGCGCGTCACCGCGGTCGACAACGGGCGGCTGCGCGGCGAAGTCGCCGGCGACCCGCTGGTCGCGCACGTGCGCGAGGACGGCCTCAAGTGGCGGCCGCGGCGAACAGTCGACTGGCTCGTCTGCGACATCGTCGAACAGCCGCTGCGCATCGCCGAGCTCGTCGCTTCGTGGATCGCCGATGGCGCCGCGCGCCGTGCGATCTTCAACCTCAAGCTGCCGATGAAGAAGCGCTACGACGAAGTCCGGCGGTGCGAGCAGCGGATCGGGGCCATCGTGGGGGCGGCCGGCGTGGCGTGCACGCTGCGCATCCGGCACCTGTACCACGATCGCGAGGAGGTCACCGGCTACCTCGCGCGAACGTCGTGAGCCGGCGCGAAATGAGGGTCAGACTCGCATTTCCGGGCATATCCTTGAATCATGCGTCGCCGGAATTGGGGTCAGAGCTGTAATACCGGGCCGGATGACCGTTTCCTTTCTTGCTGCCGCCTATCGGCCCGGTTTTACAGCTCTGACCCCAATTCCTAACGCCGCGCGACGACGACGCGCCGCCCGTCCGTGTCGACGACGCGCATCGGCAACCCGCCCGCGGCGAGCAGCGCGTGCGTCTCGGGGCGCATGATCGCGAAGGCCTCGCCGTCCGCGCGCCAGCGCCGCTCGAATTCGGCCAGTTCGGCGATGAAGCCGGCCGGCGCCGCGGCGATGCCCCACGCGAGCTCACCCTTCTCGCGGACTAGCGTCACCGTGCGGCCGAGGTAGAACGGCACCGTCTGGTCGAACATGTCGACGCTGTAGAACGGAACCTCCGGGCGGAACGGCACGATGCCTTCGCGCCCGGTGACGCGCTCCAGCAGGCGCTCGCCGGAGAAGTACGCGTCGACGCTGTGCGCGATCACGGCACCCGCCTGCGCGGCCGCCATTCCGGCGACCACGACCACCGCGAGCGCCGCCGACCGCCGTTGGACCCGCAGCAGCCGCAACGCGAGGAGGCCGCCCAACACGAGCAACGTCGCGGCGGCGAGGACCCAGGCTTCGCTCGCGGCGTACACGTCGCGCACCGCCGGCACCTCGATGAGCGCGGCGACGGGGATCGTCAGCGCCGCCACGGCGAAGCCGCCAGCGACGAGCGTCCACGCCGTCACGCGCACCGTCGCCCGCCAGCGCGCGGCCAGCGCCGGCGCCACCGCCAGCGCCACGGCGCCGGTCGCCGGCAGGATGTAGGCGGGCAGCTTCGACGACGACGCGCTGAAGAACACGAAGATCGCCGCGGCCGAGCACCAGCAGAACGTGCGGGCGTCGAACGTCCCCGCAACCCGCGGGCGGGCGACGGCCGCGCGGCGGGAGATGGCAGCGACGATTGCGGGCAGCCAGGGCATGAGGAACGCGACCGCAATGGGCACGAAGTACCACCACGGGCCGGCGCGCCGGTGCACGGGCTGCGTGAAGCGCTGCCAGTGCTCGTGGACGAAGAAGAACTCGGCGAAGCCCGGATTGCGGAGCTCGACCAGCACGAACCACGGCGCCGCGACGACCAGCAGCACGGCGAGGCCGGCCCCGACGTGCAGCCGCCGCAGCAGCGAGGCGTCGCGCCGCACGACGACGTATGCGCCGACTGCCAGCACGGGCAGCACCACGCCGACGACACCCTTGGTCAGCACCGCGAGCGCGCACAGCGTCCACGCGGCCAGCATCCAGCGCCGGCGGCGGTCCGGCGCCGCGCGCGGGTCCTGCGCGAGCAGGAACGCGCACAGGGCCGCGGTGAGGAACGCCGTCAGGCTCATGTCGAGCGTCACGAACTGCGTCGCGAGAAAGTAGCCGAGGCCGGAGCCCATCACCGCCGCCGCCATCCAGCCGGCGCGCCGCGAGTACAGGCGGCGCGCGGTCGCGAGCACGGCCAGCACGGCGAGGAAGCCGGCGAGCGCCGGGAAGAGCCGCGTCGTCCACTCGTCGGCGCCGGCCGCTGCGAAGAGCGCGGCGGTGGCCCAGTACTGGAGCGGCGGCTTCTCGAAGTAGGGAAAGCCGTTCAGTCGCGGCGTCACCCAGTCGCCGGTCGCCAGCATCTCGCGCGGGATCTCCGCGTAGCGGCCCTCGTCGGGGAAGTAGAGGCCGCGCAGCTCGATGAAGCCGAACCAGAGGACGACGACGGCGAGCCACAGCAGCGCCGCGAGCACGGCGCCGCGCGGCCACCGGCGGCGCCGGGGCGACGCGAGCGGGACCCCGCCCGGCTGCGCGCCCTCCGCGAGCGTCATCGCCGCGCTAGCCGCGGAGGCGCTCGTATTGCGGCCGCAGCTTGTCGAGCGTGGCCGCGAACCCGGCGAGCCGCGCGCGCTCCTGTTCGACGACGGCCGCCGGCGCGCGCGCGACGAAGCCCTCGTTACCGAGCTTGGCGGTGGCCTTGGCGACCTCGCCTTCGAGGCGGGCGATCTCGCGGCCGAGGCGCTCGCGCTCGGCCGCCGGGTCGACCTCGATGTGCAGCATCAGCTTGCAGCCGCCCGCGACACCCGTCGGCGCGTCGGACGCGGGCAGCTCGTCGACGATGCGCACCTCCGACAGCTTCGCCAGCGGCAGCAGGTAGCGCCTGAGGTCCGCCAGCAGCGCCGCGTCGCCGGCCGCGATGAGCGGCACGCGCTGCGCCGGTGACAGCTTCATCTCGCCGCGCAGCGCGCGGCAGGCGACGACGATCTCCTTGAGCAGCGCCATGCGCGCGTCGGCCGCGGCGTCGACGCGGTCGAAGTTCGCGCGCGGGAACGGCTGCGTCGAGATCGTCGCGCCGGACTTGCCGGCGAGCGGCGCCACCGGGTGCCACAGCTCCTCGGTGATGAACGGGATGAACGGGTGCGCTAGCCGCAGCGTGGCCTCCAGCTCGCGCACGAGCACCGAGCGCGTGCCGCGCGCGGCCGCGTGGTCGCCGGCCGCGTCGGCGTCGGCCAGCTGCACCTTGGCGAGCTCCACGTACCAGTCGCAGTACTCGTCCCAGACGAACTCGTAGAGCGCCTTCGCCGCGAGGTCGAAGCGGAACTGCTCGATGGCGGTCGCGATGTCGTGCTTCGCCCGCTGCAGCCGCCCGAGGAGCCAGCGGTCGACGAACGTCAGCGCTTTCGGCTGCGCTTCGTCGAGGCCGCAGTCCCGCCCTTCCACGTTCATCAGCACGAAGCGCGTCGCGTTCCACAGCTTGTTGCAGAAGTTGCGGTAGCCCTCGCAGCGGTTGAGGTCGAAGTTGAGCGTGCGGTTGAACGTCGCGAGCGACGCGAACGTGAAGCGGACGGCGTCGGCACCGAACGACGGGATGCCGTCCGGGTACTGCTTGCGGGTGCGTTTCTCGACCCGCTCGGCCTGCCGCGGGTCCATCATGTTCGACGTCGCCTTGGCGACCAGCGTCTCGAGGTCCACGCCGTCGATGAGGTCGAGCGGGTCGAGCACGTTGCCCTTCGACTTCGACATCTTCTGCCCTTCCTCGTCGCGGACGATGGCGTTGATGTAGACGTCGCGGAACGGCACGTGGCCGGTGAAGTAGGTCGTCGTCATGATCATCCGCGCGACCCAGAAGAAGATGATGTCGAAGCCGGTGACGAGCACCGACGACGGCAGGAACTTGGCGAGCTCGGGTGTGGCCTCCGGCCAGCCCAGCGTCGAGTGGCACCACAGCGCCGAGGAGAACCACGTGTCGAGCACGTCGTCGTCGCGGCGGAACGCGGCCGGCTCGCGGCCCAGCTTCGCCCGCGCCTGCGCGCGCGCGGCTGCCTCGTCGCGCGCGACGTAGACGTTGCCGGCCTCGTCGTACCACGCGGGAATCTGGTGGCCCCACCACAGCTGCCGCGAGATGCACCAGTCCTGGATGTTGTTGATCCAGTGCAGGTAGGTCGACAGCCACTCCGCCGGCACGAAGCGCACGCGCTCGCCGCTGCCCGGCGCACCCGCGGGCAGGCCCGCCTCGCTCACCGCGGCGAGGCACAGGTCCTGGATCGAGTGCCCGGGGAAGAACGGGTGGCCGGCCGGCGCCTTGCGGCGCATGTCGACGAACCACTGGTCGGTCAGCATCGGCTCGACCACCTCGCCGGTGCGCCCGCACCGCGGCACGACCATCGTGTGCGCCTTCTCCGACACCAGCAGCCCCGCCGCCGTCAGGTCGGCGAGCACGGCGCGGCGCGCGACGTAGCGGTCGAGCCCGCGGTATTTTTCCGGCGCGTTGTCGTTGATCGTCGCGTCGAGGGCGAGGATCGGGATCGGCGCGAGGTTGTGCCGCTGGCCGATCTGCCAGTCGTTGAAGTCGTGCGCGGGCGTGATCTTCACGCAGCCGGTGCCGAACTCGCGGTCGACGTAGTCGTCGGCGATCACCGGGATCGTGCGCCCGGTCAGCGGCAGCGTCACCTGCTTGCCGACGAGGTCCCGGTAGCGCTCGTCGGCGGGATTCACGGCGACCGCGACGTCGCCCAGCATCGTCTCCGGCCGCGTCGTCGCGACCACCAGCGAGCCCTCGCCGTCGGCGAACGGGTAGCGGATCTGCCAGAGCTTGCCCTGCTCCTCCTCGCTGTCGACCTCGAGGTCCGACACCGCCGTGCCGAGCTTCGGGTCCCAGTTGACGAGCCGCTTGCCGCGGTAGACGAGGCCGTCCTCGTACAGGCGCACGAACGTCTCCAGCACCGCCGCCGAGAGCCCGTCGTCCATCGTGAAGCGCTCGCGCGTCCAGTCGGCCGACGTGCCCAGCCGCCGCATCTGCTCGGTGATCGCCGACCCCGACTCCTCCTTCCACGCCCACACGCGCTCGACGAACTCGGCGCGGCCCAGGTCGTGCCGCGTGCGGCCTTGCGCCTTCAGCTGCTGCTCGACGACGATCTGCGTGGCGATCCCCGCGTGGTCGGTGCCCACCTGCCACAGCGTGTCGTCGCCGCGCATCCGGTGGTAGCGGACCATGAGGTCCATCAGCGTCTGCTGGAACGCGTGCCCCATGTGCAGCGTGCCGGTGACGTTCGGCGGCGGCAGCTGGATGCAGAACGGCGGTGCGTCCGCCTTCAGCGACGGCCGGAAGCAGCCGCTCGCCTCCCAGATCGGGTACCACTTGGCCTCGATGGCCAGCGGTTCGAAGCTCTTCGCGAGTTCCATGGTCGGCGTCACCGCACGCAAGGTGCGATCCTCGTGCGGTAAAAGCTTGAAATTATAGCGGATTCGCCGGCGCGACCGCCCGCCGGGCATCCGGCGCGCGCAGGGCTTACTTGACTGCGGGCGCGGCCGCGTCGACGCGCACGGCGTCGGCCAGCCGGTACAGGACGCCGGTGGGATCGTCCTTGACGACCGCGAAGCGGCCGGACAGGACGACGGGGTCGAACGTGTAGGCGACCGGCGTCTTCGCGACGACCTCGACGACCGCTTCGGGGCCGGCGGGCAGGCAGAACGAGCAGTGCGGCGGCACGGCGGAGATGAGGAAGCGCTTCTGCTTATCGCCGATGTCGAGCGGGATCATGAAGCCCTGAACCTTCACGTCCTTGCGGTCGAGCGCCAGCACGTCCTTGGCAAACTCGGCGACCATCTTGCCGCCCTGCTTGACCGGCTCCACCTGGGCCAGCGTCTTCCACGAGACCACACCCGCGCGCTCGGGCAGGATCGCGCTCGAATAGTCGGTCGCGGAGGGCAGCCCGGTGCTCGGAATGCCCGTGTTGACGGCCGCGGCGGGAGCCGCGCACAGCGCGGCGACGACGAGCGCGAGGAGGCGTTTGGAGGCCATGGGTCAGTTGTCGGCAAGTGTCGCGGCCACGTCGAGGCGCATCGCGCGCCACGCGGGCCACAGAGCCGCCAGTATACCCGCGCCGAGCGCCAGCGCGACGACCGCCCACTCCTCCGGCACCCACCGCTGCGCGGCCGCGGCGAGCGGCGCGGCCGCGGGAACCACGAGGCCGATGCAGAGCGCCGCCGCGTGCGCGATGGCGATGCCCGCGGCGGTGCCCGCGAGCGTCAGCGCGAAGCTCTCGAGCAGCAGCACCGCCGCGACCTTGCGCCGCGACGCGCCCAGCGCGCGCAGGATCGCGAGGTCGTAGCGGCGGTCCTCCAGCGCCTGCGCCAGCGCGACGAACAGCATCAGGCCCGACGCGGCGACCAGCAGCAGCGCGAAGGCGCGGATCAAGTCGAGCCCCGCGCCGAACACCGTCATCAGCCGCGCGGTCTCGTACGCCGGCGAAGCCGCCACCAGCGCGGTGTTGCGGTCGATCGCGCGCGGCAGCGTCGCCGCGGCCAGCGGGCTCGCGTAGCGCACGAGCGCCAGCGTCACCTCGCGCTCGGGCTCCGCCTCGTGCTCGTCGTGGGGAGCCTCGCCGTGGTGCTCGTGCACGGCCCACACGCTGTCGAGCGCGGTCAGCACGAGGCGGTCGAGCACGGTGCCGGTGGGTGCGAGGACGCCGGTCACGCGGAAACGCGCCTCAAAGTGCTCGCCGCCGCCTTCCGCGAGGCCGTGTGCGCCCGCGAACTCACCGCCGACGCCGATCCCGGTCGCCGCCGCGACGGCGCTGCCGACGACGGCCTCGAGCGGCCCCTGCCACAGCCGCCCGTCGCGCAGCGTCGCGCCGTAGTGGGCGACGAGCGCGGGCTCGGTGCCGACGATGCGGAAGCCGCGGAAGCTGTCGCCCAGCGCGAGCGGAATCACCTGCCGCACGAGCGGATTCGCGCGCAGCTCCGCGACGGCGGCGAGCGGGATGTTCCCCGGCGGCACGTCGACGTGGTAGACACCGGCGAGCACGATCTGCAGCGGGCTGCCCTTGGCGCCGACGACCAGGTCGATCCCGGCCGCGTCGCGCGTCAGCCGGTCGGCGAGCTCGCGCGACAGCAGCAGCGTCAGCGTGACGGTGGCCACGCCGATCGCGAGCAGCACGACGACGAGCAGCGTCGACAGCGGCCGCCGCCGCGCGTACGCCAGAGCGAGGCGCATCACGGTCATGCGGGCAATTCTTTCACAGGAGACGCGGAGGCGAAGAGGAAGGCCCCTCGCCGCTTCCTCGGCGTCTCTGCGTCTCTTCGCGCACGCGGCCGCTCATGCATGACCCGGCAGCGCGAACGTGCGCGGCAGCAGCGGCCGCACGCGCTGGTCGTGCGACGCGACGACGAGCGTGGCGCCGGCCTCGATCGCCTGCGCGCGCAGGAGCTCGAGCGCCTGCGCCGCGTGCGCGTCGTCGAGGTTGGCGGTGGGCTCGTCGGCGAGCAGCAGCGCCGGCCGGTTGACGACCGCGCGCGCGACGGCGACGCGCTGCGCCTGCCCCTGCGACAGTTCGCGCGGGTAGCGGTGCGCGAGGTCGGCCACGCCGACGGCCTCGAGCAGCGCCGTGATCCGCGCGTCGTCCGGCGGCAGGCCCGGCAGCGACTGCGCGAGCCGCAGGTTGTCGCGCACGTCGAGCGCGCCGACGAGGTGCAGCCGCTGCGGCACGAGGCCGATCGTGCGCCCGCGCCAGCGGTCGCGCGCGCCCTCGGACAGCGCGCGGACGTCGGTTCCCGCGACGACGACGGTGCCCTGCGCCGGCACGATGAGGCCCGCCAGGATGTGCAGCACCGTCGACTTGCCGCACCCCGAGGGCCCGGCGAGCAGCCACGCCTCGCCGGCGTCCGCGCGCCAGTCCGGCACGCTCACCGCGTGCGTCGTGCCGTACCGGTGCGTGACCTGCGCGAGCTCGAACATCCCTCCAATCTAGCGCACCGCGCCGCGAATGTCAGACGACACCGTGCGCCGGCGCGGTCCGCGCGGGGCCGCGGTCGCCGGCGGCGCGGGCACGCACGGGATGTCCTCGCGCTGCGCCGGCGCCGGCACGGCACCGGCGCCGAGCGTTCGTCCGGCCGCGGCCGCCACCGCGCGCAGCGTGCGCATCAGCGCCGCGAACTCGGCTGGCGTCAGCGCCTGGTCGGCGTCGCACCACGCGGCGGCCGGGTCCGGGTGCACCTCGATCAGCAGGCCGTCCGCGCCGGCGGCCACGGCGGCCGCGGCCAGCGCGGGCACGAGCCACGCCTTGCCGCCGGCGTGCGACGGATCGACGATCACCGGCAGGTGCGTCTCGCGCTTGACGACCGGGATCGCCGTCACGTCGAGCACGTTGCGGTACGCCGTCTCGAACGTCCGGATGCCGCGCTCGCACAGCACGATCCGCCGATTGCCGCCGGCGGCGACGTACTCCGCGGCCAGCAGCCACTCGGCGATCGTGGCGCTCATGCCGCGCTTCAGCACGACGGGCACGTCGACGCGGCCGAGTTCCTTCAGCAGATCGTAGTTCTGCATGTTGCGCGTGCCGACCTGGATCGCGTCCACCCCGGCACGCAGGAACGTGTCGAGCAGCCGGACGTCGGTGAGCTCGGTCACCACGGGCAGCCCGTGCCGCGCGGCGGCGGCCGTGAGCAGCGCGAGTCCGTCGGGGCCGGCGCCCTGGAACGCGTACGGGCTGGTGCGCGGCTTGAAGGCGCCGCCGCGGAGCATCGCCGCGCCGCCGGCCGCGACCGCCGCCGCCGCGGCCTCCATCTGCGGCGCGGTCTCCACCGAGCACGGCCCGGCCATCACCTGCACGGCGTCGCCGCCGATCGGGACCCCGCGCACCTCCACGGCGCCCGCAACGGCGCGCGCGTCGCGCGCGACCAGCGGGTAGGGCTTGTCGGTCCGGACGGGTTTCCCGCTTCCCGCGGCGATCGGCATCGCATGGTCCATGGCTCGTTTCCTCGACGTCGTTTTCGATGGCGCAAAAAAAACTCGGGCGGCCTTTGGGGCCGCCCGAGTCGTGGAATCCTTTCGCTGTTGCCGGAAGCCTACGGTCGCGCCTGCCCCTCTGGTTCGATCGACCAGAAATAGAACGCGAACGCATACGAGCGCGCTGCGGCGGGGATGGCGATGCGGGACTTCATGCGGCGCATCTTACACCACGAGCGGCCGCGGCCGTCAACGGGTGCGCGGCCGGCGGCCGGTCAGTGATTGCGCCGCCAGCTCTCGATCTCGCGCTCGATCGCCTCGGCGACGTACGCGCGCAGCAGCTCGCCGACGTTGAGGCTGATCGTCGCGATCAGGTCGGCGCTCGCGCGCTCGACGATGGGCTTGAGGCGCAGGCCCAGCTGGTCGCGCAGCCCGGTGTCGGTGAAGAGGTCGATGCGCTGCAGGACCTGCACGCGCACCTCTTCGGCAATCGCGTCCCACTTCGCCTGGTCGTCGGCGGCGCTTGCCGCGGGCGCCGCCGGCTCGGGCTCGGCGATGACCGGATGCGCCACCGGCGCCGGTGCGAGTGCCGCGACCGGCGGCGTCCATACGGGCGCCGGCGCTTCGACTTGCGGCGGCCACGCGGGCAGGACCGGCGGCGGGAGCGGCACGGCCGGCGTCGACCATACCGGCGCTGCGGCCCCCGGCTCCGGCGGCGCGGTGTCGTCCGGCGCGCTGCGGGTGCCGCGGGCGCCGGCGCCGGCGCCGCCGGCGCTTCGGGCACTCGTTCGTCTGCCAGAGGTTCCGTCGCCGCATCCGGGGCGGATGCGAACGCGGACTGCGCCGCCGGCTCGGGCTCCACGGCGTCGACCCACGCGTCCGCCGGCGCGTCGGCGTCGCGCACGTCCTCGCGCGGCTCGGGCGCCAAATCGCGCGGCGACTCGCGCGGCGCGAACTCGTCGTCGAAGGCGTCCTCGGCAGGCGTGGTGAGCTCGATCTCCTCGTGCTCCGCCGCCATGAGCAGCGCCTCGTCCGCCACGCGCACGAGCTCGACGGGCGGCACGATCGCCACGGAATCGGGGGCCTCGCCGACGATCGACGGCTCACCGCCTTCGATCTCCAGCCAGTCCGA
The DNA here is from genome assembly GCA_044223185.1 of Casimicrobiaceae bacterium. GTDB lineage: Bacteria > Pseudomonadota > Gammaproteobacteria > Burkholderiales > Casimicrobiaceae > VBCG01. The sequence goes on along the minus strand of JBGAMF010000029.1, from coordinate 4,567 downwards.
CGGCTCTCCGCCTTCCTGCAGCATCGAGTCGGGCGGCTCGTGCGGCCCGCCCGGGGATGCGCGCTCGGTCAGCGTGGGAATGCCGGCAGGTGCCGGGGCCGGCGCCGCGGGCGGCGGCACGGGCGCCGCCGGGGGCCGCGCCAGCGGCAGGCGATCCTCCATCATCGGCACCGAGTCGGTCAGCACCGGGATGTCGTCGAGCGCGGCCGCGCGGTTGCGGCGCATCAGCGCGTCGGCCTGCTCGAGCAGCTCGCGCGCGGTGGGCATGCCCTACCCCCGTTCGCGCAGGTCGTGCGTGCGCATCTCGTAGCCGCGCTCGCGATAGAAGCGGAACCGCTCGCGGCCCGCCTCGAGGCCGTCGGCGCCGACGATCTCGGCCAGCCGCTCGAAGCGGGAGAAGAACGGCGGCGGCTCGGCGTGCAGGTTGACGAGGACCGCCGCCGGACCGGCGTGCTCGAGGCGGTGGTCGACCCACACGGGCGTCTCGCCGGCGAGCGGGCTGTCCATCCGGCAGTGCGGCAGGAAGCCGGTCGCCGGGGCCGTCCACAGCATGCGGTCGAACGCGTCGGTGGCGGCGGCGTCGGGTGTGAGCACGCGCACGCTGCCGTGCGCGGCGAGCGCCTTCGCGACGAGCCGCGCCGCGACCGCGAGCGGGTCCGCCACGTGCGTGTAGAAGTCGATCGTCGTCATCCGGATGCAGACCGGGCGGGCGTCACGCCACCGGGTTTTCGTGCGCGAGCAGCCACGTCGTCAGCAGCGGCACCGGCCGCCCGGTCGCGCCCTTCTCCTTGCCATCCTTCCACGCCGTGCCGGCGATGTCGAGGTGCGCCCAATCGTACTTCTTCGTGAACCGCGACAGGAAGCAGGCGGCGGTGATGCTGCCGCCGGCCCGCCCGCCGATGTTGGCGAAGTCGGCGAAGTTCGACTGCAGCCCTTCCTGGTAGTCCTCCCACAGCGGCAGCTGCCACGCGCGGTCGAAGGCGTCGTCGCCGGCGGTCACGAGCGCGCGCGCGAGCGTCTCGTTGTTGGAGAAGAGCCCGCTCGCGACGTGCCCGAGCGCGATCACCATCGCGCCGGTGAGCGTGGCGACGTCGACGACGGCCTCGGGCTCGTAGCGCTCGGCGTAGGTCAGCGCGTCGGCGAGGATCAGCCGGCCTTCCGCATCCGTGTTGAGGATCTCGATCGTCTGCCCGGACATGCTGGTGACGATGTCGCCCGGCTTGGTCGCGCGGCCCGACGGCATGTTCTCGCACGCGGGGATCAGGCCGACCACGTTGACCTGCGCCTTCATCTCGGCGACGGCGCGCAACGTGCCCAGCACCGCGGCGGCGCCGCACATGTCGAACTTCATCTGGTCCATGTCGGGCCCGGGCTTCAGCGACACGCCGCCGGTGTCGAAGGTGATGCCCTTGCCGACCAGCACGCACGGCCTGGCCTGCTTGCGCTGCGCGTGCAGGTACTCGAGCACGATGAACCGGGGGGGCTCCTCGCTGCCGCGCGTGACCGACAGGAACGAGCCCATGCCGAGTTCCTCGCAGTCCTTGCGCTCGAGGACCTTGACGACGAGTTCCGGGAACTCGGCGGAGAGCTGCGTCGCCCGCTCGGCCAGGTAGGCCGGCGTGCAGACGTTGCCCGGCAGGTTGCCGAGGTCGCGCGCGAGGTCCATGCCGTGCGCGATGGCGAGGCCCTGCGCGGCGGCCTTCTCGCCCGCCGCGAGGTCCGAGCGCTGCGGCACCGACAGCGTGAGCTTGCGCAGCGGCCGCCGCACCTCGGTGGGCTGGCTCTTCATCTGCTCGAACCGGTACACGGCCTCCATCGCGACGACCACCGCGTGCTCGACGCGCCAGACGACCTCGCGCCGCTTGACCTTCTCCTCGGTCAGGTAGAGCACCGCCTCGTACGAGCCGGTCTCGTTCAGGAGCTTCACGGCGGCGCGGATCGCGGTGCGGAACTCGCGGTCGCGGAAGTCGCGCTCCTTGCCCAGGCCCACCAGCAGCACGCGGTCGGCGAGCGTGCCGCGCACGTTGTGCAGCAGCAGCGTCGAGCCGAGCTTGCCCTCCATGTCGCCACGGCGGATGATCTCGCCGATGTAGCCGTTGCTGGCGCGATCGATGAGCTCCGCCGACAGCGACAGCTTGCGGTTGTCGAACACGCCGACGACGACGCAAGCGCTGCGCTGCTTCTCGGGACTGCCGCTTTTTATGGTAAATTCCATCACGATCCCTCGTCTCCCGCTTCCGCGTTTTGTTACGGTTACAAGGCGTGGCGAGCATTATCGGCAAATCACCGTCAAAAAGTCAAAACTTTTCCCCGCGTCATGATTTTCCGCCGCAGCCTGACGCGGGAGCTCACCACGACGGTCGTCGGGCTGTTCGTCGTGCTGCTCGCGATCCTGTTCACCCAGTCCGTGGTCCGGATCCTGGCCCGGGCGGCCGGCGGGGCGATCGCCGCCGACGGCGTGCTGGCGCTGATCGGCTTCAACGCGATGTTCTACCTGAACATCCTGCTGGCCGTCGCGCTGTTCCTCACGGTCCTGCTGACGCTTTCCCGCTGGTACCGGGACAGCGAGATGGTCGTCTGGTTCACGTCGGGCCAGTCGCTGACGGCGTGCCTGCGGCCGATCCTGCTGTTCGCGGCGCCGTTCCTCGTCGCGATCGTCCTGCTGTCGCTGTTCCTGTCGCCGTGGGCGGAACAGCGCAAGCTCGAGTACGAGCGGCAGCTCGAGTCGCGCGACGAGCTCACGTTCCTGTCCCCCGGCCTGTTCCGCGAGTTCCGGCGTGCCGGCATCGTCGTCTACATCGAGAGCATCAACCCGATCGACGGCCGGATCCGCAACGTGTTCCTGCACTCGGTCGAGGACGGCCGCGACGCGACGACCGTCGCCCGCCTGGGGCACCTGGTCGAGGAGGGGAACGGCGACCGCTTCGTCGTGCTGGAGGACGGCCGCCGCTACGAGGGCAAGCCCGGCTCGGCGGACTTCCGGCTGATCGAATTCGACCGGCTCGGCCGGCGCATCGAGCCCGCCGAGGCGCGCGCGCTGCCGACGTCGAACAAGGCGATCCCCACCGCCGCGCTGCTCGTCGCCGACGGCCGCAGCCAGCGCGCCGAGCTGTTCTGGCGGCTGTCGGTGCCGATCCTCGCGCTGGTGCTGACGCTGCTCGCGATTCCCCTCGCCTACGTGAATCCGCGGATGGGCCGGTCGTTCAACCTGATCGCCGCCGCGTTCCTCTACATGCTCTACACGAACTGCATCAACATCGTCCAGAGCATGATCGCGCAGGGCAAGATCGGGCTCGCCGTCGGCCTCGCGCTGCCCCATTTGGCGGCGCTCGTCGTCGTGTTCCTGCTGTTCCGGCACCAGCTGTCGATCTCCGGTCTCCTCGGCGGCCTGCGCCGCCGCGCCGGCTGACCGCCCATGCGCACGCTGACGCGCTACATCGGCCGCGACGTCCTCGCCTCGACGCTGCTGATCTTCGTCGCGCTGATCGGGCTGTTCACGTTCTTCGACCTCATCAACGAGATGCGCGACGTCGGCCGCGGCAGCTACACGCTGACGAGCGCGCTGCTGTTCGTCGCGCTGCACATCCCGTCGCGGCTGTACGAGCTCTTCCCGGTCGCCGCGCTGATCGGCACGCTGTTCGCGATCTCGCAGCTCGTGGCCAACTCCGAGTTCACCGTGATGCGCGCGTCCGGCGCGTCGATCCTGCAGGTCGTGTGGGCGGTGCTGCGCGTCGGCTTCCCGCTGGCGATCGCGACGTTCCTCGCCGGCGAGTACGTGGCGCCGCAGTCGGAGCGGCTCGCGCAGAACGTGCGCGCGGCGGCGATGGGCGGCGCCACCGGCGTGGTCGCGCAGCAGTTCGAGTCGGGGTTCTGGTTCAAGCAGGACTACACGTTCGTCAACATCCGCACGGTGCTCGCCGACATGACGCTGGTCGGCGTGCGCATCTACGAGTTCGACCGCGACCTGCGGCTGACCGCCGTGCGCAGCGCGGAGTCCGGGCGCTTCGCCGGCACCGGTCACTGGCGGCTCGACAAGGTGAGCGTCACCGAGCTCGGGCGCGACTCGGCGCAGGTGTCCACGATGCCGACGTGGCTGTGGCCGACGGTGCTGCAGCCGTCGATCCTGACCGTCTACCAGGTCGCCCCGGAGAAGCTCGCGCTGTCCACGCTGTACGACAACATCCGCGTGCTGGGCAGCAGCGCGCAGCGGACGTCGCGCTTCGAGATCGCGCTGTGGTCGAAGGTGCTCTACCCGCTGGCGGTGCTGGTGATGATGCTGCTCGCGCTGCCGTTCGCGCAGTTCCAGCGCCGGCAGGGCGGCGTCGGCTTCCGCCTGTTCGCCGGCACGATGCTGGGCCTCGCCTTCTGGCTGATCGAGCGGCTGTTCTCGTACCTGGGCGTGCTCAACAACTGGCCGCCGCTCTTCTCCGCGGCGTTCCCGCTCGTCGCGTTCACGCTGCTCGCCATCGGCATCCAGTACTGGATCGAGCGGCGCTAGGGAAACGCTGCACAAGCGGCGCCGACGTGTGATCGGGCGCCGTCCGCATGCACGACGCTCGTTCTTTCG
>JBGAMF010000165.1:0-5777 GCA_044223185.1 Casimicrobiaceae bacterium | reverse complement strand
CGCCTTCGACGACCACGGCGAGATCGTTCCGGGCGCGCGGCACGACCAGCAGCAGCGTGCCGGCGGCGTCGGCCGAGGCGCCGGCCGCGGCGCCGTACGTCAGCAGGCGCTCGAGCGTCGCGCGCTCGGTCGCGGTGAGCGGGCGCGTGAGTTCGACGAAGTGCCGGTACGCGGCATCGACGGCCGCGACACGGTGGGCGGAACGCGCTTCGGCGAGGCTTTGCAGCAGCTTGGCGAGGCGGAACGGCGACAGCGCCGGCCCGCCCGCCAACGAGAGGATGTCGGCCATCGTCGGGGGAGGCGTAAACGCCGATTATACGCCGCGTCGGAGGCCGCCCCTCACCCCGCCCCTCTCCCCGCTGGGGAGAGGGTCTCCCGCGCCCCTCGCGCCGCCCTCGCGCCGCGGTTCCCGTACCGTGGCGCCGTCGTTTCGCCGTACCGTGGCGCCGTCGTTTCGCCGTTCCGTGGGGCGCCCTCGCGCAGTCGTCCGGCGCGCGCGGCGGCTACTCGACCTTGCCGATGCGCTTGACCACGTCGGCCATCTTCGCGGCGTCGGCGTCGACGTAGCGCTGGAACTCGGGGCGTCGAGGTACTGGACCGGGCTGCCCGCGGTGAGCAGCACGTCCTTCACGCGCGGGTCGCTGGCGCGGCCCGTCGCGCAGGCGCGCCACCACCGCGTCGGGCGTGCCCGCGGGGACGAACAGCCCCGACCACTGCGCGTACTGCACGTCGGTGCCGGAGTCGCGGAGGCTCGGCACGTCGGGCAGCGCGACCAGCCGCACGTCGCCCCAGTGGGCGAGCACCCGGACCTTGCCGGCCTTCACGTGCTGCGCGACCGTCGCCGGACCCGTGGACAGCGCGTCGACCTGCCCGCCCAGCAGCCCGACGATCGCCGGACCCGCGCCCGTGTACGGGACGTGCACCATCTTGACCCCCGCCGCGCCGGCGAACATCTCCATCGGCACGTGCATGGTCCCGTAGTTGCCGGACGACCCGTAGGTGAACTTGCCGGGGTTCTTCTTCGCGTCGGCGACGAACTCCTGGATCGTCTTCCACGGCGCGTCGGCGCGCACGGCGAACACCGTCGGGTCGGCGGTGAAGCGGGCGATCGGCTTCAGCTCGGGGAGCGTGTACATCGGCGGCCGGTTGAAGAGCTTGTCGGCCTCCGGCAGCACCGTGTACGACGACAGCGCCATCACGATCGTGTAGCCGTCGGGCTTCGCCTTCGCCACGTTCGCCATGCCGATGCCGCCGCCCGCGCCGGCCTTGTTCTCGACCACCACCGACTGCTTCAGGTCGCGCCCCATCGCCTCGGCGACGGGCCGCGCGACCGCGTCGGCGAGCCCGCCCGGCGGGAACGGCACGACCATCGTGATCGCGTGGTCGGGGTACTGCGCCAGAGCAAGCGACGAAACGGCACAACATGCAACGGCAAGGAGGTGGCGGATATTCATGGTCTCGAATGGCGATGACGGTGATCGAAGGCATTCAGCCCGCATGCGCGCGCTGCCGAACCGGGAGCGAAGCGACCTCTGAACGGCGCGCTTCGTGGTCCTTGCTACGCGAGAGGCGCCCGGCCGCCCGAAGCTTCTCGCGCTGATTTCCCGGCGCATGTCGTGCACGCGGCGCGACAGCGCCCGCCACACGACTTGCGCCGGTCAATGCTGGAGGATCTTCGCGAGGAACTGCTGCGCCCGCTCCGACCTCGGCGTGCCGAAGAAGTCCTCCTTCGTCGCGTCCTCGACGATCCTCCCCTGGTCCATGAAGATCACCCGGTGGCTGACCTTGCGCGCGAAGCCCATCTCGTGCGTCACGCACATCATCGTCATGCCTTCGAGCGCGAGCTGCACCATCACGTCGAGCACCTCGCCGACCATCTCCGGGTCGAGCGCGGAGGTCGGCTCGTCGAACAGCATGACGATCGGGTCCATCGACAGCGCGCGCGCAATCGCGACGCGCTGCTGCTGCCCGCCCGACAGCTGGCCCGGGAACTTGTCCTTGTGCGCCTTCAGGCCGACGCGGTCGAGCATCTTGAGCCCGCGCTGCAGCGCCTCGTCCTTGCTGCGCCCGAGCACCTTGATCTGCGCGAGCGTCAGGTTCTCGGTGACCGTCAGGTGCGGGAAGAGCTCGAAGTGCTGGAACACCATGCCGACGTGCGACCGCAGCTTCGGCAGGTTGGTCTTCGGGTCGGCGATGGAGGTGCCGTTGACGATCACGTCGCCCTTCTGGAACGGCTCGAGCGCGTTGACGCACTTGATCAGCGTCGACTTGCCGGACCCGGACGGGCCGCAGACGACGACGACCTCGCCCTTGGCGATCTTCGTCGTGCAGTCGGTCAGCACCTGGAAGCTGCCGTACCACTTGGAGACGTCCCTGATGTCGATCATCGCTTGCATGTCTCGCGGCCCCCGGCCCTCAGCGGATGATGGCTATCCGCTTCTGCAGCTGCCGGACCAGCATCGACAGCGAGAAGCAGATGACGAAATAGACCAGCGCGGCGAGCAGGTACATCTCGACCGGCCGGTTGAAGTTCTTGCCGGCGACCTCGAAGCCCTTCAGGAGGTCGTAGGCGCCGACCGCGTACACGAGCGACGTGTCCTGGAACAGGATGATCGTCTGCGTCAGCAGCACCGGCAGCATGTTGCGGAACGCCTGCGGCAGCACGATGAGCCGCATGCACTGCGCGTAGTTCATGCCGACCGCGTAGCCCGCCGACACCTGGCCCTTGGGCACCGACTGGATGCCTGCGCGCATGATCTCGGAGTAGTACGCCGCCTCGAACACCGTGAACGTGATCATCGCCGACACCTCGGCGCCCAGCGGCCGGCCGATCAGCAGCGGGATCAGCAGGAAGAACCACAGGATCACCATCACCAGCGGGATCGAGCGCAGCGTGTTCACGTAGGCGGCCGCCGGCAGCACCAGCCAGCGCTTGCTGGACAGCCGCATCAGCGCGAGGACCGTCCCCAGCGCGATGCCGCCGACCATCGCCACCAGTGTCAGCTGGACCGAGAACAGGAAGCCCTTGAGGATGAAGCTCTGGACGATGCCCCAGTCGAAGAACGCGAAGGACAGGTTCACTTGGCGCCCCCGATCATCCCGGGCACGCGGACGCGCTTCTCGATCGCGGCCGCGACGCGGTTGACCGCGAACGCCGAGACGAAGTACAGGAACGTGACGGCGAGGTAGATCTCGATGCCGCGCGCGGTCTCCTCCTGCGCCTGCATCGCGAAGAACGTGAGCTCGGTGATGCTGACGGCGAAGGCCACCGACGAGTTCTTGACGATGTTCATCGACTCGCTGGTCAGCGGCGGGATCACGATGCGGAACGCCATCGGCAGCAGCACGTAGCGGTACGTCTGCGGCAGCGTCAGGCCCACGGCGAGGCCCGCGTAGCGCTGGCCGCGCGGCAGCGCCTGGATGCCCGCCTTCACCTGCTCGGAAATGCGCGCGGAAGTGAAGAAGCCCAGCGCGATCACGACGGCGATGAAGTCGGGCACCGCCTGCAGCGGGCGGAACAGCGACGGGATGACGTGGTACCAGAGGAAGATCTGGACCAGCAGCGGGATGTTGCGGAAGAGCTCGGTCCACGCGTTGCCGAGCCACACGAACGCCTTGACCGGCGTCGTACGCAGGATCCCCATCAGCGACCCGAACACGAGCGCCACGACCAGCGCGCAGGCGGACACCAGCAGCGTCCAGCCCCACGCCGACATCATCCAGTTGAAGTACGTCTGCCCGCCGCCGGTGTCCTGGAAGAAGACCTGCCAATCCCAGCTCATCGCAGAGCCCCCCGGCGGCACGCGCGGTGCCGGTCACCAGAAAGCGCGGCGCGGTCCCGCCGCTGCCGCGCTTCGCCGGCACGCGCAGCCCGCGCTGCGCGCCGCCCCTGCCTCGTCACGGCAGCGCGTACTCTTCCATCGGCTTGGTGTTCGGGTTCGCCCACGCGCTCTTCGTCGCGTCGGACAGCGGCAGGCCGACCTTGGTGTTGGCGGGCGGGATCGGCTGCATGAACCACTTGTCGTACATCTTCGCCAACTCGCCGCTCTTGACCATCGCGACGATGCTGTCGTCGACCGCCTTCCTGAACGCCGGGTCGTCCTTGCGGATCATGCAGGCGATGGGCTCGACCGAGAGGATCTCGCCCAGGATCTTGTAGTCGGCGGGGGCCTTCGACTTCGACACGAGGCCGGCGAGGATCTGGCCGTCCATCACGAACGCGTCGGCGCGGCCGGACTCGAGCAGCAGGAAGCTGTCGGCGTGGTCCTTGCCGAACACCTCCTTGAAGTCCATGTTCGCGGCGCGCTTGTTCTTGCGCAGCGTCTGCACGGACGTCGTCCCGGTCGTCGTCGCGACCGTCTTGCCGTTCAGGTCGGCGATGCCCTTGATCGGCGAGTTCGCCTTGACGACGATGCGGCCCTCCTCGACGTAGGTGGTCATCGCGAACGCCACGTCCTTCTGCCGCGCCGCGGTGTTGGTCGTCGAGCCGCACTCGAGGTCGACGGTGCCGTTCTGCATCAGCGGGATGCGGTTCTGCGACGTCACCGGCTGGAACTTGACGTCGAGCCTGGGCATCTTGAGGTCGCGCTGGATGTCCTTCGCGATCCGCTCGCCCATCTCGGTGTGGAAGCCGACGTACTTGCCGTCGCCCAGCGTGTAGGCAAGCGCACCGGACGACTCGCGCGTGCCGAGCACGATGGTGCCGCTGTCCTTGATCTTCTTCAGCGTGCCGGTCAGGTCCTGCGCCTGCGCCGACAGCGCGAACAGCGCGGCGATCAGGACGAAACCGGTCTTGGGGAGGAGCTTCATCGGGTTCTCCGGTGGGGCACGGCGGGCGCGCCGCGTGCGGTCGTTGGGGAGGGCTGGAGCGCCGCCACCACACCTCGCAGGGGCGGCGCCCTGGGCGCGCTAGTGTAGCGGCGCGGTCGCGGGTTTGTCTACGCGCGCCGGCTGCGCCGCCGTGCCCATGCCGGCGCCGGCCGCCGCGGCGACGCCCCTATAATCGGCACATGTCCGACCGCCTGCCGCCGATCCTCGACGTCGCCGAACTGCGTGCGCTCGAGGCGCGCCACGCCGGGGAGCCGCTGATGGAGCGGGCCGGAGCCGCCGCGGCGGCGGTCGCCCGGGAACTGGCCGGCGACCGCGGCGGCCCGGTCGTCGTCCTCGCGGGCCCCGGCAACAACGGCGGCGACGCGTTCGTCGTCGCCCGGCTCCTGCGTGCCGACTTCCACGACGTCCGGGTGGTGTTTGCCGGCGATCCCGCGCGGCTGCCCCCCGACGCCGCAGCGGCTCACCGTGCCTGCACGACCGCGGGCGGCACCACCGTGGAGGCCCCGGACCGCGTGCGCCCCGCGCTGGTGGTCGACGGGCTGTTCGGCATCGGGCTCGCGCGGCCGGTCGCGCCGCCCTACGCGGCGCAGGTCGAGTGGGCCAACGCCTGCGGCGCGCCGGTGCTGGCGCTCGACGCGCCGAGCGGCCTCGACGCCGCCACCGGGCAGGCGCACGCGCCGTGCGTGCGCGCGTTCGCCACGGCGACGTTCATCGCGCTGAAGCCGGGGCTTCTCACCGGCGACGGACCGGACCTCTGCGGCCGCGTCAGCGTGCACGCGCTCGGCATCGACGCCGGCGACGGCGCGCAGGGCCACCGGCTGGACTGGCCCGCGCTCGCCGCGGCGCTGCCGCCGGTGCTGGCGCGCCGCGCGCGCAACGTCAACAAGGGCACGTTCGGCACGCTCGGCGTCATCGGCGGCACCGAGGGCATGGGCGGCGCGCTGCTG
>JBGAMF010000028.1:0-41035 GCA_044223185.1 Casimicrobiaceae bacterium | reverse complement strand
CGTCGCGCCGGTCGGTGACGAGCCCCGCGTTGACGAGTTCCTTCAGGTGGAACGACAGCGTCGCGGGGGCGAGGTCGAGCGCGGCGGCGATCGCGCCGGGCGTGGCCCCGTCGCGCGCGTGCTCGACCAGCAGGCGGAAGATCGCGAGCCGCGTGTGCTGGGCGAGCGCCGCGAGCGCGGCCACGGCGCGGGAGGCCTCGTCGTCGCGCGGATCGATCCGGCGGGCAGCGGCTTTCATGCTTCCAAGAATATCGAATGACGGACCGATGTCAAGCGCGGCTCCGTCCGCCTACCGGCCGAAGCGCCGCCGCACCGACTCCGCCACCGACCCCGCGCTGCGGAAGATCGGGTCGAAGAGCAGGTTGTAGACGCCCGACCCCACCAGCGAGCCCAGCGCGATCGCGACGATCGAGAACAGCGTCGTCGTGAAATTCTCGACGCCGGCCAGCGGGTTGTCGCTCGCGAGCTCGGTCATGCCGATGAGCCCGAGCGAGCCCGGCACCAGCAGCCACAGCGCCGGCACGAACGTCACCATCGCCGCCGGCCCGGAGAGCCGGTACTGGATCAGGTACGCGATCGGCGTCACCACCATCGCGCCGACGAAGCCGCCGAGGTAGCCGCCGAGCGCCGCGTTGCCGGCGAGCTGCGCCGCCGTGCCGGCGGCCAGCACGACGAGCATCCACGGCAGCGCGCGCGGCGCGGCGTCGTAGTGCAGCAGCGTGCCCACGCCGAACGCCGCCACGCCCAGCCAGACCGCCCACGGCGCCAGCTGCTCAGGGCGCGGGACCGCCAGCAGCTGCTCCGCAGGCAGCCCGACCAGCGACGCCGCGATCGTCATCCCGAGCACGAGGAACAGGAGCTGCACGATGCCGGTGACGAACCGGCTCGCCCCCGACACGACGTCGGCGTACGCCAGGTCCATCGTCGCGATCGCGAGCACGCCGCCGGGCAGGAACGTGACCAGCGCCGCGATGACGACGCGCAGCGGCGACACGTCCATGCCGTGGCCGACCGCGAGCAGCGCCAGCGCGGCGACGACGAACGCCGCGAGCGTGGGCAGCAGCGTCTGCAGCATGCCGCGGTTGTGCGCGAAGGCCTTCAGCACGCCGACGACCGCGCCGAACACGGCGGCCGGGGCCACGATCGCGAGCGACGGCTTCAGCACCAGCGCGATGCCCACCGTCATCAGCGCGTGGCCGGCCACGCCGGCCACGGCGCCGAAGCGCGGCCGCGTGGCCATGATCGCGTCGAGGCGCGCCAGGCCCTCCGCCGGCGTGACCGCGAGCGCCTCGGCGTCGCGCGCCAGCGCGAACACGCGGTCGATCTGCGCGAACGTCGGCGCGACGCCTTCCTCCGACGTGAAGTCGACGCGCGCCGCGTCGCCGTCGTCGAGCTTGACGAACAGCACCGTGGGCAGCGCGACGACGTTGAAGTCCGGCACCCCGTGCGCCCGCGCGATCCGCCGCAGGAGGTCCTCGGCGACCGCGACCACCTCGCCGGTGGCGATCAGCGCGTGGCCGAGCCGCGCGAGGAAGCGGGGCAGCGCGTCGCCGGGCTCCGCGCGGGCCGCCGGCTCGGCGACGCCCACGCCGGCGTGCGCCTTCAGGGCGCGACCGGCGCGCCGGCGGGCGCCGGCGCGCGATGGTAGGTCGGGTCGGTGAACAGCGACGTCACGACGACACGGCGGATGTCGGGGCTGTCCGGGATCTGGTAGAGCACCGGCGTCATCAGCTCCTCGAAGATCCCGCGCAGGCTGCGCGCGCCGGTCTTGTACTCGATGGCGAGCTCGGCGATCTGCTCGAAGACCCTCGGCTCGACGACGAGCTCGACGCCCTCGTCGCGGAAGATGTCGCGGAACTGGCCGTACAGCGAGTTCTTGGTGTCGGTCATGATCCGCACCAGCATCTCGCGCGTGAGGTCGTGGAAGCGGGCGATGATCGGCAGCCGGCCGGTGAACTCGGGGATGAGGCCGTACGTGAAGAGGTCCGTCGGCTTCACGCGCGTGTTGAGGCGGTCGAGGATCCGCTGGTTGTCGCCCCGCTGCGTGGCGATGAACCCGTAGCCGTGCGTCTGCGAGCGGATGATCTCGTCCAGGCCCACGAACGCGCCGCCGCAGACGAACAGGATGCTCGTCGTGTCGATGTAGCGGCCCGAGTGCAGCTTGACCTGCGAGCCCTCCATGATCTTCAGCAGCGCGTGCTGGACGCTCTCGCCCGAGCTGCCGCGCTGCTCGCCGTCGGTGGCCTTCAGCTTGTCGATCTCGTCGATGAAGACGATGCCGCGCTGCGCCTTGGCGAGGTCTCCGTCGGCGCGGTCGACCAGCCGCTGCAGCACCGCCTCGATCTCCTCGTTGACGTAGCGCGTGTGCGCGAGCGACGTCGCCTCGGCGGTCACGAACGGCACGTCGAGCACGTGCGACAGCGTCTCGCACAGCAGCGTCTTGCCGGTGCCCGACGAGCCGATCAGCAGCACGTTGCTCTTCATGACGCGCGTGCCCTCGGCCTGCGCGCGCGCGATCTTGCGGAAGTGCGCGTAGACGGCCACCGCGAGGATCCGCTTGGCGTCCTCCTGGCCGATCACGTACTGGTCGAGGTAGGCGACGATGAAACTGGGCTTCATGGCGTGGGGTCCGGCGCCGGCGGCGGCCGGCGTGTCGGCGCCAGTGTCTCACTTGCGGGCCGCGCGGGGAACTCGGCGGCGCCTTTCACCGGGCGCGGTCGCGGCGGCGCCGCCAGGCGCGCCACAGCAGGTACGGGAGGCCGACGAGCGCCAGCGCACCCCACGCCGCGTTCGCCCGGTCCGACGGGCGCGCCGCGCGCGGCAGGAGGTCGGCGTCGCGCAGCGCGGCGGGAAACGGCCGCGCCGGCACCGGGACGGCCTGCACGAGCGCCGGGTCGCGCGGCACGCGTGCGCGGTACTCGGCGAGCGAGACCGCCGGGGCATCGCCCCACGCGCGCGAGGACGGCAGCTGCGGCACGCGCAGGTACGCGAGCGCGGCGACGTCCTCGGCAAGCATCCGCGCGAGCGCGCCGCCGTCCGCCGGGCCGTCGCCGTGGACGAGCGCCCACAGGCTCGCGAACGCGTCCTCCAGCGCGACGGCGGGCAGCAGGCGCGTCAAGTCGGTGCGCTGGTAGTCGAACGCCGTCGCCGCCCTGGCGAGCGAGCGCTTCGCCAGCGCGACGAACGGATACGCGAGCCACGCGCCGACGGCGCTCGTCGCGCCGCGCGCGGGCACCGGCCAGCCGAGCGTGCGCAGCGTGTCCACGCTGATGCTCGTGCAGTTCTGCGTCGGGTGGTAGTAGTCGAGCTGGTGCCGGTAGAACTGGTTGTACACGCGGTTGACCGCCCCCTGCACGAGCGCCGCCGCGCGCTCGTCGCGCAGCACGGCGACCAGCAGGCACGACGGCCGGTACCACGCCTGCCCGCTGTTGAGGTCGGCCAGGTAGTTGTCGAGCGGCACGGGGGCGGCGACGATGCCTTTCTCGCTCTCCGTGTCGAGCGTGTAGAAGTTGGCGACCAGCCAGTCGCCGATGGCGCCGTCGGCCGCCACGCGGCCGGTCACGAGCGCGAAGTGGCCGGCGTGCGCCTCGTCGTCGTCGCCCTGCGCGCCGTTGACCATCAGTGCCAGGACCGGCTGCCCGGTCCAGTCCGTGGCGGCCTCGTCGCGTTGCCACAGCGTCCACGCCGCGAACGGGCTGTCCGCCCCGCCGCGCGCGCGCCTCGCGCATCAGCGCGCGCATGCCGGCGGCGGCCGATGCGCCGGCGGGCAGCGCCCGCGCCGGCGGCGCGGCGCCGCCCAGCCGGAAGTCGTCGGGCCACAGCGTGCGCACGGCGAACGCGGCGGGCGTCGCGCTGCCGCGCGGTCACCCGCCGCGCGGCGAAGAACGCGCGCGACGACGCGTCGAAGTACGACCGGTTGAGCAATCCTCGGTACGAGCGTGCAGGAGTTCGCCGTCGCCGATGGCGAGCGCGTCCCGGTCGGGCAGGAGCCGCGCGTGGCGGACGACGGCGGGCGCGGCGATCCACACCAGCGGGGGTAGTCGGGCGGCGTGCATTCGCGCCACGTGGCCGCCCACGCGCGGACGTCGGCGAAGGCGCCGGCGCGCGCGAAGCCGGCCACGGGCAGGCCGGGCCGCGGCACGGCAATGGTCTCCGCCCGGAAGTACCAGAGCGCCTGCGGAATCGCCGGCGCGTCGCGGTCGCCGCCGGTCGTCACGCGGAACGACGCCGCCGGATAGAGCCCGATCGCGCCCGCTGCCGTGGCGGCGGCGGGCGTGGCCAGCGTGGTCACGGCGCGCGGTCGACAGGCACGGCGCGCGCCGGCCCGCTACGCGACCTCGCGCACCGCGATCCGGTACCGGAACGTATCGGGGTCGAGGCTGTCGACGCGCTCGCCGCGCGTCTCGGCCTGCGGGTACATGAGGAACGCGACCTTCGGGCCGCTCGATCCGGGCAGCGTGACGTCGTGCGCGACGTTGTAGCCCATCCAGTTGCCTTCCCAGCTGCCGAACAGCGCCGAGTACACCGGCGCGGCGACCTCGTGGCGCGGGTCGCGCAGCCACTGCGGCGTCTCCATCCGCATCACCTTGGCGACGTCGGCCGGGTCCATCGCGACCCAGCCGTAGTCGGCGAGCCACACCTCGGCCCGGCAGTGCTGCGCCTTCGAGATGTCGGCGCTGCCGGCGCCGAGCTCGCGATAGCCGAACGCCGACTTGGCGACGCGGATGCCGTAGACGTCGCGCGCCGGGATTCCGGACGCGCGGCACAGGCCGACGAACAGCGCGTTCAGGTCCGCGCACTTGCCCGAGAGGTTCCCCGTCTCGAGCATCCCCTTGATGTCGCCCACCCCGCAGCCCCTGACCGTCGGCTCGCGGTGCGTGTTGGCGACCACCCAGTCGTACAGTGCGCGCGCCTTCTCGACGTCGGTCGCCTTGCCGGCGGTGGCCTTGGCCGCGGTCGCCGCGACGATGCCGTCGACGGGGAGGAGGTCGGTCGACTTCAGCGCGAGCGCCAGCTCGGCGTCGTCGCGCGCCGGGCGCGCGCGGCGTGCCCAGTCGACGCTGCGGTCGCGGGTGCGGATGCGGCTGACGACCTCGATGCGCGGCGCGCGCTCGCCATCGCTCCAGGTCGCGCGGACGAACTGCGAGCCGTAGACGGGGTCGGTGCCCAGCGCGGCCTCGCGCACGTTGCCGGTCCACGTGCTGGCGGCCGACTGCTGCCAGTCGGTGTTCACCGCCGGCACGGGTACCCACGCCTGCGTCGCGCCGCCGGGGCTCGCGATCTCGAGGGTCGTCGTCACCTCGAACGTGCGCCACGTCGTGGACGCGGGCGCGTACGTGCGCGGCTGCGCGAGCGCGCCGGCCGGCAGCGCGGAAGCGAGGGGAAAGACCGCACCAGTGGCGAGGAATTTGCGACGGTCCATGGCGTCTCCTTGGGAAGCGGGCTCCTAGCGCGACCCGCGACTCGCGAGCTGCGATTCTATACGCGGATCGTCCCAGTCGACCTCCCCCCGTGCGACCCACGCGATGCGCTGGTCGGGGCCGACGACGAAGGTCGTCGGAAACACGTTGACGCCCCACGCGGCGCGCACGGTGCCGTCGTGGTCGCGCACGACCGGCAGCGTGAGGCCGAGGCGCTCGACGAACGGCGCGATGCGCGCGGCGTTCTCCTGGTAGTTGACGGCGACCGCCGCGACGCCGCGCGGCGCGAGCCGGTCGGCGAGCCGCTGCAGCGCCGGCATCTCGGCCACGCAGGGCGCGCACCACGTCGCCCAGAAGTTCACGAGCACCGTGCGGCCGCGCTGGTCGGCGAGCACGAACGGCACGCCCGCCAGCGTCTTCAGCGCGAGCGGCGGCGTCGCGCCGCCGGCCCACGGCTCGAGCGTCGCCGCCCGTGCCGGCGCGAGCCGGGCGCCCGCAGCGAGTCCGGAAACGAGGCGCAGGAACCGGCGCCGCGCAGCGGCCGTTATCATCCGTGCTTTCCCGCCACCGTTCACGCGCACGCCCGCCGTGCCGGACGGGCCGTCCCGAAGGCGGACATCGCAGCGCGCCTCGCAAAGACAGGAACATGACCGAGCCACGCATCGTCGACCGCCTGCGGCGGGACCCGGACGCCGAGCGCCGCGCGCTGGCCGCCGGGCTCACCGCGACGCCGGCGTCGATTCCGCCCAAGTATTTCTACGACGCCGTGGGCTGCGCGCTGTACGGCGCGATCTGCGAACTGCCCGAGTACTACCCGACGCGCACCGAGCGCGCGATCTTCGCCGAACACCGCGCGGCGATCGCCGGCGCGCTCGGACGCGGCCGCCAGTTCGTCGACCTGGGCGCCGGCGACTGCGGCAAGGCGCTGCAGTGGCTGCCGCTCGTGGCGCCGGTGCGCTACGTCGCGGTGGACTTCGCCGGCGACGCGATCGGCGCGGCGCTGGCGAAGCTGGCGCCGGACTTCCCCGGCGTCGAGCTCGCGGGCGTGGTCACCGACTTCACGCGCGGCCTCGACCTCGACGCCGACCTGACGGCCGGCCCGGCCACGTTCTTCTATCCGGGCTCTTCGATCGGCAATTTCACGCCGTCCGACGCGCTCGCTTTCCTGCGCGACATCCGCCGGCACTGCGCCGCGCGCCCGGGCAGCGGCCTGCTGATCGGCGTCGACACGAAGAAGGACAAGGCGCGCCTCGACGCCGCGTACGACGACGCGGTGGGCGTGACCGCCGCGTTCAACCGCAACGTGCTCGCCCACGTGAACCGGATCCTCGGCAGCGACTTCCGGCCGGAGGCGTTCGCGCACCGCGGCTTCTACGCCGCGGACGCGGGCCGCGTCGAGATGCACCTCGAGGCGACGGCGCCGCAGCGCGTCCGCCTGCCCGGCGCGACACGCACGTTCGCCGCCGGCGAGCGCATCCACACCGAGAACTCGTACAAGTACGCGCCGTCCGAGTTCGCGGCGATGCTCGCCGCCGCCGGCTTCGCGGACGTCCGCTGCTGGCAGGATGCGCACGGGGACTTCGCGGTCTTCCACGCCGCCTGACCCGGCGCCCGCGGCACGCCGGGCGCCGGTCATCGGGACTGCGGCCGGCGCGCGACCACCGTCGCGAAGCGCTTGACCGTGCCGCCGGGCGCGGGGAAGTCGCGCACGTCCGCGTGCAGCAGCTGCCAGGCGGCGAAGCGCTCGGCCAGCCGCGCGGGCGGGAACAGGCAGTAGCCGGCGGGATCGAACATGTCGAGGTAGGTCGTCCCCTCGACCAGCACGTTGACCGCGCAGACGCCGCCCTCCCGCACGTGCGCGGCGAGGTCGTCCAGCACGGCGAACGCGCGCGCGCACGGGAAGAACATGAGGAGCCCGATGGCCACGACGCCGTCCCAGTCGCGGTCGAGCGCGTACTGGGACAGGTCGGCGAGGCCGGCGGTCACCGGCAGCCGCTCCGCCGCGGCGCGGGCGCGCACGTGCGCGATCGCGGCCGGGCTCCCGTCGAGCGCCGTGACCGTGCAGCCGCGTCGCGCCGCGGCGAACGCGAGGTTGCCCATGCCGCAGCCGAGGTCGAGGACCGCGCCGGCGAGGTGCGGCAGCGCCGCCTCCTCGAACGGGTTGAGCGCGAGCGCCGCCGCGTCCCGCTGCGCGCGGAACTGGCGGTCGAAGAACTCGACGCTGCGGTTGCCGGGCACGCCGGGTGGCACGGACGAGGGCGCGGCGTTCACGGTCGCGCCCTTGCGCGGCGCGCTCCGGCGCAGCGAACGAACTGCTTCCCGGGGCGGCCCACCGGCGGATCACCGATAGCGCGCGAGCGCGGCCTGGCAGATCGAGCCGTCGAAGTCGCGCCGGCACGAGTCGCGCACCGCGCCGCACATCGCGCCGCCCACACCCTGCAGTACCGACGTCATCGCGTCGGACATGCCCTTGGCGATCGCGGCCGCCGGGTCGTCGGCCTTCGCCGGCGGGGCCGTGGCGCCGCCGTTCGTGCCGGCCTCGCCGCCGAACGACTTCATGCAGGTCCGGTACGCGGCGTCGATCCGCGCGTCGCGCGAGAAGTGCCGCTCCCAGACGAGCCAGCCGACGACCGCGACGACGATCACGATCAGGATCGGCTTCACGGCCTACGCGACGGCGACCCGCGGTGCGCCTGCGGTGACGGCGCCGATGTCCGCGGCGGCGGCGAAGCCCTCGCGCCGGAAGATGGCGAGGACCTCCGCGACCGCGTCCGGCGCGCACGCGACGAGCAGGCCGCCGGACGTCTGCGGGTCGGTCAGCAGCGCGCGTTCGGCGTCGCCGACGCCGGGCCGCAGGTCCACGTCCCCGCCGTACGCCGCCCAGTTGCGGCCCGACGCCCCGGTGTAGAGGCCGGAGCGCGCGAGGTCGAGCGTGCCCGGGTGCAGCGGCACGCGCGCGAAGTCGATCGCCGCACCCGCGTGCGAGCCGCGGCAGATCTCGAGCAGGTGGCCGAGCAGGCCGAAGCCCGTCACGTCGGTCAGCGCGTGCACGCCGGGCAGTTGCCCCAGCGCGATGCCGGGCGTGTTGAGTTGCGTCGTGCTGGCGAGCATCGCCGCGTAGCCGTCCGCGGACAGCTTCTCCTTCTTGAGCGCGGCGCTGTAGACGCCCACGCCGAGCGGCTTGCCGAGCACGAGCCGGTCGCCGGGTTGTGCGCCGGCGTTGCGCTTCAGGT
Source organism: Casimicrobiaceae bacterium (assembly GCA_044223185.1). GTDB lineage: Bacteria > Pseudomonadota > Gammaproteobacteria > Burkholderiales > Casimicrobiaceae > VBCG01. The sequence continues at coordinate 32,382 of JBGAMF010000028.1, read as the reverse complement.
GGGCGGGGTCGACGAGGCCGATCGCGACGAGCCCGTAGATCGGCTCGACCGAGTCGATGGTGTGGCCGCCGGCGATCGGGATGCCGGCCCTCGCGCACACCGACTCGCCGCCTTCCAGGATCCTGCGGATCGTGTCGACCGGCAGTTGGCTCACCGGCATGCCGACCAGCGCCAGCGCGAACAGCGGCGTGCCGCCCATCGCGTAGACGTCGGAGATCGCGTTGGTCGCGGCGATGGCGCCGAAGTCGAACGGATCGTCGACGATCGGCATGAAGAAGTCCGTCGTCGCGACGATCGCCTGCCGGTCGTTGATCCGGTACACGGCCGCGTCGTCGGACGTCTCGATGCCGACCAGGAGCTGCGGCGGCACCAGCGACGGCGCGCCCCTGGCGAGGATGTCGGACAGCACGCCCGGCGCGATCTTGCAGCCGCAGCCGCCGCCGTGCGAGAACGAGGTGAGGCGCAGGGGTACGGCGTCGGGGGCGTTCATCGGATTCCTGGTGGAGAGTGCGCTCAAGCCGGCATTCTATGCCCGGCGGCCGCCAGCGCCTCGGCGACCACCTGCCGCAGGCCGCGCGCCTCGGCGGCCGGCGCGAACCGCGGTGCGCGGGCGCTGCACCGCGCGGCGAGTTCCGCGAGGAACGCGCGATCGCGCGCCGCGCGTGCGACGAGCGCCGCGAGCCCGGCCGGGTCGCCGACCGGGAACCAGCCCGGATAGTCGTCGCCCAGCATGCCGACGTTGCCGGACATCCGGCTGCCCACCACCGGCGTGCCGGCGGTGACGGCCTCGACGACGACGTTGGCGCCGCCCTCCATCCGCGACGGCACGACGATGAGGTGGGCGCGCTTGATCGCCTGCCGCGTCCACGCGTGGGGCCGCGCTCCCAGCCACGCGACGCGCGGGTCCGCGGCCGCGAGGTCGCGCGCGGCGCGGCCGAGATCGGCGTCGAGCGCGGCACCGACGACCGTCAGCGTCGCGTCGACGTCGCGCGGCAGATGGCAGCATTCGCCACGCGGCGAACGCGGTCTCCGGGTCCTTCTCGGGCAGCAGGTGCGCGACCAGCACGCAGTGGAGGCGGCGCGCGCTCTTGCCCGGCCACGGCGCCAGCGTGCGCGCGGACTGGCAGACGACGCGCGCGCCCGCGCGGAACTGCGCCGGCACGTGGGCGAGCGCGTCGTCCTGCAGGACGATCAGCCGGTCGGCCCACGCGAGCGACGCCAGGGCGGACGCGTCGCCGGCGGGGACGTCGCGGTAGAGGTCGGTGCCGGTCAGCGCGACGACGACCGGCCGGTCCGGGTGGGCGGCGCGCCACGCGGCGATCGCGCCGTGGCTGCGACGCGCGTGCAGCGCGACCAGCGCCGCGGCGCCGGCGGCGACCGGCGCGTCCGCCGCTTGTACAATCGGCCGGAAATCCGGCGCCAGCAGGCGCGCCCAGCGCGCCGCCGTGCGCCAGTTGCCGTTGTTGGCATCGGCGAGGAAGGGCGTGACGATCGACAGCGTGGGAACGCGTGCGCGCGGCATCGGGCAGGAAGGCCAGGGCTCGGCCGGCGCGCCGCGCGGGGCGGAGGAACTGGCGCGCGCGCTGGTCGACGCGCGCGATTATACGCGGCGGATGTACGCACACCTCTCGCCTGCGCAGCAGGCGTTTCCGCAGATCCCGCTCGTCAACCTGCCGCGCTGGGAGGTCGGGCACGTCGGCTGGTTCCAGGAGTTCTGGTGCCGCCGCTATCGGCCGGACGATCCGCAGGGCGCGCGCACGCCGTCGCGCATCAGGGAGGCCGACGCGTGGTGGGACTCGCGCAACGTGCCGCACGCGACGCGCTGGACGCTGCCGGTGCCCGGCTGGGACGGCGTCCACGCGTACCTCGAAGCCACGCTGGCCGACACGCTGGCCGCGCTCGCGAACTCGCGCGACGGCGAGCGCTACTTCTTCGAGCTCGCGCTCTACCACGAGGACATGCACGTCGAGGCGCTGCTGATGACGCTGCAGACGCTCTCGCTGCCGCTGCCGCCGTGGTACCCGCGCGGAGCGGACCGCAGCGCGGCCGCGGGCGCGGGGGCCGCGGGCGACGTCGAATTCGCGGGCGGCACGTTCGGCCTCGGCGCGGCGCGCGGCGACGAGCGCACGCGCTTCGTCTTCGACAACGAGAAGTGGCGCCACGACGTCGTGCTGCCGCCGTTCGCGCTGTCCCGGCGCTGCGTGACCAACGCCGAGTTCGCGGCGTTCGTCGACGCCGGCGGCTACGCGCGCCGCGAGTGGTGGACCGACGACGGGTGGCGCTGGCGCGAGCGCAGCGGCGCCGCGCATCCGGCGTACTGGCAGCGCGACGGCGCGTGCTGGTGGCGGCGACGCTTCGACGCCTGGGCGCCGCTGCCCGGCGACGAGCCGGTCGTGCACGTCAACGCGCACGAGGCGGAAGCGTGGTGCCGCTACGCCGGGCGCCGGCTGCCGACCGAAGCCGAGTGGGAGTTCGCCGCGGTCCGCGCGGATCCGGGCGCCGCCGCGAACCTCGACCACCGCGCGGGCGGGCCCGTGGCGGCGGACGGCGGCGGCGCGGGGCTCGCGCACCTCGTCGGCAACGTGTGGGAGTGGACGGCCTCGGCCTTCGTGCCGTTCCCGGGCTTCGCCGCCGATCCCTATGCCGAGTACTCGGCGCCGTGGTTCGGCGATCACCGCGTGATCCGCGGCGGCTCGTTCGCGACCCGTTCGCGCCTCGTGCACGCGCGCTTCCGCAACTTCTACCTGCCCGAGCGGCGGGACATGTTCGTCGGGTTCCGGACGGCGAAGGGTCAGACCCTAGATTGCCGCGAATCCGCGCGATGAGGGTCTGACCCTGGGGCGCTGCATCGAAGCGCAGGTCGAACGCGCCTCGTGCGCGAAGCGGGTCAGACCCGCGTCGCGCGCGCCTGCGACGCCCGAGGGGCCGCGTGCCGCCGTCTCCGTCGCGTAACTGCCTCCGTGCCAGAAAGTTCGCGCAATCCCTGACCAAGATCAAAGGCCGCCGGCCACGCGGCCGCGGGGCGTCCTGTAGCATCTGACGCACGGCGAACCCGTGCCCGCGCGCGCTTCCCGCGCTGCCGCGAACCGGATGCGGACGCCGGCCGGAGGATGCGGTCGTGCCCTTGCCCGACGGTCATCGATTCGAACCCCGGCGCCCCGCCGCGGCGGGACGCCGGGGGCCCGCGTGCGCCGGCCGGCGCGCGCCTTCACGGAACAACTGACATGTGCGCCTTCGAGATCGTCGCGCGCGAGGACTTCTCGCCCGTCACCTACCTGCTGGAAGTCCGCCACCCGCTGATGGCGAAGGCCGCGAAGGCCGGGCAGTTCGTCATCGTGATGGAGACCGAGCACGGCGAGCGCATCCCGCTCACGATCGCCGACTTCGACCGCGCGCGCGGCACGATCACGCTCGTCATCCAGGCGGTCGGCAAGACGACGAAGGAGATGCAGCAGAACTGCCGGGTCGGCTCGACGCTCTACGCGATGGTCGGCCCGATGGGCGTGCCCAGCCCCGTCCCGCACGTGAAGAAGGTGCTGGTCGTCGGCGGCGGCCTGGGTGTGGCGCCGTCGTTCCCGCAGGCGCGCGCCTTCCAGGAGGCCGGCGCCTACGTGATCGGGGTCATCGGATTCCGGACGAAGGAACTCGTGTTCTGGGACGACAAGTTCCGCGCCGAGTGCGACGAGGTGATCGTCTGCACCGACGACGGCTCGCTCGGCGTCAAGGGCACGGTGGCCGAGGGCATCAAGCTCGCCATCGCCAAGCACCCGGACATCGAGGAGTGCGTGGCGATCGGGCCGCCGATCATGATGAAGGGCTGTGCCGAGGCGACGCGCCCCCACAACATCAGGACGATGGTGAGCCTGAACCCGCTGATGGTCGACGGCACCGGCATGTGCGGCGGCTGCCGCGTCAAGATCGGCGACGAGATCAAGTTCGCTTGCGTCGACGGTCCCGACTTCGACGGCCACAAGGTCGACTTCGACGACCTGATGGCGAGGCTCAAGCGCTTCACCGCCGAGGAGCGGATGGCGCTGGAGCACTGGAACGACACCTGCCGCCTGATGAAGAAGGCCGACGAGATGGCGGCCTCGGGCAACGGCAAGGGCAACGAGCAGGAGTTGTACTAGCCATGGCCGCCAAGAAGAAGACGATCCGCACGATCCCGCAGGAGCGCACGCCGATGCGCGAGCAGGACCCGCAGGAGCGCGCGCGCAACTTCTCCGAGGTCGCGTGCGGCTACTCGGTCGAGGACGCGCTGCGCGAGGCCGACCGCTGCCTGCAGTGCGCCGACGAGCCCTGCGTGCGCGGCTGCCCGGTCGGCATCGACATCCCGGCGTTCATCCAGAAGATCGCCGAGAAGCACTACCACGGCGCGTACGACATCATCACCGACACCAACCTGCTGCCGTCGATCTGCGGCCGCGTGTGCCCGCAGGAGAACCAGTGCGAGGGCGTGTGCACGGTCGGCGACACGCTGGAGCCCGTCGCCATCGGCCGCCTCGAGCGCTTCGTCGGCGACCTGGCGATCAGGGAGGCGTGGGCGAACCTGCCGTACATCGAGCCGTCCGGCCACAAGGTCGGCATCGTCGGCGCCGGCCCGGCCGGCATGGCCTGCGCGGCCGACATGGCGAAGGCCGGCTGCGAGGTCACCGTCTACGAGGCGTTCCACCAGCCCGGCGGCGTGCTCAAGTACGGCATTCCCGACTTCCGGCTGCCGAACGAGGTCATCGACGCCGAGATCGACAAGCTGCGCGCGCTCGGCATCCGCTTCGAGTGCAACACGCTGGTGGGCCGGCTGTTCACGATCGAGCAGATGGTCACCGAAATGGGGTACCACGCGGTGTTCATCGGCACCGGCGCCGGCTACCCGAGCTTCATGGGCATCCCCGGCGAGTCGCTGAACGGCGTGCTGTCGGCCAACGAGCTCCTCACGCGCTGCAACCTGATGCGCGCGCGCGACTTCCCGAACTTCGACACGCCGCTGAAGCCCGGCCGGCACGTCGCGGTCATCGGCGCCGGCAACACGGCGATGGACGCGCTGCGCGTCTCGCTGCGGCTCGGCGCCGAGTCCGTGCACTGCATCTACCGGCGCTCGCGCAAGGAGGCCCCGGCGCGGGTCGAGGAGATCCACCACGCCGAGCAGGAGGGTGTGGACTTCAACTGGCTGACGGCGCCGATCGAGATTCTCGGCAACGACGACAAGACCGTGCGCGGCCTGCGCTGCGTGAAGATGGAACTGGGCGAGCCGGACGACTCGGGCCGGAGGCGGCCGGTCCCGGTGCCCGGCAGCGAGTTCGACGTCGAGGCCGACATGGTCGTGTTCGCGATCGGCACCAACGCCAACCCGATCCTCGGCCAGACCGCGAAGCTGAAGCTCAACAAGTGGGGCTACATCGCCACCGACGAGAGCCTCGCGACGTCGATCGCCGGCGTCTGGGCCGGCGGCGACATCGTCACCGGCGCGGCGACGGTGATCGAGGCGATGGGCGCCGGCCGCCGCGCCGCGCGAGGGATGAAGGCGTACCTCGGCCTGCGCGACACGGAGACCGTCTACGACACCGCCGACGCCGGCTCGCGGTTCGGCATTCCCGTCGCGGAGCACGGCTTCGCGCGCGTGCGGCTTGCGTGAAAGCCCCTCACAAAGAGGCGCAGAGTCGCAGAGAAATCCAGACTTTCGGCTGGCCGCGCATTTCTCTGCGCCTCTGTGTCTCTTTGTGAAAACGACCATCCCAAGGACCACCCCATGACCGAAGCCGCACTCGCCGATCGCCCCGCCACGCCCGGCCCGGGCGCGGGCAAGCGCGCGACGATCCTGCCCGAGCACATCGTCGAGGTGATCAGCGACTCGGGCGAGGGCGCGCAGCGCTGCGGCCAGTCGCTGGCCGCCATCGCCGCGCGCAGCGGCAACGGGATCTGGACCGTCGAGATCATCCCGGCCGAGATCCAGCCGCCGGCGCGCAGCGTCGCCGGCGCCTCGGGCATCCGCATCCGCATGGGCGCCAGGCGCGTGACCAACGGCGGCGACGAGACGGACCTCGCGATCGCGTTCAACGAGCAGGTGCTGCTGGGCCGCGTGCGGGCCGGCGAGCTGAAGCGCGGCGCCACGATCCTGCTCGAGAGCATGTGGCGCGACCACAAGGACCCGAAGATCTCTGCGTCGTACGTGGAGGCGGTGGAGTCGCTGCGGAGGGACGGCTACAGGGTCCACGAGATCCCGCTCGAGCGCGAGTGCCGGTCGCTCATGTCCGACGCGCGGCGCGGCAAGAACATGTTCGTGCTCGGCATGCTGTGCAGCATCTACAGCCTCGACATGCAGCTCGCGCGCGACCAGGTCGCGCGGATCTTCGGCAAGAAGGACGAGAAGGTGGTCACGTCCAACGTCCGGCTGCTGGAAGCGGGCTTCGCGTGGGCCGAGGCGAACCTCGACTTCAAGTACGCGATTCCCGCCGAGCGCTCGCAGGTGCCGCAGATCGTCGTCAACGGCAACACCGCGATCGCGCTGGGCGTGCTGGCCTCGGGCATGGACATCTGCGCGATGTACCCGATCACGCCGGCCACGTCGGCGTCGCACTACCTGTCCGAGTGCTTCGAGCGCGTCGGCGGCCTCGTGCACCAGGCCGAGGACGAGATCGCCGCCTGCGCATTCGCGATCGGCGCGTCCTACGCCGGCCGCTGCGCGGTGACGATCACCTCGGGCCCCGGCTACTCGCTCAAGCAGGAGGGGCTGGGCCTCGCGGTGATGGCGGAGATCCCGCTCGTGGTCGTCAACGTCCAGCGCGGCGGACCGTCGACCGGCCAGCCGACCAAGGTCGAGCAGGGCGACCTGCTGACCACGGTGTTCGGCAGCCACGGCGACGCGCCGAAGGTCGTGCTCGCGGTGTCCGACATCGAGGACTGCTTCTATTCGATGATCACGGCGCGCAAGATCGCCGAGACGTTCAACACGGTCGTGGTCGTGCTGTCGGACGCGAGCCTCGCCACCGCGCAGCAGCCGTTCCCGCGGCCGCAGTTCTCCGAGGACTGGCTCGCGCCGCCGCTCGACCAGACGCCGGTGCCGGAGGGGGCGAAGCCCTACGACTGGGACCCGGTGACCGGCATCGCGCGCCGCTTCATCCCGGGCCAGCCGGGCGGCATGCACACGCTGACCGGCCTCGCGCACGACACGATGAGCAAGGTCGCCTACGACCCGATCATCAACGAGCAGGGGCTGCGGATGAGGAGCCTCAAGCTCGCCACGCTGCAGAAGTCGCTGAAGACCCCGCCCGTGCACGGCGACCCGGAGGGCGACCTGCTGGTCGTCGGCTGGGGCAGCAACAAGGGCGTGATCGAGGAAGCGGTCGACCGCGCGCGCGCCGAAGGCCTCAAGGTCTCGTCGCTGCACCTGCGCTTCATCCAGCCGATGCCGTCGGGCATCGGCGCGATCATGAAGCGCTTCGGGCGCGTGATGACCGTCGAGGGCAACTGGTCGGACCGGCGCGACGACGAGCTCGTCGACGAGGAGAACCGCCGCTACTCGGCGCTGGCGATCATGCTCCGGTCGCGCTACCTCGTCGACGTCGACTGCTGGAGCGAGGCGCGCGGGCAGCCGATCAAGCCCGGCGACGTGCTGAAGGTCATGAAGGCGAAGCTCTCCGAAGGACGATAGCCATGGCGATCCCCGTCACGCAAAGCATCATCAAGCTGCACGAGGAGCACCACCGCCTCGAGGACTACCAGGGCGGCGTGCCGCGCTGGTGCTCGGGCTGCGGCGACAACGCGATCCTCGCCGCCGTGCAGCGGCTGTGCCGCGACGAGGACCTGGCGCCCGAGCGCACGGTGTTCGTGTCCGGCATCGGCTGCTCGTCGCGGTTCCCGCACTACATGAGGACCTACGGCTTCCACGGGATCCACGGCCGCGCGTTTCCGATCGCCGAGGGCGTCAAGATGGCGCGCCCGGACCTCCACGTGTTCGTGAACACCGGCGACGGCGACTGCTGCAGCATCGGCGCCGCGCACTGGATCCACGCGATCCGCTACAACATGAACATGACGGTGATCCTGCACGACAACCACGTGTACGGGCTCACCAAGAAGCAGGCGTCGCCGACGTCGCCGGTCGGCATGAAGAGCAACACGACGCCGCGCGGCGCCGTGCTCGAGGCGCTGAATCCGCTGACCGTCACGCTCGGCGTGCAGAACGTCTCGTTCGTCGCGCAGGGCGTGGACTGGATCCCGGACCTCCTGTACGACATCATCGCCAAGGCCTACCGGCACCGCGGGTTCTCGTTCGTGCGCGTCATCCAGCGCTGTCCCGAGTTCCTGCCCAAGATGTTCGAGCCGTGGCTGCACGACCCCGGCAAGACGCTGCTGCTGACGCACGCCAACGGCCTGCAGCCGTCCGCCGAGACGTCGCGCGTCTACAAGAACCAGCGCGAGCACGATCCGCTCGACATCCACAAGGCGCGCGAGATCGCCTCGTCCGAGGACCCGATCCCGGTCGGCATCCTGTACCAGGACCCGGGCGTGCCGTGCTACGAGGAAGTGCGCGGCGCCGGGCAGCCGCGCACGGCCGAGAACATCCGGGCGGGGCTCGAGGCGGAGTTCGACAAGGTCACCATCTGGCCGGAAGAGGGCGGCGCGCAACCGCGCGCGGCGTAGGACGCCGGCAACCACACGACAGGCAGGGCGAGCCGCAATGGACATGGCCGCGAAATTCCAGGACCAGTTGGTCTTCCACATGACCGGCAAGCGCGCCGGCGACGGGCTCGCGCCGGTGGCCGGCCTGCGCCCGGCGGCGCTGGCGCCCTTCCGCGACCTCGCGCGGCTGCGCTACGACTATCCGCTGGTGCTGCCCGCGGCGACCGCCGACGGCGAGTACGTCCACTCGCTGTCCGCGATCGTCGGCGGGCTCCTCGCCGACATCGCACCGCGCGGCATCGACGGCGAACGCCTGCGCCGTCACGTGCTGCGCGTCGAGCGCGAAGTGCGCGCGATGCTCGCGCGCGGCGAAGGCGGCACGCTGTCCGCGATGTGGGCGGCGGCGGTCGGCCGGCTCGGCGCCGGCGACCCGGAGGTCGCCAAGGTGCTCAGGCAGGCCGGCGACGCGCTCAAGGTCGACGGCGACGTCGTCGACTGCGACGCGCGGCTGCCCGCGCGCTTCGTCCGGCAGGCGTGGCTTGCCGCGCAGGCGCAGAAGGGCCGCGAGTTCCGCCGGCTCGTCGACGCGCTTATCCGCAAGCTGTCGGACATCCGGCGCGCGGCGTTCGCGCGCTCGGCCGCCGGCCAGCAGCCCGAGGCGCTCGCCGCGGCCATCGGCGGCGGGCACGTCGACGTGTTCGACTTCGGCGTCATGTCGAAGCTCGTCGTGCGCAACGCGCCGCGAGACGAACTGCCGGCCGCGCGCCGCGCGCGCATCGAGTGGGCGCTCTCCGTGCTGGGGGCCCAGCCGTTCTACGCCGACCCGGCGGCGGTCGGCGGCTCGATGCGCTACCAGTTCGAGTTCGACAACTGCGCAGCGGCCGCGGAGGCGCACCGTGCGCGCCTGCCGCGACTTGCCGAGATGGTCAAGGCGATCGCCATCGCCGAGCTCGAGTCGACCGGCGCCTACGCCGAGGCCGACCACGACGCCTTCTTCGAGCGCTACGACGAGAACGCCCTCACGGCGGACGACCTCGCGCTGTTCCCCGACTACCTGGTGATCGTCCCCGCCGACCGCAACGACGCGCCGGAGAACGCCGGGCTGATCGACATGCTCTCGTCGGGCCTGCCGGTGAAGGTGCTGGTCCAGCAGACGGCCCTCATCGAGGAGGCGTCGATCGGCACCGGTCACTTCGCCTTCGGCGTGCGCAGCGCGCGGCTGGCCACGACGGCGATGGGCCTGGGCGGGATGTTCGTGCTGCAGGCCGGGAGCGCGGACCTGTACGCGCTGCGCGAGCGCGTCCGGCGCGGCGTCGCGTGCCGCGGACCGGCGCTGTTCTCGGTGTTCGCGGGATCGCCGGCGGCAGCCGGCGACGTGCCGGCGTACCTTGCCGCGGCGGCGGCGCGGGAGTCGCGCGCGTTCCCGGCGTTCGCGTACGACGCGACCGCCGGCGAGAACTGGGCCGAGCGCTTCTCGCTCGCCGGCAACCGCAACGTCGACGACGACTGGGCGGTCGATCCCCTCGAGTACGCGGACGACGCGCAGCAGCGGATCACCGAGCGGGTCGCGTTCACGTACGCGGACTTCGTGCTGTGCGACCACCGTTACGCGGCGCACTTCGCGGTCGTGCCGCGTGCGCGGTGGAACGACGGCATGCTGCCGGTCGAAGAGTGGCTGAAGCTGCCCGAGCGTCCGGCGACCGAGCGTGTGCCGTACCTGTGGGCGGTCGACGCCGACGACCGGCTGCATCGCGTGATCGTCGACGCGCGGCTGATGCAGGAGACGCGCCGCTGCCTGCTGTTGTGGCACCGGCTGCAGGAGCACGCCGGGATACACGACTCGCACGCCGAGCGCCTGCTCGCACGCGAGCGCGCGCTCTGGGAGACGGAGAAGCAGCAGGCGCTGGACGCGTTGGCCAAGGCTGCCGGCACGGCGGCGGCCGCAGTGCCCGCCGCCGCGACTACGGCTGCCGCGGTGCCCGCAGCCGCCGCGCCCGCGGAGTCCCCCGCGGAGCCGCCGCCGTCCGACGAGGCGTGGATCGAGACCGCACGCTGCCCGAGCTGCAACGAGTGCCAGACCATCAACGACCGGATGTTCGCCTACAACGAGAACAAGCAGGCATACATCAAGGACGTCGACGCCGGCACCTATCGCCAGCTGGTCGAGGCCGCGGAGGTCTGCCAGGTCGCGATCATCCACCCGGGCAAGCCGCGCAACCCGAACGAGCCGGGACTCGACGAGCTCGTGGAGCGCGCGAAGCCGTTTCTCTGACGCTTCGCGAGCCACCCCTCACCCCAACTCTCTCCCCTCACGCCAACCCTCTCCCCGCCTTGCGGGGAGAGGGCGCCCGCACGCACACGCAGGCGTCGGTTCGCGAGTGTCGTCGCCGTGGCTGCCGCCGTACGCCGTGGCGAAGCGTTGGCGGCGGCGTCGGCGCGCTCCCTCGCCCCGCGCAGCGGGGAGAGGGCTGGGGTGAGGGGTGCAGGGCGTACGCGACACCACACGCACGGCGTCCTGATCCTCGCCGCGCGCCGCCGCGCAACGCCCGCGTCGCTGCCATAGCGCTCCCTCGCCCCGCGCAGCGGGGAGAGGGCTGGGGTGAGGGGCGGGCGGCGGAGGCGACGCAGTCGCGTGCAGATGCGGGCTGACTGCGTCGTTGCACGCACGGGGTCAGACCCTGTCGTTGCCGATTCGCCGCGTCCGAGGGTCTGACCCCTTGGCGCCTACTCCATCAGGTCGACGTGCTGGCCCTTCGCGCGCAACTCCTCCGTGCGCGCCTGCAGGTAGCGCTGGAACGACGGCTCCGCGCGGTACGCGCCGTCGGCGACGTACGCGAGCGCGCCGGTCACGTGGAACGGGCGCAGGTGCGCCTCGAGCCGGAAGGCCTCGCGGCCGTCGGTGTCGAACAGCACGATCGTCGGCGCGTACACGATGCCGAGCTCGCGCGCCCACTCGGCGCCGGTGCTCCGGCGCCCGTCGGGCAGTGTGACCGGCGTGGCCGCGCCCAGCGACAGGCGTACGACGTCGAACCGCTCGACCTGCGCCAGCACCTCGCGGCGCTTGAAGCTCACGGCGTGCAGCTCGTCGCAGCCGGCGCAGTCGGTGGTCTCGAACACGACGGCCAGAGGCTTGCCGCCGGGCCGGCGCGTCAGGTCGTGCGGTGGCCTGCCGAAGAACGGCTGGTCGGCGAGCTTCGGATTCGCCGGCTCGCGCGCGGCGTGGCCGAGATACGCAGTGAGCGTCTGCCGGCCCTCGTGCTTCCCGGCCACGTAGTCGAGCACCGCCTCGAACCGGTTCGGCGGGTAGTAGCCGTTGAGCCGCGCCGCGACCTTGCCCCGCTCGTCGAAGAACAGCAGCGTCGGCGTGAACTGCACGTTCATCGCGCGCGCGAAGTCCTTCTCGCTCATGGCCTTGCCGTCCAGCGTCGTGACCTCGCGGTCGCCCCACATGTTGAGCGCGACCGCGACGAAGTGGCGCCTCGTCTTGTCGACGATCGCCTTCTGCGAGAAGTTGTTGACCATCAGCAGCTTGCAGTACGGGCAGCCGTCCTGGCCGAAGTAGACCATGAGCCGCTTGCCGTCGCGCGCCGCGTCGGCGACGTCCTCCCTCAAGTCGAGGAACGTGTTCGCGAACCACGGCGGAATGTCGATCGCGTGCGGCGAGGGCGCCTGCGCGCGGGCCGCGCCGGAAGCCAGCGCGACGAGTGCGACGACGAGCCAGGCGCGCAGCGGATCGGTCATGGGCGGCGAGGACGCGTGGTGCGAAGTACCTGCGCCAAGCATAGCATCGCGCCGCCGGTCCCCTGACTGGCCGGCGGCGGCGTGCCGGACAAGACCACGCTCGCGGCGGGGAAAAGCGCGTCCGGCGAATTCGCCTTTCCTCGCCCGGCGGGCAGGCGTAGCATCGCGGCAGCGAAACCCGGCCTGAATGCGGCGGGCGGCATTGCCGCACGCGCGAACCGCGCGCGACGGCGGCGGGCACCGGGGCGCGCACTGGAGGAGCCTGTTTGAAGCCGACGGACATTGCGCAGCCCGACTATTTCCACAAGGTCGTCGATTGTCAGTGGGCGTGCCCCGCCCACACGCCCGTTCCCGAATACATCCGCCTGATCGCGGCCGGCCGCTACGGCGACGCCTACCTCGTCAACTGGCAGTCCAACGTCTTTCCGGGGATCCTCGGGCGCACGTGCGACCGGCCGTGCGAGCCCGCGTGCCGGCGCGGCCGCGTGGAGGAGGGCGGCGACCGCAAGGCCAAGCCCGAGCCGGTGGCGATCTGCCGGCTGAAGCGCGTCGCCGCCGACTACAAGGAGGACATCCGCGCGCGGCTGCCCAGGCCGGCGGCGCAGAAGAACGGCAAGCGCGTCGCGCTCGTCGGCGCGGGCCCGGCCTCGCTGACCGTCGCGCGCGACCTGGCGCCCCTGGGCTACGAGCTCGTCGTGTTCGACGGCGACGGCAAGGCGGGCGGCATGATGCGCACGCAGATCCCCAAGTTCCGCCTGCCGGAGAACGTGATCGACGAGGAAGTCGGCTACGTGCTCGGCCTCGGCGTCGAATTCCGCGCAGGGCAGCGGATCGACAGCCTGCGCGACCTCGTCGCGCAGGGCTGGGACGCCGTGTTCGTCGGCAGCGGCGCGCCGCGCGGCCGCGACATCGACGTGCCGGGGCGCGCGGAGGCCGCGGCCCACGTCCACATCGGCATCGACTGGCTCGCCAGCGTGTCGTTCGGCCACACGACGCGCATCGGCCGCCGCGTGGTCGTGCTGGGCGGCGGCAACACGGCGATGGACTGCTGCCGCAGCGCGCGGCGGCTGGGCGGCGAGGAGGTCCACGTCGTCGTCCGCTCGGGCTACGACGAGATGAAGGCGTCGCCGTGGGAGAAGGAGGACGCCGCGCACGAGGGCATCCCCATCCACAACTACCTCGTGCCGAAGGCGATCACGCACGAGGCCGGCCGGCTCACCGGCGTCACGTTCGAGAAGGTCGCGCCGAAGTACGACGAGCGCGGCCGGCGCCAGCTGATCCCGACCGGCGAGCCGGACGTGCACTTCCCGTGCGACGACGTGCTGGTCGCGATCGGGCAGGAGAACGCGTTCCCGTGGATCGAGCGGGACCTGGGCCTCGACTTCGACGAGTGGGGGATGCCCGTCGTCGACAAGGTCACGCTGGCGTCGACGCGGCCGGGCGTGTTCTTCGGCGGCGACGCGGCGTTCGGCCCGAAGAACATCATCTGGGCGGTCGCGCACGGCCACGAGGCGGCGATCTCGATCGACCTCTTCTGCCGCGGCGAGGACGTGACGCGCCGGCCGCCGCCGCACACGGTGCTCACGTCGCAGAAGATGGGCATCCACGAGTGGAGCTACGACAACGCGATCACCGGCGATCACCGGTTCCGCGTGCCGTTGAAGGACACGAAGCTCGCGCTCAAGAACATCCGGATCGAGGTCGAGCTGGGCTACGACGAGAAGCTCGCGTTCGCCGAGGCGCAGCGGTGCCTGAACTGCGACGTGCAGACGGTGTTCACGGGCAAGCTGTGCATCGAGTGCGACGCGTGCGTCGACATCTGCCCGATGGACTGCATCACGTTCACCGCCAACGGCGACGAGGCCGACCTGCGCACGCGGTTGCGCGCGCCGGCTCCCAACGCGACGCAGGACCTCTACGTGGGCGACGGGCTCAAGACCGGCCGCGTGATGGTCAAGGACGAGGACGTCTGCCTGCACTGCGGGCTGTGCGCCGAGCGCTGCCCGACCGGCGCCTGGGACATGCAGAAGTTCCTGCTGGAGATGGCGCACGCCGACGACCGCTGCCGCCGGCACCACGCGCCGGCGCAGCCCCTGAGCCTCGCGGCAGACTGACCCATGGAATCCACGCTCCGCTACAACGACTTCGTCGTCAAGTTCGCCAACGTCAACGGGTCGGGCTCCGCGTCGGCCAACGGCCTGTTCGCCCGGGCGATCCTGCGCATGGGCGTGCCGGTCGCGGCACGCAACATCTTCCCGTCGAACATCCAGGGCCTGCCGACGTGGTACGAGGTGCGCGTCGTCGCGGACGGCTGGCGCGGCCGCCGCGGCGGCGTCGACCTGGCCGTCGCGATGAACCCGCAGACGTGGGACAAGGACGTCGCCGAGCTCGACTCCGGCGGGTACCTGTTCTACGACTCGACCAGGCCGCTGCCGCCGTCGCGCTTCCGCGACGACGTGACGACGCTCGGCATGCCGCTGACCGCGATCTGCAACGCCGAGTACACGGACGCGCGGCAGCGGCAGCTCTTCAAGAACATCATCTACCTGGGCGCGCTCTCCGCGCTGCTCGACATCGACCCGGCCGAGATCGAGCGCCTCTTCGGCGAGCAGTACAAGGGCAAGGAGGCGCTCCTCGAGTCCAACCGCAAGGCGTTCCGGATGGGCCGCGACTACGCGCTCGCGCACTTCGCGTGCCCGCTGCCGATCCGCGTCCGCCGCAGCGACGCGGTGGGCGACCGCATCTTCATCGACGGCAACAGCGCGGCAGCGCTGGGCGCCGTCTACGGCGGCGCCACGGTCTGCGCGTGGTACCCGATCACGCCGTCGTCGTCGCTGGCCGAGGCGTTCCAGAAGTACTGCAGGAAGTACCGGACGGATCCCGCGACGAAGAAGAAGCGCTACGCGATCCTGCAGGCCGAGGACGAGCTGGCGTCCATCGGCATGGTGATCGGCGCCGCGTGGAACGGCGCGCGCGCGTTCACCGCCACGTCCGGCCCCGGCGTGTCGCTGATGCAGGAGTTCCTGGGCCTCGCGTACTTCGCCGAGGTGCCGGTCGTGCTGTTCAACGTGCAGCGCGGCAGCCCGTCGACGGGCATGCCCACGCGCACGCAGCAGGCGGACGTGCTGTCGTGCGCGTACGCGTCGCACGGCGACACCAAGCACGTGCTGCTGTTCCCCGAGGACCCGACCGAGTCCTTCGCAATGGGCGCGCAGGCGTTCGACCTCGCCGACCGCCTGCAGACGCCGGTGTTCGTCATGCTCGACCTCGACATCGGCATGCAGGACTGGCTGACCTCGCCCTTCGCGTGGGACGACGCGCACCGGATGGACCGCGGCAAGGTGATGACGGCCGCCGACCTCGACGCCGGCCGCGACTTCGGCCGCTACCTCGACGTCGACGGCGACGGCATCCCGTACCGCACGTACCCCGGCACGCACGCGACCCGCGGCAGCTACTTCACGCGCGGGACCACCAAGGACCGCTACGCCCGGTACACGGAGGAGGGCCCGGCCTACGTCGACAACATGCAGCGGCTGCTGCGCAAGTTCGAGACGGCGAAGTCGCTGGTGCCGGCGCCGGTGATCCGCAAGGCCGCCAAGCCGACGAAGAGCGCCGTCGTCTGGTTCGGGTCGACCAGCGCCGCGATGGCCGAGTCGCTGGCGGCGCTCGAGCTCGACGGCATCCACCTCGACCAGATGCGCGTCTGCGCGTTCCCGTTCGCCGACGCCGTAGGCGAATTCATCGGCGCGCACGAGCGCGTGTTCGTCGTCGAGCAGAACCGCGACGCGCAGATGAAGGCGCTGCTGGTCAACGAGTGCGGGATCGACCCCGCGAAGCTCATCTCGGTGCTCCACTACGACGGCACGCCGGTGACCGCGCGCTTCATCACGCGCGAGATCGCGGAGAAGGCGCGCCTGTTCAACGTCACTCCGCTGCGCCGCTCCGGCGTCGGCTGACATGGACGGCACCCGGCGCTCCAAAGCGCCGCCACCCGAGACACCGCCGCACCTGGTCCCTGACCTCTGATTCCTGATCCCCGAGAATGACCTACCTCGCCAAGCCGAAGATCCACCATCCGGCGCTGCCGAAGAACGCGCTGGGCTACACGCACCGCGACTACGAGGGCGCGATCTCCACACTTTGCGCCGGCTGCGGCCACGACTCGATCTCGGGCGCGATCATCCAGGCGTTCTTCGAGATGGACATCGCGCCGCACCGGGTCGCCAAGCTGTCGGGCATCGGCTGCTCGTCGAAGACGCCGACCTACTTCCTCGGCAACTCGCACGGCTTCAACAGCGTGCACGGCCGGATGCCGTCGGTGCTGACGGGTGCGGCGTGCGCGAACCGCGACCTCATCTACCTCGGCGTGTCCGGCGACGGCGACTCGGCCTCGATCGGCATCGGCCAGTTCGCGCACGTGATGCGGCGCGGCGTCAACATGGTCTACATCGTCGAGAACAACGGCGTGTACGGCCTCACCAAGGGCCAGTTCTCCGCGACCGCCGACAAGGGCAGCAAGAGCAAGCGGGGCGCGGTCAACAGCGACGAGCCCATCGACCTCGCCATGCTCGCGCTGAACCTCGGCGCGACGTTCGTCGCGCGCGGCTTCTCCGGCGACAAGGCGCAGCTCGTCCCGCTGATCAAGGCGGCGGTCGCGCACCACGGCGCCGCGTTCCTCGACGTCGTGAGCCCGTGCGTCGCGTTCAACAACCACCCGGGCTCGACCAAGAGCTACGACTACGTCCGCGAGCACAACGAGGCGGTCAACTTCCTCGACTTCATCTCGCCGCGCGACGAGATCACCGCCGAGTACGCGCCGGGCGAGGTGCGCACGGTGGTGCTGCACGACGGCGGCGTCATCCGCCTGCGCAAGGTCGACGCCGGCTACGACCCCGCAGACCGGGTCGCCGCGATGTCGTTCATGGAGTCGCGTCGCGCCGCGGGCGAGGTCGTCACCGGGCTCTTGTACCTGCACGAGGACACCGCCGACATGCACGACGCGCTCGACACCGTCGCCGCGCCGCTCAACACGCTCGGCGACGCGGAACTGGTGCCGGGCCACGCCGCGCTGGCCGACCTCAACGCGTCGTTGCGCTGATCGTCTCGCCGTCCGAGCGCCCGACGGCGCCGGTCACGCGGTCGCGCCGGTCACGCCACAGGATTGCCGCCGCGAGCACTCGCGGCGCCGCGCAGAGCTCGCTCCCTCGCCCCGCAACGCGGGGAGAGGGCTGGGGGTGAGGGGCACTCCCCGTGCAGGCCAGCGCGGGTCCGGACCGACGCCCGCGAAAGCGTTGACGCGAGATGCGTGATGCATTAGCATCAGATGCATGCGCACGACGCTCGACATCGACGCGGACGTCCTGGAGGCCGCCAAGGAGCTCGCCCGGCGCGAGCGCTCGACCGCGGGCGCCGTCATCTCCCGGCTCGCCCGCAGCGCGTTGAACGCCCCGCCGCATCCTCCCGCCGCCACCGAGCCGCCGGCTTTCTACGGCTTCCGGCCGTTTCCGAAGCGCGGCGGCGTCGTGACCAACGAGCTGATCGACCGGCTGCGCGACGAAGACGCCGGGTGACGCCGTGCGGGCGCTACTCGACGTCAACGTCCTGATCGCGCTGCTCGATGCGGACCACACGCTGCACGCGCGGGCTCGCGGATGGTTCGAGGCCAACGCCGCCGCGGGCTGGGCTTCCTGCCCACTCACGCAGAACGGCTGCGTGCGCGTGATGGCGCAGCCGGGCTATCCCAACGCGCTCCCCGTTGCCGTCGTTGCGTCGCGCCTGCGCGACGCGGTCGCCGGCCCGCAGCACGAGTTCTGGCCGGATGACGTTTCGCTGCTGGATGCGCTGGCAGTGGACGCGACGCGGATCCACGGCGCGCGCCAGGTCACCGACGTCTACCTGCTCGCGCTGGCGGTCCGGCACGGCGGCGCGTTCGTGACCTTCGACGCATCGGTTGCGCTCGACGCGGCGCGCGGCGCCGGCACGCGGCACCTCGTCGTGCTGTAACGAGGCGCGGGCGGCCGCCCGGACGCTACATCTGCCGGAACAGGTGCACGTAGTTCTCGCCCACCGGCAGCGTCTCCTTGCGGTCCTTCAACTTCACCTGCAGGTGGCCGCGCAGGTCGCGGTGGACGCCGGCGATCGCCTTGACGCTGACCAGCGCCGAGCGGTGGATCTGCCAGAACGCGTTCGGGTCGACCTCCTCGGCGAGCGACTTGAGCGGCCGCCGGATCAGCGCCTCGGCGTCGGGCGTCACGACCAGCGTGTACTTGTGGTCGGCGCGGAAGTAGACGATTTCGTCGACGGTGATCACGCGCAGCGCGTCGCCCTGCGATGCCGTGATCCAGCGCAGGTAGTCCTTGCGGCGGGACAGCGTGGCGGCGAGCGACTGCAGGAGCCCGGTCAGGTCGGCGGGCGGCTGCGCGAGGCGCTGCTTCAGGCGCGCGATCGTCGCGTCGAGCCGTGCGGGCAGCAGCGGCTTCACCACGTAGTCGACGGCGCCTTCCTCGAACGCCGCGACGGCGTACTTGTCGTAGGCGGTGACGAACACGACGTGGCAGCGGCCGCTCGCGCGGCGCGCGACCTCGAGGCCGGAGGCGCCCGGCATCTCGATGTCGAGGAACAGGATGTCCGGCGGCGCGCGGTCGACCGCCTGCGCCGCCGCATCGCCGTCGGCGGCCGTCGCGACGATGGCGAGCTCGGGCCACTGCTCGCCCAGCATCTCGACGAGCTCGGCCCGCAGGACCGGCTCGTCTTCAGCGACGATTGCCGTCGGTGCCTTCATGGGGCAACTCCATGGCAAGGCGGAACGCACCGTCGACGTCCGTGCCGACCGTGAGCCGCGCCGCGCCGCCGTACAGCGCGTGCAACCGTTGCTGCACGCCCGCGACCGGGTCGGCGCCGGCGCCTGCCGGCTGGCGGACCGCCCCGGTGGCGGTCAGCGCGATCCGCAGCGTGGCGCCCGCGACGTCGACGGCGATCCCGACGCGATCGGCGCCCGTGTCGCCGGTGCCGACCGCCGCGACGGCGGCGCCCAGCAGCGGCAGCAGCAGCATCGGCGGCAGGTGCGCATCGCGTGCCGTCGCGTCGACGGCGACGTCGAACGCGGGCCGGCCGTTTCCGCGCGAGCGCAGGATGTCGAGCCAGGCGGTCGCGAGCTCGCACTCCTTCGCCACGGTGGACGTGGTCTGGCCGAGGTGCGGCAGCGCGGCGCGCAGGTAGACGATCAGGTGGTCGAGCAGGCGTGTCGCGGTCGGCGGGTCCGCCGCGTGCAGCCGCAGCACGCCGGCGAGCGTGTCGAACAGGAACTGCGGCTCGATGCACGCCTGCATCGCCTGCAGCCGCGACTCCTGCGCCTGCCGGACGAGGCGGGCACGCTCGAGTTCCGCGGCGCGCACGCGCGCGACCCGCTCGCCGGCCCGCTGCCGGTAGCGGTAGCCGACGGCGACGAAGCCGCAGATGACGAGGCTGTCCGGCAGCATGTTGGCCACGCGCGAGACCGGCGGCCACTCGTCCATCGTGCACGCGCACGTCGCGAGCCCGACGAGCGGCGCCAGCACACGAAACAGCAGCTCGCCGCCGAACGCAGCCACGACGACGGCCGCGACGTAGGGTGCGACGCCGCGCGGGCGCGCCTGCGCCGCGCGATCGGCGGCCGCCAGCCCGGCCGCGAGCAGCAGTAGCGGAAGGGTCGCCTCCAGCACGAAGTGCGCGGCCATCCGCGCCGGGGCGGCGCTGCCGTGCGCGAGCCACCAGCCGAGCGTGTTGGCAAGGCCCCACGCCAGTCCCAGCAGCACGGCGAGCGCGAGGTGCGCGGCCGGCACGCGCAGGCCCGCAAAGGCGCGCGGCGTGCGCGGCAGCGCGGTCGCCGGCGCCACCGAAGGGGCCGCGCTCACGCCGCCCTCGATCCCGCCGCGGCCGCGGGCAGCGGCAGCTCGATCGTCGCCACGACCCCGGCGCCGGGCCGCTGCGCGAGCAGGAGGCGCGCGGCGCCGCCGTACAGCGTGGAGAGCCGGGCGCGGATGTTGGCGAGCCCCACGCCCTCGCCGCCGGCGCTTTCGGACAGTCCGCGGCCCGTGTCGGTGACCTGGAGCCGCAGCCGGCCGTCGACCGCTCGCGCGGCGACGCGCACCTCGCCGCCGTGCGGCAGCGGATTCAAGCCGTGGCGGATCGCGTTCTCGACCAGCGTGACCAGCATCATCGGCGGAAACGGCAGCGTCGCGAGCGCGGGCGGCACGTCGAGTTGGAACGCGAGCCGGTCGCCCATCCGTATCTGCTGCACGTGCAGGTACGCGGAGGCCAGCGCGAGCTCGTGCTCGAGCGTCGAGTCGGCGCTGCGCATGCGCGGCAGCAGCGCCGACAGGTAGCTCGACAGGTGTTCGAGCATCGCGCGCGCCGCGGGCGCGTCGGTGCGGAACAGGCGGCGAACGTTGGCGAGCGTGTTGAACAGGAAGTGCGGCTCGACCTGCGCCTGCAGGACCTGCAGCCGCGCCTGCGCGAGCTCGCGGTCGAGCTCGACGCGGCGCAGTTCCTCGCGGTGCAGCGCGGCGGCCGCGTCCTCTTCGCGCAGCACGAAGAAATAGCCGAGGACGCCGGCGGCGATCACGTGGCTCCACAGCGCGATGGCGGCGATCTCCTTCGCGAGCGACGCCTGGTCCTTGCCCTTCGGGAACCAGAGGCTGTCGAGCCCCGCGTTCAGCACCTGGCCGGCGGCGAGGCCCACGGCGACCGCCGCGACGAGCGCCGCCACGCGCGGGCCCGTGCGCGCTGGCGCCCAGTTGCCGGCGACGACCACCGCGACCCAGACGGTGCCGAAGAACAGCGACAGGTACGCGAACTCCCACGCGAACACCTTGGCACCGCGCAGGAACCCACCGCGGTCGGGCATCAGCGCCATGGCGATCGCGTGGCCGACGGCCGCCAGCGCGACGAGCGCGCAGAAGAGCGCGAAGCGGCGCCGCGTGAGGCCGCGGAAACTCCGCGCAAGCGCCCGGCCCGCCGGGCCTCCGCGGGGCGCGCGCACCGGCGGCGCGGCGGTGACGCCGGGCGCGGCCGTGGCGTGCGGCGTCGGTTTCGGGAACGTGCGATCGGGCATCGGCGCGAACTCCGCTCGTGGCGGTGGGCACCGGCGGGCCGGCGGGTCGCCGGCCGTCGGTGTTGCTCGCCCGCTATCGTATCCCCGGGCGGCGGCGCGGGGGACGAATCCGACCAACCGGCTCCGGGCCGGACCAAGCGGCCGCCGGCCGGATCGAACCGCCGGCCGCGGGAGGCGCCGCCCCGGCGCGGACGGCCGCCCCTTCGGCCCGGAGGACGGGTGAATCCGGCACCGGGTGCGCAAGGGCCGGTTCCGGGGCCCGGCGCCTGCGGTCACTGCGATCCTGTGTTGCCGTCAGCGGCGCCCGGTGCCGCCGCCCGCCGGGCCGCGACCGGGGCGCAGCGATCAGGACGCCACGACGCCGTGCCGCCGTGACCGGCGGTGCGGCGGCGGCGCGGTCGAACCGCGCACGATCAGCTCGGCGTCGAGGGCAAGCGCCTGCGGGGTGTCACGTCCGCGGAGCCGCGCGAGCAGGTGCTCGGCCGCGAGCCGGCCCATCGCCGCCGACGGTACGCGCATCGTGGTCAGCGGCGGCACGACGTGCGAAGCGAGATCGACGTCGTCGAAGCCGGTGACCGAGAGTTCCGCCGGAACCGCGACGCCCATCTCGCGCGCCTCGGCCAGCGCGCCGAAGGCGAGGATGTCGTTGCCGCAGACCAGCGCCGTCGGCGGCCGGGCCGCCGCCAGCAGCGTGCGCGTCGCCGCGCGCCCGTCGGCGATCGTGTACGGCCGCTCGAGCACGGCGACCGGCGTCAAGCCGCGCGCCGCAAGCGCGGCGCGGAAGCCCTCGCTGCGGGCCGCGGCGCGGTCGTTGCCGGCGGCGATGCCGGCGAGCATCGCCAGCCGCCGGTGCCCCAGGTCGGCAAGGTGCGCGACCAGCCGCTGCATCGCGTCGTGGTTGTCGAAGCCGACGGTCGCGATCGCGCCTCCGGGATCGTAGGTCCACGTGCACACGACCGGGATGCCGCGGGCGGCGATCAGCGGCAGCACGCCCGCGTGGTGCCGCGCGCCGACGAGCACGATGCCGTCGACGCCGTGCTCGACCAGCGCCTGCACGGCGGCCAGTTCGCGCGGCTCCGCGTACTCGGTCGACGCCAGCAGCAGCCGGTAGCCGTCGGCGTCGAGCCGCACCTGCAATGCCGCGAGCGCGCGCGCGAAGATCGGGTTGTCGATCGTCGGCACGACGGCGCCGATCGAGTTGGACCGCCGCTGCACCAGCGCGCGGCCGCGCCGGTCGGGCAGGTAGCCCAGGCGCGCGGCCGCCGCGCGCACGCGCTCGGCGAGCGCGGGCGCGACGCGCGACTGGCCGCCCAGCGCGCGGGACACCGTCGCGATCGACACGCCGGCGGCGGCGGCGACGTCGACGATGGTCGGCGCGCGTGGGCGCGGCTGCGGCGGTTCGTGAGAACGTTTGCTCAAAACGTTGATTCCACACGGCATCGTCGCGGCGTCCGGGCGACGCGCACCACGCTGCACTGCGCAAATATGTAAAGTCTATCAGCCACTTGCCGTTATACCGCTTGACAGCCACGAAGCCCAGACCTACATTCCGCCAAAAGAAAACGTTTTCTCAAGGTACGGACCGCAACGCAACGATGGCGCGCAATCCCCGGCCAGGGACGCGCAGAGGGAGGGGCGTGGGGCGTCGCAGCGCGCAGATCGGGATCGCGACCGTCGCGGCGGCGTTCGCGCTGTGGACGCTCGCGACGGTCGTCACGCAGTGGATCAGCCCGGCACGGTTCCCCACGCCCGGCGACGTCTGGCGCGCGCTCACGCAGATCACCGTCCAGGGCTATGCCGACGCGAAGCTGTGGCGGCACGTCCTGCAGAGCTCCCTGCTGGTGCTGATGGGCTTTCTCACCGCGTGCTCGATCGGCGTGGCGTTAGGCCTCGTCATGGGCTGGAGCCGGCGCGCCGAAGCGTTGCTCAACCCGGTGTTCCTGCTGCTGCGGCCGATCCCGCCGCTGGCGTGGATCCCGCTCGCCATCGTGTGGCTCGGCCTCGGCAACGGCGCCAAGGTGCTGGTGATCTTCATGGCGGCGTTCGTGCCCGCGGTCATCAACACGTTCACCGGCGTGCGCGCGATGGAGCCGCAGATCGTCGAGGCGGCGAGCATGCTGGGCGCGCGCGGCCCGCGCTTCGTGCGCGAAGTCCTGGTGCCGGCGGCCTCGCCGCACATCTTCACCGGGCTGCGCCTGTCGCTGCAGGCGTCGTGGACGACGCTGGTCGCCGCCGAGCTGGTCGGCGCGCTGTACGGGCTCGGGCAGGTGCTGAACAACGCCGCGCAGGACATCTACCCGGGCATGATCCTGGTCGGCATGGTGTTCGTCGGCCTCTGCGGCGGGCTGATGACGGCGGCGCTCGCGTGGGTCGAGCGGCGCTGCCTGCCCTGGCGGCACGGGTGATGGCGCGCGACTTCCGCACCGCGCTGCCGCGCCGCGAGCTCCTGTGGCTGTCGGCGGCCGGCTTCGCCGGCTTCTTCGGGCTGTGGGCGGCGATCGCGTGGTCGGGCCTGGTGCCGCCGCAGTTCCTGCCGTCGCCGTGGGCGGTGGTCGCGCGCTTCTGGGAGCTCACCAACGCGCCGTTCGTCGGCTACACGATCCAGCAGCACCTCGCCTCGTCGCTCGGGCGCTACGCGCTGGGCTTCGGGCTCGCCGCGCTCGTCGGCGTGCCGCTCGGGCTGATGATGGGCTGGTACCGCATGCTCGACGACGTCGTGACACCGCTGTTCGAGGGCATCCGCTTCATCGCGCCGATCGCGTGGGTGCCGTTCGCCGCGCTGTGGTTCGGCACCGGCATCGGCGGCCCGGTGCTGATCATCTTCATGGGCGCGTTCCCGCCGGCGCTGATCAACGCCTACCGCGGGGCGCGGTTCGTCGAGCCGCGGCTGGTCGAGGCCGGTCGCATGCTCGGCGCGTCCAGCGCGCGGATGATCGCGCAGGTGCTGCTGCCGGCGTCGGTGCCGTCGATCGTCGCCGGGCTGCGCATCTCGGCCGGGCTGGGGTGGCAGTCGCTGGTCGGCGCCGAGCTGATCGTCGCCTCGAGCGGGATCGGCTACCTGATGGTGAAGGGGCAGAGCAACATCAGCACGCCGACCGTGATGTCGGGCATGGTCGCCATCGGCATCGTCGGCTACCTGATCGACGTCGCGCTGCGGCGCGTCGAGGCGCGCATTCACGCGAGCAGGGGGAGAGGTCCGCAATGAGCGACATCCGGTTCACCGGCGTGACCCGCGTGTTCCAGCGCGACGGGCGCGAGTTCCCGACGCTCGCCGGCATCGACCTCGCGGTCGCCGACCGCGAGTTCGTCGCGATCGTCGGTCCGTCCGGCTGCGGCAAGACGACCTGCCTGCGGATGGCGGCCGGGCTCGAGTTCCCGACCGAGGGCACGGTCGCGGTGGGCGGCTACTCGGTGCAGGCGCCCGGCCCGGAGCGCGCGGTCGTGTTCCAGCAGTTCGCGCTGTTCCCGTGGAAGAGCGTCGCGCAGAACATCGACTTCGGCCTGAAGTGCAAGGGGATGGCCGAGGCCGAGCGCCGCGAGCACATCGAGCGGATCATCGGCGTGATGGGGCTGCAGGGGTACGAGAGCGCGTTCCCGCACCAGCTGTCCGGCGGGATGCAGCAGCGCGTCGCGATCGCGCGCGCCTACGTGCTCGATCCGGACGTGCTGCTGATGGACGAGCCGTTCGGCGCGCTCGACGCGCAGACGCGCACCGTCATGCAGGAGGAGCTGGTGCGGCTCGCGCGCCGCAACCCGCGCACGGTGCTGTTCATCACGCACGCGGTCGACGAGGCGGTCTACCTCGCCGACCGCGTGGTCGTGATGACGCGGCGCCCCGGCGCCATCCGCGAGATCGTCGACGTCGCGAGCGTGCGCCGCGCGGAGGGCTGGGACCGGCTGGAGCACATCGAGGAGGTGATGGACCAGGAGTCCTTCGTCCACCTGCGCACGCACATCTGGCGGCTGCTGCGCGAGCAGCAGGCGCGCAACGACCACTGACACCGACGACGTCGGGCGGGCGCGGCGGCGCCGGCCCGGCGCGCACCGCCACGAACCCGCCGACCGAGGAGGATTCCATGCACAAGACGCTTCGCACCGCGCTCGCCGCCGTCGCCCTCGCCCTGCCGCTCGGCGCGGCCGCGCAGGCGCCGCAGACGATCAAGGTCAGCTACCAGCCGGCGCTGTACTGGGCGCTGCCGTTCCACATCGCCACCGAGAAGGGATGGTGGGCCGAGCTGGGCCTGAAGCCCGAGTTCAGCACGTTCCCGGCCGGCGTGCCGCAGATCGCGGCGTCGGCGTCGAAGTCGTGGGACGTGGGCGGCACCGGCTCCATCCCGGCCGTGCTGGGCGCGGTCCGCTTCAACCTGCAGACGATCGGGCTCACCAACGACGAGTCGCAGGGCAACGCGCTGCTCGCGCGCGGCGACAAGGCGGCGGGCTTCCAGCAGAACCCGGCGTCGATGAAGGGCCAGACCATCCTGCTCACCGCCAACTCGACCGGCGACTACGCGGTGCAGGCGTGCCTCGCCAGGTGGGGACTGAAGAAAGGCGACGTCACGCTGAAGAACATGGGACAGGCGGAGATCATCTCGGCGCTGTCGTCGAACGCGGCGGAGCTGGTCGGCGTCTGGGCGCCCAACATCTACACGCTGGAGGAGAAGGCGGGCGCCAAGCTGCTGTGCAGCGGCAAGGACGGCGGCGTGATGGTGCCCGGCGCGCTGATCGTCCGCGCCGACTACGCGAAGGAGAACCCGCAGAACGTCGCGAAGTTCCTCGCCGTCTACCTGCGTGGCTGGAAGTGGGCGAACGCCAACCGCAAGGAGGCGATCGGCATGATGAAGAAGTTCTACGAGCAGGGCGGCGTCCAGATCAGCGACGCGGCGCTCGCGCGCGAGTTCGACACGCGGCCGACCTTCGACCTCGCCGGGCAGCTGAAGGCGATGAACCGCGGCGGCGGCAGCTCCGAGATGGACGGCTGGTTCACCAGGATCGCCGACTTCATGAAGGGCGCCGGCTCGATCCAGGACGCGCCGGCGGCGAAGAGCTACATCGTCGACGACTACATGAAGATGGTGGCGGCCGACCCGAAGCTCGCCGAGTTCGCCAACCGCGACAAGTGACCCCGGAGCGCGCAGCGTGACCACGACCTACGTCAAGAAGGCGGCGAAGACGCCGGAGACCGAGACGGCGACCGCGCAGGCGGTCGTCGCCGAGATGCTGGCGGACATCCGCGCGCACGGCGAGGCCGCCGTGCGCCGCCACGCGGAGCGGCTCGACCGGTGGACGGGCGACATCGTCGTGCCGCCGGACGAGATCGCGCGGCGGGTCCGGCAGGTGCCGGACGCGGTCAAGCGCGACATCGACTTCGCGACCGCGCAGGTCCGCGCGTTCGCGCTGGCGCAGCGCGCGTCGCTGCAGGAGTTCGCCGTCGAGTTGCACCCGGGCGTGACCGCCGGGCAGCGGCTGCTGCCGGTCAACGTCGCCGGCTGCTACGTGCCGACCGGCCGCTACGCGCACATCGCGTCGGCCTACATGAGCGTGGCGACCGCCAAGGCGGCCGGCGTGCCCACGGTCGTCGCGTGCTCGACGCCGTACCGCGGCGAGGGCATCCACCCGTACGTGCTCTACGCGATGCAGGTGGCCGGCGCCGACGTCGTGCTGACGCTGGGCGGCGTGCAGGCGATCGCCGCGATGGCCTTCGGCCTCTTCACCGGCAAGGCGGCCGACATCATCGTCGGGCCCGGCAACAAGTTCGTCGCCGAGGCCAAGCGGATGCTGTACGGGCAGGTCGGCATCGACGTGTTCGCCGGCCCGTCGGAGGTCGCGGTGATCGCCGACGACTCGGCCGACCCGCTGCTCGTCGCCTCCGACCTGGTCGGCCAGGCGGAGCACGGCCACGAGTCGCCGGCGTGGCTCATCACGACGTCGCAGGTGCTTGCCGACGAGGTGCAGCGCCTCGTGCCGAAGCTCGTCGCCGAACTCCCGCCGACGGCGCGCGACGCGGCCGGCGCCGCGTGGCGCGACTACGGCGAGGTGATCGTCTGCGCCACGCGCGAGGAGGCCGCGGCCGTGTCCGACCGCTACGCGAGCGAGCACCTCGAGGTGCACGCGCGCGACCTCGACTGGTGGCTCGCCAACCTGACCTGCTACGGGTCGCTCTTCCTCGGCGAGGAAACGACGGTGGCGTTCGGCGACAAGGCGTCGGGCCCCAACCACATCCTGCCGACCAAGGGCGCGTCGCGCTACTCGGGCGGGCTGTCGGTGCACAAGTTCCTGAAGACGCTGACGTGGCAGCGGATGACGCGCGACGCCGCGCGCGAGATCGGCCAGGTGACCGCACGCATCTCGCGGCTCGAAGGCATGGAGGCGCACGCGCGCACCGCCGACGACCGGCTCGCCAAATACTTCCCCGGCAACGCGTTCGACCGCGGGGCGGCGGTGACCAGCTGATGCAGCCGTCCCTCGCTGCACTGTTCGACCTCGCCGGCCGCACGGCGCTCGTCACCGGCGGCAACTCCGGCATCGGCGAGGCGATGGCGACGGCGCTCGGCCTCGCCGGCGCCCGCGTCGTGCTGGCCGCGCGACGCGAAGCCGAGCTCGCCGCCGCCGCGGCGCGCCTGCGCGCGCAGGGAATCGACGCGCGCTTCGTCGCCGGCGACCTGGCCGACGCCGGCGCCATCGCGCCGCTGTGCGCCGACGCTGGCCCGGTCGACATCCTGGTCAACGCCGCCGGGGTCAACCTGCGCCAGCCCTTCTCCGAGGTGAGCGCCGCGGCGTTCGACCTGCACGTCGCGATCCACCTGCGCGCGCCGTTCCTGCTGACGCAGCGGCTGGCGCCGGCGATGCGCGACCGCGGCTGGGGCCGCATCGTCAACGTCGCGTCGCTGCAGTCGACGCGCGCGTTTCCCGACGGCGCGCCCTACGGCGCCGCCAAGGGCGGCGTCGTGCAGCTGACGCGCGCGATCGCGCAGGCGTGGTCGCCGCACGGCATTACCTGCAACGCGATCGGCCCCGGCTTCTTCCCGACGCCGCTGACGGCGCCGGTGTTCGCCGACCCGGCGCGCGCGGCGGCCAACGCCGCGCAGACGGCGATCGGCCGCAACGGCCGCCTCGACGACCTGTACGGCGCGACGGTCTTCCTTGCCAGCGACGCGTCGGCCTACGTCACCGGCCAGACGCTGATGGTCGACGGCGGCTTTACCGCGCGCTGAAGCCGCGCACCTGCGGAGCACACACGATGAGAGCGCTGATGTACACCGGCACGCAGGCGATGGAGATGCGCGACGTGCCCGAACCCGTGCCCGCGGCCGGCGACGTGCTGCTGCGCATCGACGCGGTCGGCATCTGCGGCTCCGACCTGCACGCCTGGCACGGCCACGATCCGCGCCGCGTGCCGCCGATGATCCTCGGCCACGAGTTCGCGGCGACCGTCGTCGCCGGCGAGGGGACGGGCCGCCGCGTCACCGGCAACCCGCTCGTCACCTGCGGCAGCTGCGAGTATTGCGTGCAGGGGCGCAACAACCTCTGCGCGAACCGCACGATGATCGGCATGTCGCGGCCGGGGGCCTTCGCCGAGCGGATGGCGATCCCCGCCGGCTGCCTGGTCGAGCTGCCGGACGACCTGCCGGCGGCGCGCGCGGCGCTGACCGAGCCGGCCGCGACCGCGCTGCACGCGCTCAACCTGTCGATGCGCGCGCTCGCGCGCCCGCTGCCCGAGTGCTCGACGCTGATCCTGGGCGGCGGCGCGATCGGCATGCTGGCCGCGCTGCTCGCGCGCCACTACGGCTGCCGCGACCTCGTCGTCGCCGAGACCAACGCGCTGCGCCGCGCGTCGCTCGAGCGCGCGGTCGGCTGCCGGACCTTCGATCCCCGCGACGGCGTGCCGCCGCGCGAGAGCAGCGTCGACTACGTGATCGACGCCGTCGGCGCGCGGACGACGCGGCAGGCCGCGCTGGCGGCGGTGAAGCCCGGCGGCGTGGTCATGCACATCGGGCTCATGGACTGGGCGAGCGAGATCGACATGCGCAAGCTGACGCTCGCCGAGATCACGCTGATCGGCACCTATACGTACACGACCGCGGATCTGCGCGCGACGGTGCGGGCGCTTTCGGCCGGCGTGTTCGGCGACCTGGCCTGGGTCGAGGAGCGCCCGCTCGCCGACGGCGCGCGGGCGTTCGCCGACCTCGACGCCGGCCGCACCGCCGCCGCCAAGGTCGTGCTGCGACCCTGAGGGCGGCGGCGGCGCATCCGCACGCGACGTCGTTGCGGCATCCGTCCGCCGTTGCGGCTATGCTGTCGCGGGTGAACCACCTGCACCTTTGCGGACCGATGCGATGACAGCGAAATCCTTGCCCGTCGCCGAGTGGCGCGCGCGGACTGCCGGCTGGCTGCGGGCGCTTGCCCGCCTCGCGGCGGCGTTCGTGCTCGCGCTCGCCGCGGCGGGGATCGCGCACGGCCAGCAGACCGTGACCTTCGGCAACGGCACCGTGGTGGTCACGCTGCCCGCGAATTTCACCGTAGCGGTCAACCCCGACGGGACGCTGGTCGCGAGCTTCGGCCGCCGTGCCGACCATCGGTTGGGCTTGCGGGTGACGGAGGTCAATGGCGGACCGGGCGAGACCCGGGCCGGGGAGAACTTCGTGCGCAACGTCGCCGCGCGGAAGGGCCTGCGCGTGTTCCAGGACCAGGACAAGCTGGTCTACATGGATCCCGCCCCCGACACCCGGGTCGGCGACACCGTCTTTCGCACCGTGCACTGGCAGATCGGCTTCGGAAACCTGGTCGTCGGCATGACGCTCACGGCGCCGGCCGAGGCGACGCCCGAGCTCACCGCGTTCTTCGGCAAGCCGTTCAACGACATCGTCCGGAGCCTGCGCCGCAAGGACTCGTAGGGACGGCCCGGCCGCGTGCAGCTGCGTGCCGCCGCGTAGAATCGGCGCATGCGCACCGCCTGGAAGGTCGTCGCGGGACTCGCCGCGCTGGCGGCGGCCGGGATCGCCGTCGTCGTCGCGACGTTCGACGCGAACGCGCTGCTGGGGCCGCTGCAGGCGCGGGTGAAGGCAGGGACGGGGCGCGAGCTCGCGGTCCGTGGCGGCGTGCGCGTCGCGTGGTCGCTCGAGCCGCGGGTCGTGCTCGCCGACGTCGCGCTCGCCAACGCCCCGTGGGGCGCGGCGAAGGAGATGCTGTCGGCGCAGCGGCTGGAGCTCCAGGTCGCGCTGCTGCCGCTCCTGTCGGGGCGCGTCGAGCTCAAGGAGCTGCGGCTGGTCGGGCCCGTGCTCGCGCTGGAAACCGACGGCAAGGGGCGCCGCAACTGGGACTTCGGACAGGCGCCGGCGGCGGCCGACGGCACGCCCGCCGCCGGTGCCGGGACGGCGACGACCTTCCTCGTCGGCAACGTCGCGGTCACGAACGGCCGGCTGACCTATCGCGACGACGCGAGCGGCGGCGTGACGGAAGTCGCGCTCGAGCGGCTGGCCGTGCGCGCGCGCGACGCATCGTCGCCGATCGCCGTCGAGCTGCGGGGCACGGTCGACGGCGTTGCGGTCGCGGTGGCCGGGACGCTCGGTCCCGCGGACGCTCTGCTGCAGCGGCGCTGGCCGTACCCGGTCGACGTGAAGGGCGAGGTCGCCGGCCAGAAGACGGCGCTCGCGACCAGGATCAACGCTTCCGGCGCGCGCTACGCGCTCGACGACCTCGCGCTGTCGATCGGCGGGAGTGCCGTCACCGGGTCGTTCGCCGTGGAAACGGGCGGCGCGCGCCCGCGGCTCACGTTCGATCTCGCGGGTCCCGCGATCGCGCTGAACGCGCTGCCGGTGCCCCTCGCCGCGGCGAGGTCCGCGGCCGCCCCGCCGACCGCGGCGAAGCCTGCGGCCGCGCCGCCCGCCGCGGGAAGCGTCTCGCGCGTGTTTCCGGACGCGCCGGTCGACTTCGCGCCGCTGCACGCCGTCGACGCGCGCGGCGCGCTGCGGCTCGACCGGCTGACGCTGCCCGACGGACGCACGTTCGACCACCTGCGCGCGCAGATCGCGCTCGACGGCGGCCGGCTCGCGGTGACGGACTTCACCGTCGCGGCATTGGGCGGCACGGTCGCGGGGCACGTCACCGTCGACGCGGTGAAGCCCGGCACGCCGGGACTTGCCGTCGAGCTGACCGGCCGGGGCCTGGCCCTGGGCGAGATCCTCGCCGCGGCCGGACAGCGGCGCGACGTGCGCGGCGGGCGGACCGACGTCGACGTCAGCCTCAAGGCGAAAGGTGCGTCGCCGCACGCGTGGGCGGCCTCGGCGACGGGCAGCGTCCGCGCCGTCGTGGGGCCCGCCACGCTCGTCAACACGAAGCTCGACCTCGACTCCGCGCTCGACCGGCTTGCGCAGGCGGCCAATCCGTTCCGGACGAGCGACCCGTCCACGGAGCTCGTGTGCGCGGTCGTGCGGCTGCCGCTCGCGAACGGCGTCGCCCGCGTCGACCGCTCGATCGCCATGGAGACGCCGAAGCTCGGCATCTCGGCCAGCGGCACCGCGGACTTCGGCCACGAGACGCTCGACTTCACGTTCCAGCCGAAAGTCCGCAAGGGCATCGCGATCGACATCACGAGCGTCGCGGACCTGGTGCGGGTGAGCGGCCCGTTCGCGCATCCGGCGGTCAGCGTGGACCCCGTGGGCTCGGCGAAGGCGATCGCGAGCATCGGTGCTGCCGTCGGCACCGGCGGGCTCTCGATGGTCGCGCAGTCCCTGTTCAGCTGGGCCGACGGCAAGGGTCCCGGCCCGTGCCAGATCGCGCTCGGTGCAACCGCGCCGGCGGCCGCGTCGACGACGCCCTCCGGCGCAACCGATCCCGTGAAGCCGCTGATCGACGACGTCGGCCGCGCGGTGGGGAAGCTCCTCGGCCGCTGACTGCACCCTCACCCCGGCCCTCTCCCGCGAGCGGGTGGG
>JBGAMF010000164.1:0-5849 GCA_044223185.1 Casimicrobiaceae bacterium | reverse complement strand
CTCACCGACATCGTGCAGAAGGCCGAGGTCACGCACGCGCTCTGCGACCGGCGCCTGAAGGACGACCTCGTCACCGCGCTGCCCGCGTGCCCGACGCTGCGCGAGATCCGCTACTGGTACGACGACGCGCCCGACTCGGTGGACGCGCGCTGCCGCGCGCTGCCCGAGACCTTCGACACGCTCGACACCGCGGCCGAGGACCCGGCGCTGATCGCCTTCACTTCCGGCACCACCGGCAAGCCCAAGGGCACGGTGCACTTCCATCGCGACATCCTCGCGATGTGCGATTGCTTCCCGCGCTCGTGCCTCATGGTGACGCCGGACGACGTCTTCACCGGCACGCCGCCGCTCGCCTTCACCTTCGGGCTCGGCGGCCTGCTCGCGTTCCCGCTGCGCTTCGGCGCGTCCACCGCGCTGGTCGAGCGCTTCACGCCCGAGGGCATCTGGGAGACGGTGCGAAAGTTCCGCGCCACCGTGCTCTTTACCGCGCCGACGATGTTTCGCGCGCTCGCCGGCATCGCGAAGGACCACGACATTTCGAGCCTGACGCGCTGCGTGTCCGCGGGCGAGGCACTGCCCGACGCGACGCGGCAACTGTTCAAGCAGGCCACCGGCATCGAGCTGATCGACGGCATCGGCGCCACCGAGATGCTGCACATCTTCATCTCGCACGACGAGGCGCACGCGCGGCCCGGCGCCACCGGCACGCCGGTGCCCGGCTACGTCGCGTGCGTGCTGGACGACGACGGCCGGCCGCTGCCGCCGGGCAAGGTCGGCAAGCTGGCGGTGAAGGGTCCGACCGGCTGCCGCTATCTCGCGGACGACCGCCAGCGGCAGTACGTGAAGGACGGCTGGAACTACACGGGCGACGCGTACCTCGTGGACGAGGACGGCTACTTCGTCTACCAGGCGCGCACCGACGACATGATCGTCAGCGCCGGCTACAACATCGCCGGGCCCGAGGTCGAGGGTGCGCTGCTCATGCACCCGGCGGTCGCCGAGTGCGGCGTCGTCGGCGCGCCCGACGACGAGCGCGGCGAGATCGTCAGGGCGTACGTCGTGCTGAAGCCCGGCCACGCGCGGGACGCCGCGGCGGTCGAGGCGCTGCAGGCGTACGTCAAGCAGGCGATCGCGCCCTACAAGTACCCACGGTCGATCGAGTTCGTCGACGCGCTGCCGCGCACCGAGACCGGCAAGCTGCAGCGCTTCCGGCTGCGGCAGATGGCGCGGGGCGCCACGTGACGGCCGCGCTGCGCGTGCTGCAGCCGGCGGGCTGGGCGCCGCCGAAGGGGTACGCGAACGGCGTGGCCGCGCGCGGCACGACGATCTTCGTCGGCGGCCAGATCGGCTGGAACGCGCGGCAGGAGTTCGAGAGCGACGGCTTCGTCGAACAGTCGCGGCAGGCGCTCGCCAACGTCGTCGCGGTGCTGCGCGAAGCGGGGGCGGGGCCGGAGCACGTGACGCGGATGACGTGGTACGTCGTCGACCGCGCCGAGTACGTCGCGAGTGCGAAGGCCCTCGGCGCGGCGTACCGGGAGGTGATGGGCCGCCACTATCCGGCGATGACGGCGGTCACCGTCAGCGCGCTGATGGAGGAGCGGGCGAGGGTCGAGATCGAGGTGACGGCGGTATTGCCCGATTGAGCGCGGCGGCCCCTCACCCCAACCCTCTCCCCGCTGCGCGGGGCGAGGGAGCCCGGTACGGCGACGGCGGTGCCGACAACTCGCCTCCCTCTCCCCGCGTGCGGGGAGAGGGCGACGGCGGTGCCGACAACTCGCCTCCCTCTCCCCGGAACGGGGAGAGGGTCGGGGTGAGGGGACGCCGCGCCCCGCCACCCCGACGCAGATCAAGGATCGTCCGCGGCGCCGGCGCATAATCGCCGCTTCGCCGCCGCCACCTCCCGGAGCCCGCGCATGAACGCCCCCGAACGCATCCACCCGTCGACCAAGCCGGTGTTCCGCTGGGACGACCCGTTCCTGCTCGACGCGCAGCTCTCCGAGGAGGAGCGCATGGTCCGGGACACGGCGCACGCATACGCGCAGGAGAAGCTCCTGCCGCGCATCCGCGAGGCGTTCCGGCACGAGCGGACCGACCCGTCGATCTTCCCGGAGATGGGGGCGCTCGGCCTGCTGGGCGCGACGCTCCCGGCCGAGTACGGCGGCTCGGGCCTGAACTACGTCTGCTACGGCCTGATCGCGCGCGAGGTCGAGCGCGTCGACTCGGGTTACCGGTCGATGATGAGCGTGCAGAGCTCGCTCGTGATCTACCCGATCTACACGTACGGCAGCGAGGCGCAGCGGAAGAAGTACCTCCCCAGGCTCGCCACCGGCGAGTGGATCGGCTGCTTCGGGCTGACCGAGCCCAACCACGGCTCGGATCCGGGGTCGATGGTCACGCGCGCGCGCAGCGTCGCGGGCGGGTACAGCCTGTCCGGGTCGAAGATGTGGATCTCCAATTCGCCGATCGCCGACGTGTTCGTCGTGTGGGCGAAGGACGACTCGGGGATCATCCGCGGGTTCATCCTCGAGAAGGGCATGGCCGGCCTGTCCGCGCCGAAGATCGAGGGCAAGTTCTCGCTGCGCGCGTCGGTCACCGGCGAGATCGTCATGGACGAGGTGTTCGTGCCGGAAGAGAACCTGCTGCCGAACGTGCAGGGCCTGAAAGGCCCGTTCGGGTGCCTCAACAGCGCGCGCTACGGCATCGCGTGGGGCGCGCTCGGCGCCGCCGAGTTCTGCTGGCACGCGGCGCGGCAGTACACGCTCGACCGCCAGCAGTTCGGCCGGCCGCTCGCGTCGAACCAGCTGATCCAGAAGAAGCTCGCCGACATGATGACGGAGATCGCGCTCGGGCTGCAGGGCTGCCTGCGCCTCGGCCGGATGAGGGACGAGGGCGTCGCGGCGCCGGAGATCACGTCGATCGTCAAGCGCAACTCCTGCGGCAAGGCGCTCGACATCGCCCGCGCCGCGCGCGACATGCACGGCGGCAACGGCATCGTCGACGAGTTCCACGTGATCCGCCACGTGCTGAACCTCGAGACCGTCAACACCTACGAGGGCACGCACGACATCCACGCGCTGATCCTCGGGCGGGCGCAGACCGGCATCTCCGCATTCTGAGTTCCGCCTGCCCGCCAAATCGAGCCTGGCTCGGTTTTCGCCGCCTGCCCGCCAGATCGAGCCTGGCTCGGTTTTCGCGGGCTCGGTTTTCGCGAACTTCGCCACGCCGAATCCGGGGGGCGCGGCGACGCTGCCGCGAAATTCGAGTCCGACCCTGGTTCGGGCATGACTCCGGGGTCAGACTCGAATTTCGGGCAGCGGTGATAAGGTTCGGGATGACAGCGTTCGAAATTCGAATCTGACCCTTGGCGACCCCTGCGATGAAGCTCTACGACTACTTCCGCTCGTCCGCCGCCTACCGCGTCCGCATCGCGCTCGAGCTGAAGGGCCTGACGCCCGAGCGGGCGTTCGTGCACCTGCGCCGCAACGCGCAGCGCGAGGACGGCTACCTCGCGCTCAACCCGCAGGGGCTCGTGCCTGCGCTCGTCACCGACGACGGGGCGGTGCTGACGCAGTCGCTCGCGATCGTCGAGTACCTCGAGGAGACGCACCCGGCGCCGCCGCTCCTGCCCGCCGGCGCCTCGGCGCGTGCGCGCGTGCGCGCGCTGGCGCTCGCGGTCGCCTGCGACATCCATCCGCTCGACAACCTGCGCGTGCTGCGCTACCTCGTGCAGACGATGGGCGCGACCGAGGCGCAGAAGGACGCCTGGTACAAGTACTGGGTCGACGTCGGGCTGGAGGCGCTGGAGCGGCAGCTCGCTCGCGACGCCGCGACCGGCCGCTTCTGCCACGGCGACACGCCGACGCTGGCCGACGTCTGCCTCGTGCCGCAGCTCGCCAACGCGCGCCGCGTCGACATGGACCTGGCGCCGTACCCGACGCTGACGCGCATCGAGGCCGCCTGCCTCGCGCTGCCGGCGTTCGCCGCCGCCGCGCCGGCGCGGCAGCCGGACGCGGAGTGACGCCGATGCCCGCCGCGCCCGTGTACACGCCGGAGTTCGTCGAGCGCGGCTACAACAACCGCGCGGCGGTGCCGGACCACCCGCGGTGGTTCGCGCAGTACGCGCAGTGGTCCGCGGCGGCGTTCGACCGCCACCGGCCCGCCCGCAACGTGCGCTACGGGCCGGGGCCGAAGGAGGTGCTCGACGTCTTCGCGCCGGCGGGCAAGCCGCGCGGGACGCTCGTGTTCCTGCACGGCGGCTACTGGCGCGCGCTCGACAAGGACGACTTCGCTTTCGTCGCCTCCCCGTTCGTCGCGGCCGGGATCGCCGTCGCCAACGTCAACTACGACCTGTGCCCGCAGGTGTCGATCGCCGCCATCGTCGACGAGTGCCGGCGCGCGGTGGCGTGGGTCGCGCGCGACGGCGCGGCGCACGGCGCGGCGCCGGGCGACGTCGTCGTCGCCGGGCACTCCGCCGGCGGCCACCTGGCCGCGATGATGCTCGCCACCGACTGGGCCGCGCACGGGTTCGGGCGCGCGCCGCTGCGCGCGGCGGTCACGCTGTCCGGCGTGCACGACCTGGCGCCGCTCGTGCACTTCTCGTTCAACGCCGACTTCAAGCTGGACGACGCCGAAGCCGCGCGCCTGTCGCCGGCGCGCCACCCGGTGCGCGCGGCGGTTCCGCTGCTGATCGCCTGCGGCGCCGACGAGACGTCCGAGTTCCTGCGCCAGTCGCAACTCCTGTGGGACGCGTGGCCCGCGGTCCGGCGCCCGGAGGCCGGGCCGCTGTTCGTCCCCGGCACCGACCACTTCAGCGTCGTCGCCGGGTACGCCGACCCGGACAGCGCGCTGACGCGGGAGACGCTCGGGCTCTTCTGACCCGGCGGCCCGGATGTGGTGGTGTTGACAACTGACCGACGGTCATTTACGCTGCCCAGACAGTGACCCGGAGTCAGTTGGAGGCTGCGGGGCCCTGCGGCGCGTCTGCGCCTTGACCCGGGGTCAGGCCCGCATCGCGTCGATGCGTGGCGCCCAGGGGTCTGACCCCTAGCGATCCGAGACATGGCCATCCGCCAGCGCGCCATCCAGGCCGAGGACAAGCACGAGCGGCACCACGCGATCCTCGACGCGGCCGAGCGCCTGCTCGGCCGCTCGCCGGAGCGCATCGCCAGCGTGGCGGAGGTCGCCGACGAGGCCGGCCTCGCCAAGGGCACCGTCTACCTGTACTTCCCGGGCAAGGAGGAACTGCTGCTCGCCGTGCACGAGCGCAACGTCGACCGCTTCTTCCGCGCCCTGATCGACCGGCTCGCGGACGACCTGCCGGCGCGCGTCGAGGACGTGCTCGCGCTCACGCACGCGCACATGGTCGACCGGCCGCTGTTCCTGCCGCTCGCGGCGCGCTGCTTCGGCACGATGGGGCAGAACGTGCCGCCGGAGGCCGGGCTCGCGTTCAAGCAGCGGATGGCCGAGCGCCTGTCGAAAGCCGGGGCCGGTCTCGAGCGGCACTTCCCCGAGCTCGCGGCCGGCGACGGCGTCGCGCTGCTCCGCCGCAGCTACGCGCTGATCATCGGCCTCTGGCAGATGTCGGCGCAGTCGGCCGGCGCCGGCTGTCCCGCCGCGGTTTCCGGCGGCGAGTCCGCGGTCTTCGCCTTCGCCTATCCGGCCGAGCTCGACCGCGCGCTGCGCGCGCTGTGGTCGGGCTCCGTCGGACGCGCGCTGCCGTCCGGTCAACTTGCGGCAGAAGATCGCTGAGACTGATCGGGATATTAGTGTCGTCAAGTCCCGCATTGACATGCGACGTGAGCAGGAACGAATTCAGAACGAGCTTAGTGAGAAGACCCGACAGTTTGATT
>JBGAMF010000163.1:0-5911 GCA_044223185.1 Casimicrobiaceae bacterium | reverse complement strand
TCGTGATCGGCTCGTGCAGTTGCGCGTCGATCCAAGCCTTGACCGCGGCAAGACGTGCCGCGGCGACGTGCGTGGCCGCGTGCTCGCCCGGTCCCTGCAGCAGGTCGCCGAGCGCCGACACCGCGTCCGCCTCCCCTAGGTCGCGCTGGCGCGGCGGCGATTCGCGCGCGCTCGTGGCGACCACGCCGCGCGGGGCCGCCTCGACCCGCGCCAGGGCATTGCCCCGCAGCGCGACCGCGTGCGAGTGCGGCGTTCGCGCACCACCGGCGCGCGGGGCCCGCCCGTCGATCTCCGCCCCGAGCGCGACGTGGTCGACGCCGATCGCGACGACTGCCCCCGGCCCCCCGTGGCGCATGAACTCCCATCCCGGCGCGACGAAGATCGCCTCCCCCGGCGCGACCTGGAGGCATCGCCGCCCGAACGCATACGTGCTCGCGCTGTCGATGGACACGTGCATCGTCGCCACCCCAAGGGACCCGCGGATCGTCTGCGCGAGCGCCGCGCGGCCCCAGCGGATCAATCCCCGGCGGCGAGCCGCGTGCCCGCATCGTCCCAGCCGGTACGCATCCGCACGAACCGCACGATGTGGTCGATCGCGCGGCGGGCCTCCGGCAGGAAGCCCGCGAGCTGGAACACGTGCGCGACACCAGGCCACAGCTCGAGCTCGACGTCCACGCCGGCGGCGAACGCCTTGTCCGCCGCGCGCGTGGCCTCGTCGCGCAGTAGCTCGGTCGTGCCCGCCTGGAACAGGAGCGGCGGCAGGCCGCGGAAGTCGGCGAACAGCGGCGAGACCTCCGGCTCCGTGTACTGGTGCGGCGTGGGCACGTACAGCCGCCGGAGCACGAGCAGGCTGGCGAGCCGGATCATCGGGTCGCGGCCGTCGAACATCGCCATGCTCGGGCTGCCCAACGTGCAGTCGAGCGCCGGCGACAGCAGGACCGCGCACGCCGGCAACGGCTCGCCGGCGGCGCGCAGGCGCGTGAGCGTCACCAGCGCGAGGTTGCCGCCCGCCGAGTCGCCGGCAAGCACGATGTTGCGCGGATCGATGCCCTGCGCCAGCAGGCCGCGGTACGCCGCGTGGCAATCCTCCACCGCCGCCGGGAACGGGTGCTCCGGCGACAGGCGGTAGTCGGGGAGCAGCGTCCGCGCGCGCAGCGGGCCGCCGATGCGCGCCGCCAGCGCCGCGTGGGCGTTGGGAAAGCGGAATGCGAACGAGCCGCCGTGCAGGTAGAGCACGACGCGGTCGAGCCGCGCATCGGGCGCCGCGACCCACTCGCCCGGCACGCCGCCGGTCAGCGTCGGCGTGCGCTCCGCGGGCGGCTGGAGCCGGAACTGGCGCGCGTCGAGCTTCTCGTAGCGCCGGCGCAGCGCGAGGACGTCGTCGTCGTCGGACAGCGGCCGGCCGAGCGTCAGGCGCAAGAGCGCGTTGAGCGCCTGGCTGCGCAAGCTCGGCTTGACCTCGATCTCGCGGCGGTACGCGGGGCGGCGGTGCATGGCAGCGGGCGGGGCGGTACGCTCTTTCGACGCGCGGGCGGCGCCGTGGTTCGCCCGCGCCGGTCAGTAGGTGACGACCGTGCGGATCGAGCGTCCCGCGTGCATCAGCTCGAAGCCCTCGTTGATCCGCTCGAGCGGCAGCACGTGCGTAATGAGGTCGTCGATGTTGATCCGGCCGTCCATGTACCAGTCGACGATCCTCGGCACGTCGGTGCGCCCGCGCGCGCCGCCGAACGCCGTGCCCTTCCACACGCGCCCGGTGACGAGCTGGAACGGCCGCGTGCGGATCTCCTGCCCCGCGCCGGCCACGCCGATGATCACCGACACGCCCCAGCCGCGGTGGCAGCACTCGAGCGCCTGCCGCATGAGCTCCACGTTGCCGACGCACTCGAAGCTGTAGTCGGCGCCGCCGCCCGTGAGGTGCACGAGGTGCGCGACGAGGTCGCCGTCCACCTCGGCCGGGTTCACGAAGTGGGTGAGGCCGAACTTGCGCGCCAGCGCCTCGCGGGCGGGGTTGAGGTCGACGCCGACGATCATGTTGGCGCCGACCATGCGGGCGCCCTGGACCACGTTGAGGCCGATGCCGCCCAGCCCGAACACGACGACGCTGGCGCCGGCCTCGACCTTCGCGGTGTTGATCACCGCGCCGATGCCGGTCGTCACGCCGCAGCCGATGTAGCACACCTTGTCGAACGGTGCGTCCTCGCGGATCTTCGCCAGCGCGATCTCCGGCAGCACCGTGAAATTCGCGAACGTCGAGCAGCCCATGTAGTGGTGGAGCGGCCGGCCGTCGAGCGAGAAGCGGCTGGTGCCGTCCGGCATCACGCCCCTGCCCTGCGTCGCGCGGATCGCCGTGCACAGGTTGGTCTTGCGCGAGAGGCACGACTTGCACTGCCGGCACTCGGGCGTGTAGAGCGGGATGACGTGGTCGCCGGGGCGCACGCTGGCCACGCCCGCGCCGACGTCGACGACCACGCCCGCGCCCTCGTGACCCAGGATCGCGGGGAACAGGCCCTCCGGGTCCGCGCCCGAGCGGGTGAACTCGTCGGTGTGGCAGATGCCGGTGGCCTTGAGCTCGACCAGGACCTCGCCCGCCCTGGGGCCGTCCAGGTCGACCGTCTCCACCGACAGCGGCATCCCCGCCGCATGCGCCACCGCTGCACGGACCTTCATGGCGCGTGTCTGCGCTGCGTGGAGCGGGGCCGCCCGGCGGCTAGCGCCGGCGCGTGATCCGGTATACCGACGCCGGCGGCACGTTGGCGAACGTGCCGCCGATGCGCTCGGCGCGAAGGTCGAGCCGCGCGAGGACCGACCGCGGGACCGGCGGACCGAACCGGTAGGTGAACTGGTAGAAGGCGCCGTCGGGTGCCAGGTGGTGGAACGCGCTCTTCAGCACGGCCATCACGTCCCACAGCGGCATCAGCACCAGCGGCAGCCCGGACACGACGGCACCCGCCGGCTGCCCGGCAAACAGCTCGACGTCGCGCAGCCGCGTGGCGTCCATGTTGAGCACGTGCGCCGCCGGGAAGCGCGCCTCCAGCCGGCGCGCGAACTTCGCCGTCAGCTCGACGAGCGCCAGCCGGTCTTCCGGCACGCCGCGGCGCAGCAGCGCCTGCGTCACGGCACCGGTCCCCGGCCCGAGCTCGATGACCGGCGCCGAGGCCGGCGAGATCTCCGCCGTGAGGGCGTCGGCCAGCGCGGCGCTCGACGGCATCACCGCGCCGACCTGCGCCGGCGCGGCGAACCACGCAAGAAAGAACGAGAGGCTGCTCATGCGATGGGCTCGGGGGCGCCGGTGGCATGCTGCACGCACGCGTGGGTGCAGCCGTCGGCGCTGCAACGATACCGTCGCCGGCGCATTCGGACAATCACCCGTGCGGGCGCGGCCTGCAGCCCGCGCTGGCCCGGGGCCACGGCCGGCACGAGACGCTATGACAATGGCATAGTCGCGTGCTATGCTCGGGTCCGACGGCGCTCCCGCGCGCCGCCGGGAACGGGAGGCTGCCTTGCGCGTCGATGCCGTCGGCCCCGAAGTTGCGCACAGGAGGCGCCGCAGCGCGCGTGCGGCCGCCGCGCTGACGGCAGTGCTGGCGCTCGCCCCGCCGGCGCCCGCCATCGCCCAGGGCGTCGAGGCGGTGTACCGGTTCTACAACCACGAGACCGGCACCCACTTCTACACGACGTCGGTCCCCGAGCGCGACGCCGTCGTCAGGAGCTTCCCGCAGTTCGCGTACGAAGGTGCCGCGTTCGCCGCGGCGCCCGCGGATGGTGTGGGCGCGGTTCCGGTGTTCCGGTTCTACAACGCCAAGACCGGCACGCACTTCTACACGGCTTCGGTCAGCGAGCGCGACGGCATCCTCGCGTACTACCCGCAGTTCGCGTACGAAGGCCCCGCGTATCACGCGCTCGTTGCCGACGGCGGCGACGGCCGCACGGCCGTGTTCCGCTTCTTCAACCGCAACACCGGCGCGCACTTCTACACGGCCTCCGCGGCCGAGCGCGACAAGGTGGTCGCGACCTACCCGCACTTCGTCTACGAGGGCGTCGCGTTCTTCGTGTACCCGGCCGCGCGCGCGACCGTCGCGCCGGTGGTCGTGCGCGCGAGCGACGCGTGGCGGCTGCTGCAGCAGGCGACGTTCGGCCCCACGCCGGCCGAGCTCGCGCGCGCGGAGGCCCTCGGCCCGGCCGCGTGGCTGGACGAGCAGTTCGCGCATCCGCCGTCCGGCTACCCCGACGCCGAGTACCCGTACCTGTCGCTCGACGAGTCCGCGGCCTGCTCGTTCAGCGCAGCCCGCAGCAGCGCCGCCTACGCCTGTGCGCGCGACCAGCTGACGCTGTTCAAGCTGCGCAACCAGTTCTTCGTCAACGCGCTGACCCGCCCCGACCAGCTGCGCCAGCGCGTCGCGTGGGCGCTGTCGCAGTTCTTCGTCGTGTCCGGCATGAAGGACCCGGACATGGAGACCGCGTACGTGCAGGCGCGCTGGCACCAGATCCTGTTCGACGAGGCGTTCGGCCGCTTCGGCACGCTGCTGTGGCGGGTGACGATGGCGCCGCAGATGGGGCACTACCTCGACCTCGTCGACAACGCGAAGGCCAACCCCGCCAAGGGCACCGAGCCCAACGAGAACTACGCGCGCGAGCTCTTGCAGCTCTTCACGATCGGCACCGTCGAGCTCGCCGCCGACGGCACGCCGCTCACCGACGCCGCCGGCGCGCCGGTCCCGACCTACACGCAGGCCGACGTCAAGGCGTTCGCGCGCGCGCTG
Organism: Casimicrobiaceae bacterium; assembly: GCA_044223185.1. Lineage (GTDB taxonomy): Bacteria > Pseudomonadota > Gammaproteobacteria > Burkholderiales > Casimicrobiaceae > VBCG01. The sequence goes on along the minus strand of JBGAMF010000163.1, from coordinate 1,151 downwards.
ACCGGCTGGACGTACGCGCCGTACGACGCGCCGCAGGCGAAGGGCCCGAACGACAAGCGCTACTACGCGCGCAACATGGTCGCGGTGGAGAGCCGCCACGACGCCGCCAGCAAGACGCTGCTGAAGGGCGTTGTGGCGCCAGCCGGCCAGAGCGCGGCGGCCGACGCCGACCTCGTGCTCGCCAACCTGTTCCTGCACCCGAACGTCGGCCCCTTCTTCGCGCAGCACATGATCCGCCAGCTCGTGACGGGCAACCCGTCGCCGGCGTACGTGCGGCGCGTCGCGGCGGCATTCGCCGACAACGGCGCCGGCGTCCGCGGCGACATGAAGGCCGTCGTGCGCGCGGTGCTGCTCGACCCGGAGGCGCGCGGCGACGTCCGGGCCGAGGCGAACTACGGGATGCTGCGCGAGCCGGTGCTGTTCGTGACGGCGCTGCTGCGCGGCCTGAATGCCGCGAGCGACGGCAACCGGCTCTACGAGCCGGCGCGCGCGATGGGACAGGACGTCTATTACGCGCCGTCGGTGTTCAACTACTACCCGGCCGAGTACCGCATTCCGGGCACGTCGCTGGTGGCGCCGCAGTTCGGCATCCACAACACGAACACCGTGCTCCACCGCGCGAACTTCGTCTACGAGATGCTCGACGGCGGCGGCTGGGGCCCGGACTCGGAACTGCCCGGCGCGATCGGCACCAAGGTCGACCTGACGCCGTTCCGCGCCGCCGCGCCGAGTGCGAAGGACCTCGTCACGCTGGTGAACGCGCGTCTGTTCGGCGGGGGGATGCCGCTGGGGCTGCGCGACGAGATCTACCGCGCCGTGGCGGCGCTGCCGGCGACGAGCCGCGGCGACCGCGCGCGCACCGCGCTGTTCCTCGCGCTGACGTCGTTCCAGTTCCAGGTGATGCGATGAGCGCGCGGCGGCGCTTCCTCGCGCAGGCGGGCGGGCTCACCGCCACGGCGCTCTTCCCGGCGCTCGCCGCCGTCGCGCCTGCCGCCCGCGCGCAGGCCGCGCCGTACCGCGCGCTGGTCTGCGTGTTCCTGTCCGGCGGCAACGACGGCAACAACATGGTCGTGCCCTACGACGACTACGCGAACTACGCGGGAGGCCGGCCCAACGGCGGCAGCGGCGCGGCGCTCGCGCGCGGCGAACTC
>JBGAMF010000162.1:0-6059 GCA_044223185.1 Casimicrobiaceae bacterium | reverse complement strand
AGCGACAGCGTCGGGGCCGAAGCGGCATCCCACTTGCGGATCTCCTGCGCGGCGATGTCGCGCGCGAGCGCCGAGAGGCCGATCGCCGGGTTGCGGTCGCCGGCCCTGGCGAGCCAGGCGTCGAGGCGTCCGGCGTCGAACGGCCGCAGTGGGGCGTCCGGCTGAAGGCGCTTGAGCTTGTCGGCGGGCAGGCCGGTCAGGTCGGAAAGCGCGGCGCGCCGCAGCTCGAGGTCGTCGATGGCCGCGCTTTCGCGCGCCTCGATCCCGTCGAAGCGCGCGCGCGCCTCGGTGCGATCGGTGATCGGCAGCTTGCCTTCGTCGTAGCTTCCCTGCGCGACGGCGAGCGCCCGCGCGGTCGCCGCCTTCTGCCGGCGGACTTCCTCGAGCGCGTCCTCCGACAGCAACACCTCGAAGTAGGCGCGCGCGGTGCGGAGCATGAGGTCCTGCCGCGACGCCTGCAGCTGGATCTCGGCGCGTCCTGCCTGCATTTCGAGCTGGCGCGCGCTGGCGGCGCGCTCCGGGTTGTAGAGCGGCTGTTCGGCGGTCACGCGCCATCCGGTCGCGGTGCCGTCGCGGATGTCGGTGCGGAAGTCGACGCCGTTGACGGTGCCGAACCCGGGACCGGTGAATTGGGCGCCGGTCATGTTCTGCGTGGCGCCGCCGTAACCGACGGAACCGCTCACCGACAGCGTGGGCAACGACAGCGCGCGGCCCTGGCGGCTGCGGGCGGCTCCGGCGTCGAGTTCCGCCCGCGCGGCCGCGAGCGTCGGGTCCTGCTGCCGGGCCGCCTCCCATGCGGTCAGCAGGTCGACGTCCGCCCGCGCCGCCGGCGCTGCGGCGAGGAGCGCGGCGGCGAACAGCGGCGCGACGAGGCCGGAGCGGCGGTTCATGGGGCGGCGCGCACGCCCAGCTTGCGCAGGATGATCTCGAGCGGGCACCAGCGCGTGAAGCCGCTCTGCAGCAGGTTGAACCCGACGAATGCGGTGAACGCGAGCCACCAGGTGCTCACGAACACCGGGCTGCCCGGCACGCCGAGCGCGAGCGAGACCAGGATGAAGATGCCGGCGAAGACACGGACGAGTTGCCAAGAGGTCATGATGCGTTCTCCGAGGGGGCCGCGTACTTGCGGCGATAGGCGACGTAGTACAGCAGCGGGATCACGACGAGCGTCAGCACCGTCGAGACCAGGATGCCGAAGATCAGCGACACGGCGAGCCCGTTGAAGATCGGGTCGTCGAGGATGAAGAACGCGCCGAGCATCGCCGCCAGCGCGGTCAGCGCAATCGGCTGCGCGCGGATCACGGCGGAGCGCACGACGGCCTCGTCGAACGGCACGCCCTCCCGCACCTGCAGGTTGATGAAGTCGACCAGCAGGATCGAGTTGCGCACGATGATGCCGGCGAGCGCGATCATGCCGATCATCGACGTGGCGGTGAACTGCGCGCCGAGCAGCGCGTGCCCGGGCATCACGCCGATGATCGTCAGCGGGATCGGCGCCATGATGATGAGCGGCGTCAGGTACGAGCCGAACTGCGCGACCACCAGCAGGTAGATCAGCACCAGCCCGACCGCGTACGCGAGCCCCATGTCGCGGAACGTCTCGTACGTGACCTGCCACTCGCCGTCCCACTTGATGCTGTAGCCGCGGTAGGGGTCGGCCGGCTGGCTGATGAAGTGCTCGGCCAGCGTGCCGCCGCCGGGCGTCGGGAGCGCCAGGATCGCCGAGCGCAGGCCGAACATCCCGTAGAGCGGGCTGTCGACCGCGCCGGCGGTGTCGCCGACGACGTACTCGACCGGCAGCAGGTCCTTGTGGTAGCGCGGCTGTTCGCGCAACCCGCTCCGGTCGACCGTCACGATCTCGCGCAGCGGCACCGCCTTGCCGGCGCCCGATTTCACGGTGAGCTGCAGCAGCGCGTCGAGGTCGCCCTGCGCGGACGCCGGCAGCTGCAGGCGGATGGCCGCCGGGTACTTCGACTGGTCGTGCAGGTACGTGACGTCCTCGCCGGCGAGGCCGGCACGCAGCGTGGCCACCGCGTCGTCGTGGCGCACGCCGGCGAGCGCCGCCTTCGCCCGGTCGACGTTGACGACCCACCGCGGCGCGTCCGCGATCGGGCTCGCGTCGGCGTCGACGACGCCCGCCTGCCCGCGGAACGCCGCCTCGACCGCCTTCGCGACCGCGATGCGGCCGGCGTCGTCCGGGCCGTAGACCTCGGCGACGATCGGCGAGAGCACCGGCGGCCCCGGCGGCACCTCGACGACCTTCACCCGCGCGCCGTGCGCGTCGGCGATCTTCGTCAGCGCCGGCCGCACGCGCGTGGCGATCGCGTGGCTCTGGTCGTGGCGGTGCGCGCGGTCGACCAGGTTGACCTGCAGGTCCCCGACGTCGCCGCCGCGACGCAGGTAGTACTGGCGTACGAGGCCGTTGAAGTTGATCGGCGCCGACGTGCCGGCGAACGCCTGGTAGTCGGCGACCTCGGGCACCGTCGCGAGGTGGGCGCCCATCTCGTGCAGCACGGCCGCCGTGCGCTCGAGCGACGTGCCGGCCGGCATGTCGACCACGACCTGGAACTCCGACTTGTTGTCGAACGGCAGCATCTTCATCACGACCAGCTGGAACACCGGCAGCGCCAGCGACGCCGCGATCAGCCCCGCCACGCCGAGCCAGAGCAGCGCGCGGTTGCGCCCGCCCTTCGCGCGGTCGAGGAACGGCGCGAAGACGCGTCCGAATGCAGGTGCGAGCTTCGCCGCCATGCCGTCGGTGGCGCCGGTGTGCGCGTGGCCGAGCAGGATGCGCGCGAGCCACGGCGTGATCACGAACGCGACGGCGAGCGAGATCAGCATGCCCATGCTCGCGTTGATCGGGATCGGGCTCATGTACGGGCCCATGAGGCCGGACACGAACGCCATCGGCAGCAGCGCCGCGATGACGGTGAGGGTGGCGAGGATCGTCGGGCCGCCGACCTCGTCGACCGCCTGCGGGATGATGTCGGCGAGCGACCGGTGCGGCTCGAGCAGCCGGTGCCGGTGGATGTTCTCGACGACGACGATCGCGTCGTCGACGAGGATGCCGATCGAGAAGATCAGCGCGAACAGCGACACGCGGTTCAGCGTGAAGCCCCACGCCCACGACGCGAACAGCGTGGCCGTGAGCGTGAGGACGACCGCGGTGCCGACGATCAGCGCCTCGCGCCAGCCCAGCGCGAGCAGCACCAGCGCGACCACGCTCGCCGTCGCGAAGGCGAGCTTCTGGATCAGCTTCATCGCCTTGTCGTTGGCGGTCGCGCCGTAGTTGCGCGTCACGCTCACCTCGACGTCCCCCGGGATCACCGTGTTGCGCAGGTTGTCCACGCGGGCGATCAGCGCCGCGGCGACGTCGACGGCGTTCTGCCCCGGCTTCTTGGTGACCGACAGCACGACCGCCGGGTACTCGCGCGCGTCCTTGCCGGCCGTGCCGTACCAGACGTACTGCTCGGGCAGCGGCGGGCCGTCGTCGACAGTCGCGACCTGCTCCAGGAAGACCGGCGCGCCGTTGCGCGTGGCGACGATCAGGCTGCCGACGTCGCGGGCGTCGCGGAAGAACGGCCCGGCGTCGAGCAGCACCGCGCGGTTGTCGCCGACGAGCTCGCCGATCGGGGCCCCGTTGTTGGCCGACAGCAGCGCGGCGCGCAGCTCGGTGACCGTCACGCCGGCGGCGTTCATGCGGGCGGGGTCGAGGCGGACGTTGACCGCGCGCCGCGGGCCGCCGATCGTCTCGACCTCGCGCGTGCCGGGCACGCGCTTCAGGTCGGCCTCGATCGCGTGGGCGATGCGCTCGAGGTCGGCGGGGCCGACGGCCGGGTCCTTCGCGTGCAGCGCGAGCGTGACGATCGGCACGTCGTCGATGCCCTTCGGCTTGATGATCGGCTGCAGCGTGCCGAGGTGGCGCGGCAGCCAGTCCTGGTTGGACAGGATCGTGTCGTAGAGGCTCACCAGCGCGGTGATCCGCGGCACGCCGACCTCGAACTGCACGGTGACGACGGCGAGCCCCGGTCGCGAGACCGACATCACGTGCTCGACGTTGGTGATGCGGCTCACCACCTGCTCGGCCGGCGCCGCGACCATCTGCTCGACGTCCTTGGCCGACGCGCCGGGGAACGGGATCAGCACGTTCGCCATCGTCACGTTGATCTGCGGCTCCTCCTCGCGCGGCGTGACGAGCACGGCGAAGAGGCCGGCCAGCAGCGCGATCAGCGCCAGCAGCGGCGTGATCTGCGCCGACTGGAAATAGCGGGCGATCCGGCCGGACACGCCGAGCGCCGGTGCGGCGGAGGCGACCGTCGTCATTGCCGTGCCGCCGCGACGGGGTCGGCGGCGATCCGGTCGCCGGCCGCGAGGCCGGAGAGGACCTCGACGCGGTCGCCGGACACGCGGCCGAGGCGCACCTGCCGCAGCTGGGCGCGGCCGCCGGCGTCGACGACGTAGACGGCGGTGAACTCGGGCCGGCGCACGACCGCCGTGGCCGGCACCGCGATGCGCGGCGCGTCGGCGAGGGCGAGCGGGAGGTACGCGCGGGCGAACATCCCGGGGGCTGCGCCTTGCGCCGAGGCCGGGAGGGCGAGGCGCGCCTCGCGCGTGTGCGTCGCCGGGTTGACGGTGGGCAGGAGCTGCGTGCGCGTCGCCTCGAGCGTGCGGGCGTCGCCGCCGCTGCCCGGCACGGTGATGCGCACCGGCCGGTCGAGCGCGACGTGCGGCGCATAGCTTTCCGGCACCTGTGCGACGACGCGCAGCTCGGTCGGGTCGTAGACCGTGAGCAGCGGCGTTCCGGGCGAGGCCAGGTCGCCGACTTCGGCGGCCACGCTGGCCACGACGCCCGTGTAGGGGGCGACCAGCGTGGTGAACGTCGTCTGCGTGGACGCCACACCCGCCTGCGCGATCGACGCCTTCGCCTGCGCCTCGGCGGCCCGGTACTGCGTCTCGGCCTGGTCCATCGCCGCCTGGCTGATGTAGCGCTTCTCGGCAAGGCGGCGGTTGCGCTCGTACTCGCGGCGGGCGGCCTCCAGCTGGGCGTCCGCCGCCGCGACCTGCGCCTTGCTCGACGCCAGCTGGTCGGCGGCGGTCCGCGGGTCGAGCCGGACCAGCACCTGGCCCGCCTTGACCGCGTCGCCGGCGCGCACCTTCACCTCGAGGATGCGGGCCGGCACCTGCGCGGCGACCGCGCTCTGGCGGACCGCCTCGACCACGCCTTCGGCGGCGTACGTGCGGTCGCCGGCGGCCGGGGCCACCTCCACGGTGGCGAGCGGCGCCGCGCCGGCGCGGACCGCGAGGACGCCCACGAGGAGGGCGGCGGCGAGGTTCGTCGGGTGCTTCATCGGACTCCTTCGGGGTCGGGACGTGCCGGCAGGCGGGAGCCGGCCGGCGCGGGGCTTTACAAGCCCCTGGTTGAGGACTACTATATAGCTACACAGTTATAAAGTCAAGTGACCGGAAAGCGCTACGATATGCAGGTCGCCACCCCCCGCGAGTGCCTGCTGATGGAAAACCTGGACGACCGCGCGATCGGCGAGGTCGCGGAGTTCTTTTCCGCGTTCGCCGTGCCGATGCGCCTCAAGATCCTCAACGCGCTGCGCCACGGCGAGCGCAACGTCGGCGAGCTCACCGCCGAATTCGGCTGCAGCCAGGCCAACATCTCCAAGCACCTCGCCGTGCTGGCGCAGAAGGGCCTGATCGAGAAGTCGGCGCGCGGCACCAGCGCCTACTACCGGATCGTCGACCCGCGCATCTTCCAGCTGTGCGACCTGGTCTGCGTGCAGGTCGGCCAGCGCTTCGCGCAGCAGGCGGCGATGAAGGACATCTTCGCCGGCGCCGTCCGGGCGGCGAAGCCGGCCACCCGCAAGCGGGCCGTCCGCGCGTAGCCCGCGGCGCCGTCCCGGGCCCGCGCGCCGGCGACCGCGGGCCCACCGACCACCGAGCCTGGCTCGGTTTCCCGCGGTTTCCCGGTTGAGCCTGGCTCGGTTTCCCGGTCTTCGCCGGTGGCCCCGCTTCCGGTACTGCCCGCGAAACCGAGCCAGGCTCGGTTTCGC
>JBGAMF010000161.1:0-6549 GCA_044223185.1 Casimicrobiaceae bacterium | reverse complement strand
GACGCCGCGCGCGGCGAGCGCGGCGAGCGCACGTTCGACGAAGCGCTCGGCGCCGCCGTACGGCGTGTAGCGCTGGCGGACGATGGCGAGCCGCATCAGCTGCGCGGCGGCGCGGGCGGCGGCGGGTGCGCCGGGTCGTGCGGCAGCGTCTCCGAGTCGAGGCCGTCGTCGCCGTGCAGCGGCGCCGCCTCGGCCGGCGCGGCGGACTTCGCCTCGCGCGCCTCCTTCGCGGCCAGCCGGTGGGCGACGGACGCCTCCAGCAGCTCCTTGTACAGCAGCACGAGCTTCAGCGTCATCGCCGCGGGCGTGTAGGGCTCGACGGCGCGCCGCGCGTTCGCGGCGAGCCGCGCGCGCGTTTCGTCGTCCTGCAGCGCCTCCATGTGCGCCGCGAGCGCGGCCGGGTCGCGCGCGGCGCAGACGAAGCCGGCGTCGTTCTCCGTCACCAGCTCGGCGGCGCCCGTGCGGCGGCTGGTGATCACCGGCAGGCCCGAGGCCAGCGCCTCCATCGCCGCGTCCGGGAACGCGTCGTAGAGCGCCGGCAGCACGAACGCGTCGGCCGCGCCGTAGAACGGCGCGACGTCCGTCTGGAAGCCCGTGAACGTCACGCGCTCGCGCACGCCGTGCTCGCGCGCGAGCCGCTTGAAGTTGTCCATCCGGCGGTCGTCGCCGACGACCATCAGGTGCGCGGGCGCCGGCAGCCGCGCAAGCGCCGCGACCGCCGCCGGCACGCCCTTGCGCGTGAACCCGGAGCCGACCAGCAGGAACAGCATGGCGTCGGCGGGCACGCGGTACTTCGCGCGGATGCGCTCGCGGTGCGCGGCGAGCGCCGGCGAATAGACGTTCGAATCGACGCCGTTGTAGAGCACCGGCAGCCGCTCGTCCGGCAGCCCGAAGCGCGCCTTGATGTCGTCGCGCACCATCTTCGAATTGCACAGCACCGCGCGCAGCCACGGGCTCGCGAAGAGCCTGCGTTCGGTCGCGAGCGTGTAGCGATGCCACGGGTCGACCGCGACGCGCCAGCGCAGGCTCGCCGGCGCGTCGCGCAGCCGCTCCTCGAGCCACGCCGCGTGCACGCCGTCCGGGGGGCGGTAGACGTCGCAGGTGGTCAGGCGCTCGTGCGACTGCACGAGGTTCGCGCGTGCCCCGGCCACCTCGCGCGCCACCGCGCGCGCGAAGCCCCAGTCGCGCCACAGCGGACCGACGAAGTACGGGTCGCAGATGTGCGGCTCGATCAGCTGCAGGTGCGTCTGCGGCCACTCGCGCGTGTACAGCGTGATCGCGACGTTGCGCTCGAGCAGCGCCTCGAGCGCCCCCTCGAGGAAGCGCTCGGTGCCGCCCTGCGGCGTGTAGCGCTGGCGGATGATCGCGAGGCGCATCAGCGCACCGCGTCCCGCGCCTGCGCGACGAGCGCCGCGAGCGCCGCGTGCACGCGTGCGACCGGCAGCGTGGTCAGGCACTCGGACACCTTCCCGCCGCCGCAGCCGTCCTGCCCGCACGGCCGGCACGCGTGCGCATCCGACGCGACCACGCGGTGGGCGACGCGCCACGGGCCCCACGCCTCCTCCGACGACGGGCCGAACAGCGCGAGCGCCGGCGTGCCCACCGCCGCGGCGATGTGCATCGGTGCGGAGTCCACGCCGGCGAACGCGCGCGCGCGCGGTGAGCGCGGCCAGCTCGGGCAGCGACAGCGCGCCGGTGAGGTCGGTCACCCGCGCCCGCGTGGCCGGGGCGAGCGCGGCCATCACGGCCGCCACGAGCGTGCGCTCGCGCTCGTCGGGGGCCCCGGTGACGACGACGGCGTGGCCGTCGGCGACGACGAGGTCGATCAGCGCCGCCGTGCGATCGGCGGGCCAGCACTTGAACAGCCACCGCGAGCCCGGGTGCACCTGGACGAACCCGCGCGGCGCGAGCGCGCGCCCGGCGAGCAGCGCGTCGACCTTCGCCTCGGCCGCCGCGCCGGGCACCAGCACCAGCCGCCGGTCGGCCTCGTCCGGCTGCACGCCGATGCGCCGCAGCGCGTCGAGGTTCTGCTCGACGACGTGCCGCTGCGTGCGCGCCGGCAGAGGGTAGAAGTGCGTGAAGTGCCGCCGCCACAGCGCGGCGCGGCGCTCCGGTTCGCGCGTCACCGCCCAGCGCGGGGCGAGCAGGCGCGCGAGCGTGAGCCCGCGCGGGTGCTCGGTCAGGTGGACGAGGAGGTCGTAGCGGCGCGCGCGCAGCGCCGCCAGCAGCGCCCACTCGCCGCGCGCCTGCGCGAGCGCGCCGCGGGTCTTCCACGCGCGGTCGATCGTGTGGAGCTGCGCGATCGCCGGGTGGCCGGCGAGCATCGGGGCGGTGTCGGCGTAGACGAGTCCGTCGACTTCGGCGTCCGGCGCCGCGCGCGCGAGCGCGGTGAACACCGGCGACGCCAGCAGGACGTCGCCGTGGTGACGCAGTTTGGTGACGAGCGCGCGACGGACGTGGTGCAGGGGAACCGGATCCGGCAGCGGATTCGCCATGGCCCGCACGATACCAAAATCCGCGCCGACCCGCGCGCGGGCGCCACCGCGATCCGTTGGCGCTCACTGCCGCCGAATGCCGCGGCGGGAAGGGGGTCTCGCGATCGGAGTACAATCCGCGCGACCGCCCCGCCCGCCCCGGCCACGCGCCGCTCCCCCGCCATGCCCGACGACGCCGTCCACACCTCGCTCAAGGCGCAGATCCTCGCGGAAGCGCTGCCGTACATCCGTCGCTTCCACGACAAGACGATCATCGTCAAGTACGGCGGCAACGCGATGACCGAGCCGCGCCTGAAGGCCGGCTTCGCGCGCGACGTCGTCATGCTGAAGCTGGTCGGCATGAACCCGGTGATCGTCCACGGCGGCGGCCCGCAGATCGGCGACCTGCTCGGCAAGATGGGCATCGAGAGCGAGTTCCGGCGGGGGATGCGCGTGACCGACGACCGCGTGATGAACGTCGTCGAGATGGTGCTGGGCGAGCTGAACCAGGAGATCGTCGGGCTCATCAACCAGCACGGCGGCAAGGCGGTCGGGCTGACCGGCCAGGACGGCGCCTTCATCCACGCGCGCAAGATGCTGCTGGCGCCGGAGACCGCCGACGGCCAGCCGGTCGACATCGGCCTGGTCGGCGAGATCGAGCGCATCGACCCGGAGCTGATCCAGCTGCTCGACTCGCGCGACTTCATCCCCGTCGTCGCGCCGATCGGCGTGGGCGCCGAGGGCGAGGCGTACAACATCAACGCGGACCTGGTCGCCGGCAAGCTCGCCGAGACGCTCAAGGCGGAGAAGCTGGTGCTGATGACCAACACGGTCGGCGTGCTCGACAAGCACGGCACGCTGCTGACGGGCCTCACCTCGAGCGAGATCGACGCGCTGTTCGCCGACGGCACCATTTCCGGCGGCATGCTGCCGAAGATCGGCTCGGCGCTCGACGCGGTGAAGAACGGCGTGGCGAGCTCGCACATCATCGACGGCCGCGTCGAGCACGCGCTCTTGCTCGAGGTGCTGACCAACGAAGGCGTGGGCACGATGATCCGCGCCGACGACACGCCGCCGCGGGGGGGCGCATGAGCCCGAAGGACCGCCCCGCGGGCCGGGGTGTCCGATGAGCGGGCGCGCGCGGCGCGAAGTCGACCCGGCCGGCTCCGGGCGATCGGCGGCTTCGCCATGGCGATGAAACCGGGCGAGCGCCGGCTGCAGATCCTGCAGACGCTGGCGGCGATGCTGGAGAATCCGCGCGGCGAGAAGGTGACCACGGCCGCCCTCGCGGCGAAGCTCTCCGTCTCCGAGGCGGCGCTCTACCGGCACTTCGCCAGCAAGGCGCAGATGTTCGAGGGGCTGATCGAGTTCATCGAGACCACGCTGTTCTCGTTCGTCAACAAGATCACCGCCGAGACGACCGACGGCGTCGCGCAGGCCGAGCAGGCGGTCGTCATGCTGCTGTCCTTCGCCGAGAAGAACCCGGGCATGACGCGCGTGCTGATCGGCGAGGCGCTCGTCAACGAGGACGAGCGGCTGCAGGCGCGCATCAACCAGCTCACCGACAGGCTGGAGGCGGCGCTGCGCCAGTCGCTGCGGATCGCACAGGCGGCCAACGGCTGGCACGGCGACGCGCAGGCCGACGCGGCGGTGCTGATCGCCTACGTGCTCGGCCGCTGGCAGCTCTTCGCGAAGAGCGGGTTCAAGCGCACGCCGCAGGAAGGCTGGGCGCTGCAGCGAAAATTCCTGTTCGGCTGATGCGGCGCGCGGGAACGGTCCCGGACGCGGCGTGGCGCCGCGCGGTACTCGCCGTGGCGGCGCTCGCCGCGGCCGTGGCGCCGGCCGCGTTCGCGCAGGTCGGCGCCGCTGCCGCCGAGCCGGCCCCCGCCGCGTCGCGGTGGAGCGCGCAGGCCGGACAGATCGACGACGCGCTGCGCGCGCAGTGGCTGGTCGCGACGACGCCGCGCGCGAACTGGCTCGCCGGCGCGCTCGACGCGGGCGACCCGGCCGCGCAGGTCGCCCGGCTCGCGGCGGCGCGCGTCGCCGCACCGGACGACCGGCTTTCCTCGCCACGCTCGCCACCGCGTGCCTCGCGCCGGTGCGGCCGCGGCCGCCGGAGTGCGACGCGGTCGACCGGCTGGCCGACTGGGCGACCCGCGACGTCGACAACGGGGTGCCGTCGCTGCTGCTCGCCGACCGCGCGCGGCAGCGCAACAACGCCGCGGCGACGCTCGCGTACCTCGACGAGGCGCGGCGCGGCCGCGCTTCGACGACTACGGAGCCGCGGCGCTCGTGATCTGGGAGGACGTGCGCGCGCTGCCGGCCCTACGATCCCCGCCGCGCGTGCGCTGGCGGCGTCGTCGTACGGCCTGCGCTGGGACGCGTTCGCGGCCGGCACGATCGACGGACTCTGCCGCGACGGCCAGGCGCCGACCGACGCGATCCTCGCCGCGTGCGCGGCCGCCGGCAGTGCGCTGGCGCAGCGGCGGCGACGTGGTCGCTGCGCATCGCGGGGGCGCGGCTGGCCGAGCGCAGCGCGGCCCCGGGCCGGCGCAGGCGGCCGCGCGGCAGCAGCTCGCCGACGTGCAGCGCCGCGCGTACGATTGCGCGGAAGGCGGCAACGCGATCGCCGCCGGCCTCGAATCCGCCGACGCTGGCGCACGAGCGCGCGCCGTCGCGCAGTGGGAGGCGCGGGTCGCGCGGGACGCGCGCGAGGGCGAGGTCGCGGCGTGCCGGTGACGCGGCCTCGAGGTACGGAGGCGGGATCCCCTGCGCGCCATCGAGCCTGGCTCGATGGCGCGGGAAACCGAGCCAGGCTCGGTTTGGTCGAGCCCTTCGCTACGTCGCCTGCACGGTGGACGGGGCGATGACGCAGCCGGCGATCCGCCAGCGCCCGTCGGGCTGCCGCTGCATCCGGTAGAGCGCGACCAGCACCGTTTCGTCGGGGAGCACGAGGCGCAGCGGCTGGATCGTCGCGCCGTCGATCACCGCGCCGTCGAGGAACGCGGTGTGCCGCGCGGCGAGCAGCGGCGCGTAGCCGTCGCGCACCATGCGCAGGAAATTCTCCGGCGTGCCGAACTGAGCGCGGATGCCCGGCGCCGCGAATGCGAACGCCGCCGCGCCGTCGCCGGCGCGCAGCGCGTCGAGCTGGCCGCCGACGACCGTGCGGATGGCCGTCCACTCGGCGGCCGGCAGCGCCGGTGGCGGCGCCGGTGGCGCGGCGAGCACGGGGACCGCCGCGAGCGCGACGAGCAGTGCGCGGCGCAGGCGCGCGATCGTCTTCATCCGGGCCGGCGCGCGCAGACCGGGCACGCCGGGTCGCGCGGCACCGTCAGCGAGCGCCACTCCATCGACCGCGCGTCGACGAGCAGCAGCCGGCCCGCGAGCGACGTCCCGACGCCCGCGATCAGCTTCAGCGCCTCCGCGGCCTGCGTCGAGCCGACGATGCCGACGAGCGGCGCGAACACGCCCATCGTCGCGCAGCGCGTCTCCTCGAGCTCCTCGCCCTCGCCGAACAGGCAGTGGTAGCACGGCGAGCGCGCGTCGCGCGGATCGAACACCGCGACCTGCCCGTCGAACCGCAGCGCGGCGCCCGACACCAGCGGCTTGCGCGCGGCGACGCACGCGGCGTTGACCGCGTGCCGCGTCGCGAAGTTGTCGCAGCAGTCGAGCACCACGTCCGCGGCCGCGACCAGCGGCGCCAACTCCGCGGCGCCGACGCGCGCCGCGATGCGCTCGATGCGCACTTCGGGGTTGACCGCGTGGAGCCTGCGCGCGGCGGCGTCGACCTTGCGCGCGCCGATGTCGGAGGTTGCGTAGAGGATCTGCCGCTGCAGGTTGGTGAGGTCGACGTGGTCGGCGTCGCAGATCGTGATCGTGCCGACGCCGGCGGCGGCAAGGAACTGCGCGGCCGGGGCGCCGAGTCCGCCCATGCCGATGACGAGCGCGTGCGCGGCCTCGAACCGCTCCTGCGCGTCCGGACCGAGTTCGGCCAGCAGGATGTGCCGGCTGTAGCGGAGCAGTTGGGCGTCGTCCACGTGGGTTCGGATTCCTGTTTCGGCGCGATGCGGGAACC
>JBGAMF010000160.1:0-6151 GCA_044223185.1 Casimicrobiaceae bacterium | reverse complement strand
GCTCGACGCCGTCGAGCGCGCGACCGGCGAGTCCGACGTCAACGCGATCGGCTACTGCCTCGGCGGCACGCTGCTCGCCGCGACGCTCGGCTACCTCGCGGCGAAGAAGGAGAAGCGCATCGCCAGCGCGACCTTCATGACCGCGCTGGTCGACTTCACCGCCGCCGGCGAGCTCGAGGTGTTCATCGACGAGGGCCAGGTGGCGAGCCTCGAGCGCAAGATGAACGAGCGCGGCTACCTCGAGGGCAGCGAGATGGCGACGACGTTCAACATGCTGCGCGCCAACGACCTCATCTGGTCGTTCGTCATCAACAACTACCTGCTCGGCCGCGACCCGTTCCCGTTCGACCTCCTGCACTGGAACTGCGATTCGACGCGGATGCCGGCGGCGATGCACAGCTACTACCTGCGCAACATGTACATGAAGAACGCGCTGCGCGAGCCCGGCGCGCTGACGCTCGCCGGCGTGCCGATGGACGTCACGCAGGTGACCACGCCGACGTACTGCGTCGCCGCGATCGAGGACCACATCGCGCCGTGGAAGACCACCTACGAGACCACGCAGATCCTCAGGGGCAAGTCCCGCTTCGTGCTGTCGGGCTCCGGGCACATCGCCGGGATGATCAACCCGCCCGCCGCGAACAAGTACGGCCACTGGACCAACGACCGCGTGCCCGACACCGCCGACGCGTGGTTCGCCGGGGCGAAGCAGAACGAGGGCTCGTGGTGGACGGACTGGCGCCGCTGGCTCACGCCGTTCCTCGGGCGCGAGGTGCCCGCGCGCGTGCCGGGCAAGGGCCGGCTCAAGGTGATCGAGCCCGCGCCGGGCACGTACGCCCGGATCCGCGCGGACGGCCGCTGACGCCGCCGGCGTCGCGCACCAACGGAAGGAGCGCGCAGATGAGACGAAACGTGGCAGCGCTGGTGATGTGCGCGGTGGTGGCGGGCGGGCTCGCGGGCGGCGCCGCCGCACAGGCGACGTGCGCCGACTGCGGCGTAGTGCAGTCGGTCCGCGCCGTCGAGCAGAAGGGCGAGGGCTCGGGCGTGGGCCTCGTCGCCGGCGGCGTCGTCGGCGGCGTGCTCGGCCACCAGATCGGCAGCGGCCGGGGCAACACGGTCGCGACGATCGCCGGGGCCGGCGCGGGCGCCTACGCCGGGCACCAAGTCGAGAAGAACGTCAAGTCGAAGACGACGTGGAGCGTCGCGATCCGGATGGACTCGGGACAGGTGCGCACGTTCACGTACAGCAGCCAGCCGACCGTGCGCGAAGGCGAGCGCGTGAAGCTCGTCGACGGCGGCAAGCGGCTCGCGCTCCTGCAATAGGGGGGCGCTCGCGCCGGCGCACGCCGGTCGCCGCAACCGCCACCGGCGCCATTGCGCCCCGGCGGCCCGACCGCGCATCCCCGCCGCGCGCGGCATCGACCGCGCGCTAGACTCCGGCCGTCATTTCTTGTCGGGGTTGCCCCCTTCACCGCGTTGCCGCGTGAGGTTGCCGTCGCCGGCGGGCTTGGGTTGCGGCGCGGGCTTGGGCTGCGCCGCTGCCGCGGGCGCCGGGGCCGGCGCCGGTTGCGCGCGAGCCGCGGGCGCCTGCACCGGCGCCGCCGGCTGCGTGCGCGCCATCGGCGCCTGCGCCTGCGGCACGTTGGGCGCCTTCATGGGCATCGCCTGGGACTGCGCGGGCTGCGCCGCGGCCGGCTGGCGCCCCATGCCCGCGCCCGGTTGTGCCGACGTGGTCGGCGGCAGCGACTGGGCCGGGCGGGCGTACGACGTGGCCGGCACGTCCTTCCGCAGCGTCTGCGGCTGGGTCTGCGGCGACGCCGACGGCGCGGCGCCGGCGATGCCGCCCACGCCCGGCGCCGTCGCCCTCGTGGCCGGCTGGGCCGGCCCGGACCCGGCCGGCGGCGTGCCCGTCGACGCGGGCCGCGAGGTGCCCGGCGCGGTGCCCTGCATGCCGCCCACCCCCGGCGACGCCGGTGCGACCGGCCGCGTTTCACGCGTCAGCGGCGACGTGCCGCCCGGCGTGGCGTAGCCGTGGCTCGGGCTCGTCGCCGGCGGCGCCGTGCGGGTGACCGGCGCGGAAGGCACCGTACCGGGCGTGTCCCCGCGCGAGCGGGTGGCCGGCACCACCGTGTTGACAGGGGCCTGCCCGGGCAACGCGCCGATGCCGCCGGGCCGCGCGGCCGCCGGGTAGAACGTCGAGGCCGGCGGCGGCGCGCCTTCGCCGACCCGCCGAGTCGGCACGCGCCCCGGCTCGGCACGGAACACCGGCGCGCTCGCCATGACCGGCGCGGTTGCCGCGATGCCCCCCGGCACCTTCACCATGTTGTCGCGCACCGGCTTGCGCACGATCAGCGTGTTGCCGGCCATCGCGGTGATTCCGCCGGGCGCGTTCCAGTTGACGAACCGCGCCGGCGGCGGGCTCCACGGGCGCACGACGGTCACGTTCACGTTGTACGGGCGGTTGAAGCGGTCCCAGCACCCGGTCGAGCAGCGGCCCCACCACGGCCGGAACGGCTCGCCCCACGCCAGCGGCACCCAGCCCCAGACCGGCGCGCCAACGGACGCCGACAGGCCCCAGCCCGGGCCGCCCGCCCACGCGACCATCGCCGGCGACCACACCGGGCGCGCGACGAACGCGCCGGGGCACCAGCCCCACCGGCTGCCGACGAACACCCAGCGGCCGTAGTGGAACGGCGCGTAGCCCCACGGAGCGGAGTCGACCCACGTCGGCCCGACCACACCGGCCGCGCGACGAACGCTCCGGGGCACCAGCCCCAGCGGCTGCCGACGAACACCCAGCGGCCGTAGTGGAACGGCGCGTAGCCCCAGGGTGCGAAGACGACCCACGTCGGGCCCCACGCGCCGACCTCGGTCCAGTAGCCGTTCTGGTACGGCGCCCATCCCGCCGGCACGTCGTTCGGATACCAGACCGCGCCGTACTGCGGCGCCTCCGACCACGACCCGTACTGGTCGAGGTCGGCGGCGCCGACCATCTGCGGCGACACGTACGACGCCGAGCGGCTGCGCTCGTACCGGCGATCGCGCGCGGCCGCCCACGCGTCGAAGCCGTCGGTGCCGATGCCGTTGCTGACGGACGCGTACTGCGGGTCGGCGCCGTCGACCAGCGCCGCCTGCCCGGGCAGCACCTGCTGCAGCGCGCCCGCGGTGAGCACGTTCGCCTCGCCTTCGCGCACGACGAGCCGCGTGTGCTGGCGGTCGTCCGAGACGTCGACGCGGTAGAACCCCGGGCGCGTGACCACCACCTGCGCGTTCGGAGTGTCGATGCGAGCGATTTCGCCGGGGTCGAGGAAGCGCACGCGGACGCTGACGCGCCCCTGCGCGACGAAGAGCGCGAACTGGCGGTCGTCGAGCCGCGACAGGTGCAGGTTGGTGTCGCCGGCCAGCCGGAACTGCCCGGCGCCGAAGTCGACCTCGGCACGCGCGTCGTTGCCGGCCCAGAGGTTGTCGCCGCTCGTGACCGGGTAGTTGATGCCGATCGCCTGCCACTGCTCGGGCGCGTCCTGCGGCGACAGGAACAGCTCGCCGGCGACGTCCGCCACGCGGCCCACCCGCGCCGGAAGGTCGTCGTCGGCGCGCGCGGCCACCGGGAAGGCGAGCACGGCCGCGAGCGCGCAGGCAAGCCAGGCGAACGGCGCGGTTGCGCGGCGCAGCATCGATGCGGGAACGGGGTTCATGGCGTCCTTTCCTGACGATGGGATAGACAACGGCCCCGCGGGGCCGTTCGTTGACCCGCACGGGCGCGGCCGCGCCATTTGCTCTAGAATTGGAGGGTTGCCGCGGACCGCCACGCCAGTCCGCGCGGGCATCGCTCACGACCCATCACGGAGATACCACCATGCGGAAATTCCGTCCGACCCACGTCGCCTGCGCGCTGGCGCTCGCCCTTTCCGCCGGCACCGCGTCCGCGCAGTTTACAAATGCTTACGCGTTCGGCGACAGCCTGTTCGACGCGGGGCAGTACGGCGCGCGCTTCACGACCAACCCCGGCCTCGTGCCGCCGATGTACGTCGCCCAGAACTGGGGGCTGACGCTGACGCCGTCGTTCACCGGCGGCAACGACTACGCGCAGGGCGGCGCGCTCGTCAACGCGCCGCAGGGCGACCTGCCCCCCGGGACGCCCGACCTCTCCGTCATGGCGCAGGTGAACCTGTTCCTGTCGAAGGGCCTGCCGGACCCGCGCGCGCTCTATCAGATCGACGGCGGCGGCAACGACCTCTTCAAGCAGTTCACGGCGTACGCCACCGGCCAGATCACGCAGGCGCAGCTGCAGGCCAACGTGTCGCAGGCCGCGATCGACCTCGCCACCGCCGTGGGCAAGCTGAAGGCCGCGGGCGCGCAGTACGTGATCGTGTTCAACCTGCCGGACGCCGGGAAGTCGCCGGCGGCGGCGCCGTTCGGCCCGCAGGCGCAGGCGGCGCTGACTCAGCTGTCGCAGCTCTTCAACTCGACGCTGAACCAGGCGATGACGCAGGGGAACCTCCAGGTCGTCCAGTTCAACGCGTACGCGCTGATGAACGAGGTCATCGCGCAGCCGGGCGCGTTCGGCATGGTCAACGTGACGGGGGTCGCGTGCACGACGTCGAGCGCGCTCAACTGCACATCCTCGACGCTCGTCGCGCCCAATGCGAACCTGAACTACTTCTTCGCCGACGGCAAGCACGCCACGACGGGCACGTATCTGATCCTCGCCGACGCCATGGAATCGATGATCACCGGCCCGCAGCAGATGGCCTCGCTCGCGCAGGCGCCGGCCGACGTCGAGCGCGCGACCTGGCGCGCCCTCGACGGCCGCATGATGTCGGCGATCAACGCCAAGGGCACCGGCGGCAAGCTGCAGGCGTGGGCGGCGTACGACTACGGCAACGCGGACATCTTCGGCGCGGGCCTGTCGGGCAACGGGGACCTGAACACGATCTCGGTCGGCCTCGACATGGTGCTGTCCGACAAGATGCTGGCCGGCATGCAGTTCTCCTACACCGACTACAACGGCGACTTCGGCGGCGGCACCGGCGACTTCAAGCTGCGCGAGCCGATGCTGACCGCCTACACCGGCGTCGGCAGCGGCCCGTGGTACGTCGGCGCGACGCTCGGGCTCGCGTCGCTCGACTTCTCCACGACCCGCAACATCGTGCTCGGGCCGACGACGCGCACGGAGTCCGGCTCCACCCGCGGCTACCACACGATCGGGCGGCTGCTCGGCGGCTACTGGCTCAAGTTCCAGGACTGGGACCACGGCCCGTTCGCCAAGCTGACGTACGAGAAGATCATCGTCCGCCAGTTCAGCGAGAACGGCAACGACAGCACGGCGCTCACGTTCGGGCAGCAGAAGAACGACTTCACGTGGTCGAGCCTCGGCTGGCAGGCCACCGGCAACGTCTCCGGCTTCCGGCCGTTCGCGCGCGCGACGTGGGAGTACAACTTCAACGCCGAGAACAAGCAGGTCACGGCGAAGCCCAACACGCTGTCCACGTGGTACACGGTGCCGGGCTTCGAGCAGGACGACAACTGGTGGCTGTTCGACGTCGGCGTCTCGCGCGACTTCGGCAAGGTCACGGGCTTCCTGACCGGCAACGCGTCGGCGAGCAAGGGCGACGGCAACTACTGGGGCCTGACGCTCGGCATCCGCGTGCCGCTGTAGCCTCCGCGCACGCACGGGGAAGGGCCGCCGCGGGCGGCCCTTTTCCGTTGCGGGTTTCCGCCGCGGCGAAGCGGGCGCACAATGCAGCGGCGCGCACCCGCGCGCCCCGCCGCATGCGCCACCTGTTCGAGCCTGCCCTCGTCAACGGCCCGTTCGGCGACCCGGGCCTCCACGTCGACTTCCGCGACGAGCGGCGCGCGCTGCTCCTCGACCTGCCCGACCTCGCCGCGCTGCCGCCGCGCAAGCTGCTGCGCGCCTCGCACGTGTTCGTCTCGCACGCGCACATGGACCACTTCAACGGCTTCGACCGCCTGCTGCGCGTCGTGCTCGGGCGCAAGGAGCGCGTGACGCTCACCGGGGGGCCGGGCTTCGTCGCGCAGGTCGAGCACAAGCTCCGCGCGTACACGTGGAACGTCGTGCAGCGCTACGAGGTCGCGCTGACCCTCGCCGTGCGCGAGACCCGGCCGGACGGCCCGGGCGTGCAGGCTTCGT
>JBGAMF010000159.1:0-6216 GCA_044223185.1 Casimicrobiaceae bacterium | reverse complement strand
CCTCGTCGCGCCGGCGGTCGACGGCGAAGACGACTGAAGATGCGGTCGACGCGCCGGCCGACGCGGGCGCGGCGCCCGGGACGGATGCCGTCACCCCGGTGCAGGACGAGCCGCACCCGCGCAAGTCGGAAGAGGAGCGGCGCGACGAGGCGCTCGACCTCATCGTCGGCACCGTCGACGCGCTCATCTCCGAGCGCGGCGCCGAGGAGAAGATCTGGGGCTCGATGATCAAGCAGGCGCTGAAGCGCCGCAAGCCGGGCTTCAACGAGTCGTACTACGGCTTCCGCTCGTTCAACGCGATGCTCGAAGCGGCCGCGGCCGCGGGGAGCCTGGCACTCGAACGCGACGAGAAGTCGGGCGGCTACCTCGTGCGGCTCGCGGCCGGCGAGGACTGACCGCCGCCGCGGCGAGGGAGTTGCAGGGCGCAGGCGGGCGTGCTTTAATGCGAATGGTTCTCATTCGCAAAGGAGCCCGCCATGCCGAATCCCACCCCGCCGGATCCCGTCCACCGCACGCTCGCCGCCCTGCTGGAACTGATGAGCGAGTACGCGTGGCACACGTCGCAGCCGCACGAGCGCCCGCGCGTCGCGGCGGCGATTGCCGCCTGCCTCGACCGGCTCGCGGTCGACGAGGGGACGCCCGCGTGGCTCTCGGGGCTCGCCGCCGACCTCTCCGACCACTGGCAGCCGATCGCCGGGCACTGCCGGTCGCATGCCCGTGCCGCGGCGCGGGCGTCGATCCTCGCGCTGGTGCGCGCAGCGCTGCTCGACGAGGGAGCCGGCCATGCCCATTGACGCGCGCGTGCGACGGCTGGGAGCGGTCGCGCTGGCCGCCGTGCTGGGCGCCTGCGGCGGCGGGGGCGGCGAGGCCGTGCCGCCCGACGAGGCCGGCCTGACGCGGCTGCAGGTGCTCGGCAAGCGGCTGTTCTTCGACGCGTCGCTGTCGGTGCCGCCGGGGCAGAGCTGCGCGAGCTGCCACGATCCGGCGCTCGCGTTCTCGGGCAACAACGGCGCGACGGCCGGCGTCGCGGTGGGCGCCGACGGGCACTCGCTGGGATTGCGCAACACGCCGACGGCGATGTACGCGCGGTTCGCGCCCACGTTCGGCATGCAGGAGGGCGACGAGGGGCCGATTCCGGTCGGCGGGCAGTTCCTCGACGGGCGCGCCGCCACGCTGGAGGCGCAGGCCGCGCAGCCGTTCTTCGCGGCCGACGAGATGAACAACCCGTCGGTCGCGGCGCTCACGGCGAAGGTCGCCGCCGCGAGCTACGCCGGCCTCTTTCGCGACGAGTGGGGCGCGCGCGTGTTCGACGATCCCGCCACGGCGCTGCAGGCGATCGCCGCGTCGATCGCGGCGTTCGAGCGCACCGAGCGCTTCGCGCCGTTCTCGTCGAAGTACGACCACGTCGTCGCCGGCCGCGCGCAGTTCACGGCGCAGGAGCGGCGCGGGCTCGACCTCTTCCTCGACCCGGAGAAGGGCAACTGCGCCGCCTGCCACGTCGCGGACCCGACGTCGCGCAACCCGGCCGACTCGCTGTTCACCGACTTCACCTACGACAACCTGGGCGTGCCGCGCAACGCGCGCATCCCGGCCAACGCCGACCCGGCGTTCTTCGACCTCGGCCTGTGCGGGCCGAAGCGCGCGGCGCCGGGAGGGGACGAGGCGCTGTGCGGCGCGTTCAAGGTGCCGACACTGCGCAACGTCGGCAAGCGCGTCGCGCTGATGCACAACGGTCACTTCACGCAATTGCGCGATGCCGTCGCGTTCTACGCGACGCGCGACACCGACCCCGGACGCTGGTATCCGGGCGGCGTGCCGTTCGACGACCTGCCGCCCGCGTACCGCGCCAACGTCAACCGGACCGAGGCGCCGTACGACCGCAACCCGGGCGAGGCGCCGCGGCTCGACGACGCCGAGATCGACGCGATCGTGGCGTTCCTCGGCACGCTCTCCGACGGGTTCGGGGCGCCGCTGGCGGCGGCGGTCCAGCCGACGGCCGGACGCAAGGCGACCCGCGCGGACGCGACGCGGTGACGGATCGCGCGGAGGTCAGGCCTTCGAGTAGATCTCCGCGCCCTTCCGCACGAACTCGACCGCCTTCGCCTCCATCCCCTTGGCGAGCGCCTCGGCCTCGGCGATCCCCTGCTTCGCGGCGAACTCGCGCACGTCCTGCGTGATCTTCATCGAGCAGAAGTGCGGCCCGCACATCGAGCAGAAGTGGGCGAGCTTGGCGCCGTGCTGCGGCAGCGTCTCGTCGTGGAACTCGCGCGCCTTGTCCGGGTCGAGGCCCAGGTTGAACTGGTCCTCCCAGCGGAACTCGAAGCGCGCCTTCGACAGCGCGTTGTCGCGCAGCTGCGCGCCCGGGTGGCCCTTGGCGAGGTCGGCCGCGTGCGCGGCCAGCTTGTACGCCATGATGCCGTCCTTGACGTCGGCCTTGTTCGGCAGGCCGAGGTGCTCCTTCGGCGTGACGTAGCAGAGCATCGCGGTGCCGTACCAGCCGATCATCGCGGCGCCGATCGCGCTGGTGATGTGGTCGTAGCCGGGCGCGATGTCGGTGGTCAGCGGCCCCAGCGTGTAGAACGGCGCCTCGCCGCACAGGCGCAGCTGCTCGTCCATGTTGTGCTTGATCATGTGCATCGGCACGTGGCCGGGGCCCTCGATCATCACCTGCACGTCGTGTCGCCAGGCGATCTGCGTCAGCTCGCCCAGCGTGGCCAGCTCGCCCATCTGCGCGTCGTCGTTGGCGTCGTGGATGGAGCCGGGGCGCAGGCCGTCGCCCAGCGAGAACGCCACGTCGTACGCCTTCATGATGTCGCAGATGTCCTCGAAGTGCGTGTAGAGGAAGCTCTCCCTGTGGTGGGCGAGGCACCACTTGGCCATGATCGAGCCGCCGCGCGACACGATGCCCGTCATCCGCTTCGCGGTCATGGGGATGTAGCGCAGCAGCACGCCGGCGTGGATCGTGAAGTAGTCGACCCCCTGCTCGGCCTGCTCGACCAGCGTGTCGCGGAAGATCTCCCAGGTCAGCTCCTCCGCCTTGCCGTCGACCTTCTCCAGCGCCTGGTAGATGGGCACGGTGCCGATCGGCACCGGCGCGTTGCGCACGATCCACTCGCGCGTCTCGTGGATGTTCTTCCCGGTGGACAGGTCCATCACCGTGTCGCCGCCCCAGCGGATCGCCCACGTCATCTTCTCGACCTCCTCGCCGATCGACGACGACACGGCGGAGTTGCCGATGTTGGCGTTGATCTTCACGAGGAAGTTGCGGCCGATGATCATCGGCTCGGACTCCGGGTGGTTGACGTTGGCCGGGATGATCGCGCGCCCGCGCGCCACCTCGTCGCGGACGAACTCCGGCGTGATGACGGCGGGGATCGCCGCGCCGAAGCTCTGGCCGGGGTGCTGGCGGCGCACACTCTCCGGGAAGCGCGCGACCATCTCGTCGCGCAGGAGATTCTCGCGGATCGCCACGAACTCCATCTCCGGCGTGACGATGCCGCGCCGGGCGTAGTGCATCTGCGTGACATTGCCACTGAGATTGGCGCCAGTCTTCGCGCGCAGCGGCTTGCGGTGGAGGTCGAAGCGCAGGCCGGAGAGCGCCGGATCGGCGAGCCGTGCCTGCCCGTACGCCGACGTCGGACCCGGCAGCTCGACGGTGTCGCCGCGCTCGGCGATCCACGCGGCGCGCAGCGGCGGCAGGCCGCGGCGGATGTCGATCTGCGCGGCCGGATCGGTGTACGGCCCCGACGTGTCGTAGACGGTCAGCGGCGGGTTCTTCTCGGCGCCGAACGAGGAAGGCGTGTCGCCCTGCGTGATCTCGCGCATCGGCACGTTGAGGTCGGGCCGCGATCCCTGCACGTAGACCTTGCGCGACGCCGGCAGCGGCGCGACGGCGGCGGAGTCCACCTTCGCGTCGCGCGCGAAGTAACGGTCGTTGGCGTTCATGGAGCGCTCCTCTCGAAGGCGTGCGGCGAGGGGCGCGGAAGGGGGACGCACTTCACGCTTCCCTGCGCCGGCATTATCCGGATCAGGTTCCAAGGGTTTGCTCTCACCCGCCCGCCGATGTTGCCGAGTGCCGCGGCCAGGACCCCTAGCGTTGCGCGCACGTTACGCCGATTGGCCCCACGGGGCAAGCCGGCGCGCGCGCCGCCCGTGGCAGAATGCCCGTCCGGCGAGGGGCGAATCCCGCGCCCACACGAGGGAGATGCGTGCGCGCCATGCAGACCGCCGCGACTGCCTGCCCGCAATGCCGCGCGGACGCGCCGGCCGGCGCGCGCTTCTGCCCGCAGTGCGGTGCCGCGCTCGCGGCCGCGGCGGCCGCGCCCGCCGCGCGGCCGGGCGAGCGGCGGCCGGTCGCCGTGCTGTTCGCGGACCTCTCGGGCTACACGGCGCTGTCGAGCGAGCTCGACCCCGAGGACGTGCACCGGCTGCTGTCGCGCTACTTCGAGCGCGTCGACGGCATCGTCGGCCAGTGCGGCGGCACGATCGACAAGCACATCGGCGACGCGGTCATGGGCGTGTTCGGCGCGCCGGTCGCATACGGCAACGACACGCTGCGCGCGCTGCGCGCCGCCGCGGGCATCCACGCGGCGATGGCCGCGCTGTCGGCGGAGTTCGGCCGGCCGCTCGCCGCGCACGTCGGCGTGGCCAGCGGCGAGGTGGTGGCCGCCGACACCGGCAGCTCGATCCACCGCACGTACACGGTCACCGGCGACGCCGTGAACCTCGCGGCGCGGCTCGACGAGATCGCCCGCGCGAACGAGACGGTCATCTCCGACGACGTCTACCGCGCGTGCGCGGCGTTCGTCGAGGCCGACCAGGCGGGCGCCGTGCCGATCCGCGGGCTCGCGCACGACGTGCCGGTGTGGAAGCTGCGCTCGCTGCGCACCGACGTCACTGCCGACCACCCGCTGATCGGCCGCGAGGCGGAGCTGTCCCGCTTCGTCAAGTTGCTTGAGCGCGTCGCCGACGGCGACGGCGGCGCGACGCTGGTCGTGCGTGCCGATCCGGGGCTGGGCAAGACCCGTCTTACGCAGGAGTTCGTCGTGCAGGCAAGGCGACGCGGCTTCGCCGCGCACGCGGCCGCGGTCCTCGACTTCGGCACCGCGCAGGGCCGCGACGCGCTGCACACGCTGTTCGCGAGCCTGCTGGCGATCGCGCCGGACGCGACCGACGCGGAGCGCCGGGCCGCGCTCGACCGCGCCGTCGCCGCAGGCGCGGTCGGCGTCGAGCACGAGCCGTTCGCCGCGGACCTGCTCGTGGTGCCGCAGGTTGCCGCCGCGACCTACGAGTCGATGGAGGATGCGGCGCGCACGGAAGGACGGGTGCGGTTGCTCGCCGATGCGGTCGAGCGCGCCGCGGCGGCGCGACCGGTGCTGCTGCTCGTCGAGGACATGCACTGGGCGACGCCGCGGATCGCCGCCGGCGTGCACGCGCTGGCGGACTGCGCGGCCCGCGCGCCGGTGCTGCTCGTGTGCACGACGCGCCGCGAGGGCGACCCGTTCGGCGCGCCGCCGCTCGCCGTTGCGTGCGACCGGCTCGACCTGCCGCCGCTCCCGGCCCGCGACGCGCTGGCGCTCGCGCAGTCGTACCTGACCGCGAACCCGGACGTCGCGCAGCGCTGCGTCGAGCGGGCGCAGGGCAATCCGCTGTTCCTCACGCAGCTCCTGCGCAGCGGCGCCGACGGCGCGGCGGTCCCCGGCACGATCCAGAGCGTCGTGCTGTCGCGGCTCGACCGCCTGCCGGCGGCGGACAAGGCCGCCGTGCAGGCCGCGGCCGTCGTCGGCCAGCGGTTCGACCTGCCGCTGCTGCGCCACCTGCTCGGCGATCCCGCGTACGACGCGGGCACGCTGCTCGGCCGCGACCTCGTACGCGTCGACGAGGCGGACGCGCGCCGCTTCGTGTTCGTCCACGCGCTGATCCGCGACGGCGCGTACGCGTCGCTGCTGCACAGCGCGCGCCGCGCGCTGCACCTGCGCGCCGCGGACTGGTACCGGACGCGCGACCTCGTGCTGCACGCCGAGCATCTCGACCGCGGCGAGGACCCGGCGGCAGCGGCCGCCTGCCTCGCGGCCGCGCGCGCCGAGTCCGCGGCGCTGCGCTTCGACGCGGCGCTGCGCCTCGCGCGGCGGGGTGGCGAGCTGCCGGCGGCGGCGGACGTCCACCACGACCTCGCGCGCTTAGCCGGCGACATCGCGCGCAACAGCGGCGACGCCG
>JBGAMF010000027.1:0-43512 GCA_044223185.1 Casimicrobiaceae bacterium | reverse complement strand
CGAACTTCGTGATTGCGTCGCCGGTCTACGTGACGAAGCAGTGATCGAGCGCGGCGTGCGTCCGCCTCAGACCCGCGCGAACGCGCGGTCGATCTCGCCGCGCAGCGCGGCGTAGTCGCGCACCACCGGGTATTGCGGGAACTCGCGGACGACGTTCTCGGGCGGGTGGAACAGGATGCCCGCGTGCGCCGCGCCCAGCATCGCCGTGTCGTTGTAGCTGTCGCCGGCGGCGACGACCTTGAAGTTGAGCTCCTTCAGCCGCTTGACCGCCGCGCGCTTCTGGTCGGGCATCCGCAGCCGGTAGTCGGCGATCGTCCCGTCGGCGTCGACGACGAGCGAGTGGCAGAACAGCGTCGGCAGCCCGAGCGCGCGCATCAGCGGCTGCGCGAACTCGTAGAACGTGTCGGACAGGATGATCACCTGGTAGTCGGCGCGCAG
This sequence comes from Casimicrobiaceae bacterium, assembly GCA_044223185.1. Lineage (GTDB taxonomy): Bacteria > Pseudomonadota > Gammaproteobacteria > Burkholderiales > Casimicrobiaceae > VBCG01. The sequence goes on along the minus strand of JBGAMF010000027.1, from coordinate 43,074 downwards.
GGCGTCGAGGAACGCGCGCGCGCCGTCCATCGGCCCCATCGCGGCGATCACGTGCTGGATGGCAGGCAGCCCGAGGCCGCGCTCGCGCAGGATCGCGAGGCGGCCGCGCATGAGCTTGTCGTAGTCGGGCTCGTCGCGCGTCGTGCGTTCAAGTTCCGGGATGCCGGTGCGGCGGGAGAATTCGATCCAGATCTCGGGGACGAGGACGCCCTCGAGGTCGAGGCAGACGATGCGCATGGGCGGGGTGGGGAGCGGTTTGGACAGGCGGGCGCCGTCGCGGTGGTCCTGCGGCGCACCCCCGCATTCTAGTGCATCGTGCGGCGGCCGCGCCGCGCCTACGACACGATGTAGGCCGCGGTACCCGTGGACAGCAGCGTGCCGTCCACCGCGTGGAACTCCATGCGCGTGGACGCGACGCGCGAGCCGATCCGCATCGCCTCCGCCCACATTTCGAAGCGCTCGCCGATCGCCGGCCGCAGGTAGTCCACGCGCAGGTCGATCGTGCCGATGCGCGCGAAGCGCGCGAGCCGCTGCGGCACCGGCTCGTCCATGTGGCGCGCGCCCAGCGCCGCCATCACGGCGAGGCCGGCCATCGCGTCGAGGCCCGCGCTGATCACGCCGCCGTGCAGCCGGTGGTAGGCGAAGTGCCCGACGAGGTCGGGGCGCATGTCGATGCGCCCGGTCACGCGCTGCGGCGTTACCGAGGTGATCTTGAGGCCGAGCACCCGGTTGAAGACGACCTTCTCCTCAAAGATCGCCTTGACGCCTTCGACGAACTCGGGCTCGAACGTCGTCGGCAGGGTGGCGTGCTTGGTCATGGGGGAAGGGTCCGCCGTGCGCCCGGAGGCGCATTCGGCATTGTGTCATGGCCGCCTGCGGCGTGTCCGGCGCCGGCACGGCACGGCCCGCGGGCGGGCGGGCGCGGGTGCCGTTTCGACGCGAGTGCGGGGAAGCGCAGGTCGCGCGCGCGGCGCGACGCGGGCCGGCGCTCAGGCGGGCGGCGTGGGTGCGGCGGACGGCGGCGCCGGCGGCCGCTGCGCGAGCCCGAGCTTCAGCGCCGCCTTGATCAGCAGGTGCGCCGACACCGGTGCCGTCAGGAACAGGAAGAGCGTGATGACGAGCTCGTGCAGGCTGGCCGTGCCCTGCGTGACGCTGAAGCACAGCATCGACGCGATCAGCACGCAGCCCACACCGAGCGTCGTGGCCTTGGTGGGCCCGTGCAGGCGCAGGAGGAAGTCGGACAGCTTGGCGAGCCCCCAGGACCCGATCAGCGCGAACGCCGCGCCCGTCAGCACGAGGGCGGCGGCCAGCACGTCCAGCCAGAGCGGCAGCGCGGTCACGGCGTCACTCGACGATGTCGCCGCGCAGCACGTACTTCGACAGCACCACGGTGCCGACGAATCCCAGCAGCGCGATGACCAGCGCGGCCTCGAAGTAGAGCTGCGACTGCCGCTCCATCCCGAGCAGCACGAGCAGCGCGAGCGAGTCGATGTACAGCGTGTCCAGCGCGAGGATGCGGTCGGCGAGCGACGGGCCGCGCAGCAGCCGCCAGGCAGCAAGTGCGAGCGCCACCGCGAAGGCGATAATCGCCGCCGGGAGCACGGCGTACAGCAGGCTCATCGGGCACCTCCTTCGAAGATGGCGACCAGCGGCGCTTCGTAGCGCGCCTTGATGCCGGCGACCAGCGCGGCCTCGTCGTCCACGTTGAGCACGTGGATCAGCAGGTGACGCCGGTCCGGCGTCAGTTCAGACGACAGAGTGCCCGGCGTCATCGTGACGATGCCGGCGAGCGCGACGATGCCGTGCGGGTCCGCGATGGTCAGCGGCAGCCAGACGAAGCGCGGGCGGATCGCCGACTCGCGGCCGAGGATGCGGCGGGCGACCTCGACGTTCGCGATCACGATGTCCCACAGCACGACGAAGCCCAGGCGGACGATCACCCACGGCGCCCGCAGCGCGGCCTTGCCGGGGCGCAGCCGCTCGCTGAACCACGGGATGCAGAGCGCCAGCGCGGCGCCGAGGGCGAGCTGGCCGGGCGACCACGACTGGTTGAGCAGCGGCCACAGGACGAACAGCAGCGCGCTCAGCACCGGCGAGGGGAGCATGCGTTTCACGGCCCGTGCGCCTCGCGTTCGCGCATCTCGCGGCGCACGTCGAAGGCGGCGGGGACCGGCGCGGCGTCCAGCACCGCCCGCAGGTAGGCGTTCCGCTCGAAGAGCTGCGCCGAGGTCGCGGCGGCGTAGCGCGCCAGCGGACCGGCTGCCACGCTGCAGGCCACCACCGCCGCGGCCACGACGAGGAGCGCGTTGCGATGCGCGCCCGCGGGCGGAACCGCGTCGGGCAGCGCCGCCCGCGCCGCCAACCGCATGGCCGGTGCCGGGCTCCAGAACAGGACCGAACCGGTGCGCGCCAGTGCCACCATCACCAGCAGGCTGCTCGCGAGCACGACGGCGAGGACCCACGCACCCCACGGCGTTTGCACGACCGACTGCAGCAGCATCGCCTTGCCCATGAATCCGGCGAACGGCGGGACGCCCGCCACCGCCACCGCCGCGACGAAGAACAGCGCGCCCAGCCGGTTGCGCGGGCCTTCGAACGCGGCGGGGCGCAGCGTGTCGCCGGCCGCGCCCCGCGCGAAGGCGATCCGGTCGGCCAGCAGGAACAGGCATGCCGCGGCCAGCGTGCTGTTGACGAGGTAGAACAGCCCGGCCGCCACCGTGGCCGGCCGCGCGAGGCCGACGCAGAGCAGCAGCGTGCCGGCGGAGCCGATCACGAGGTAGCCGATCTGCGGCCGCAGCTCCCGCGCCGCCAGCACGCCGGTCGCCGCGACGGCGATCGTGGCCATCGCCAGCGCCGGGAGCCACGGCGACGCCGCCATCGCCGCCGGTCCGCCGGACTCGCCGAAGACGAGCGTGGTCACGCGCAGCACGGCGTACACCCCGACCTTGGTCATGATGGCGAACAGCGCGGCGACCGGCGCGCACGCGGCGCCGTAGGTCGCCGGCAGCCAGAAGTACAGCGGCAGCAGCGCCGCCTTGACGAAGAACACGACCAGCAGCAGCAGCGCCGCGGAGTGCACCAGCAGCGTGCGGTCCGCCGGCAGGCGTTCCATGCGCTGCGCCATGTCGGCCATGTTGAGCGTGCCGGTCAGGCCGTACAGCAGGCTCACCGCGATGAGGAACAGCGCCGCGCCGGCGAGGTTGAAGCTCACGTAGTGCAGCGAGGCGCGCAGCCGCGCCACGCCGGCCCCGTGCAGCAGCAGGCCGTAGGACGAGATCAGCAGCACCTCGAAGAACACGAACAGGTTGAAGAGGTCGCCGGTCAGGAACGCGCCGTTGATGCCCATCAGCTGGAACTGGAACAGCGCGTGGAAGTGCGGGCCGCGGCGGTCGTCGCCACCGCGGGCGTACAGCAGCGCGACCAGCGCGACACCCGCGGTCAGCGCGAGCATCAGCGCCGACAGCCGGTCGAGCACCAGCACGATGCCGTAGGGCGAGTTCGACAGCAGGTACGGACGCGGCCGTCGTCGGCCTGCGCGAGCAGCGTTGCGAGCAAGGCGGGTAGGCGGCGACGCGGTGCGCGCCGTCGGCCGGCGATGCAGCAGCAGCGCGACCGCCAGCGCGAACAGGGCGGCCGTGGCGGCGACGCCGGTGCGCGCCGCCATCGCGGGTGCGCGGCCGGCGGTCCAGCAACAGCGCGCCCGCGACGAGCGGCAGCACGACCGGCACGACGATCCAGTGCGTCATCGCCGCCATCCCCGCCGGGTGCCACCCGCGCGCGCGCGCCTCGCCGGCCGTCGATGGCGTCCTGGGCCGTGCCTCGTTCACGTCGTTTCCTCGCCCGGCGCGGGCTCGACGCCTTCGACGTGGTCCGAGCCGGTCGCGGCGCGCGTGGAGAGCGCGATGACGAGCAACACGGCGGTCATGCCGAAGCCGATCACGATGGCGGTGAGGACCAGCGCCTGCGGCAGCGGGTCGGCGTAGCTCGCGAGCGTGGCGGCCCGCGTGCCGTCGACGATCGGGGCGGCGTCGACGCGGATGCGGCCCATGAAGAAGATGAACAGGTTGACCGCGTAGCTCAGCAGCGTCAGGCCGAGGACCAGGTCGAACGTGCGCGCGCGCAGCATCAGGTACACGCCGCACGCGGCCAGCGTGCCCACGGCGACGGCGATCATGGCGGCCATCACGGCTGCCGCCCCCACGCGCCGTCGACCGACAACCGCGACATCGCCACCAGTGCCGTCATCGTCGTGCCGACCACGGTCAGGAACACGCCCAGGTCGAACAGCGCGGCGCTGGCGAGCGGCACCGCGCCGACCCCCGGCCACACCGGGTAGTCGTAGGTGCTGGTCAGGAAGGGCGCGCCGAAGAACCAGCTGCCGATGCCGGTGGCGCCGGCGACCAGCAGCCCGCCGCCGATCCACGGCAGGTAGTCGGTGCGCATCCGCGCGGCGACGAAGTGCTGGCCGTTGGCGACGAACTGCATCACCAGCGCGATCGCCAGCACCAGGCCCGCGCTGAAGCCGCCGCCCGGCAGGTTGTGGCCGCGCAGGAACAGGAACACGGACACCATCGTCGCCAGCGGCAGCAGCAGCGGGACGATCAGCGCCAGCATCAGCGGGTGGCTGTCGTCGTGCTGCGGCGCCGCCGCCGCGTCGCCGGGGCGAAAGCCGGCGAGCAGCGCGTGCACGACCAGCGCGGCCACGCCGAGCACGGTGATCTCGCCCAGCGTGTCGAACGCGCGGTAGTCGACGAGGATCACGTTCACGGCGTTGGCGCCGCCGCCCAGCGCGCGGGTCGTGGCGAGGAAGTACGGCGAGATCGGATCGAACGGACGCGCGAGCACCGCCCACGATGCCGCGATGCCGCCGCCGGCGGCGATGGCGACCAGCGCGTCGCGGCCGCGCCGCAGGCGGCCGCCGCGCGTGGCGGGGTTCGACTCGGCGGGCAGCCAGTGCAGCGCCAGCATCATGAGGATGATGGTCGCGACCTCGACCAGCAGCTGCGTCAGCGCGAGGTCGGGAGCCGAGAAGTACGCGAACGCCAGGCTCACCATCAGCCCCACGGCGCCCAGCAGCACCAGCGCCGGCAGCCGCCGCTCGTGAAAGCGCAAGGTGGCGAGCGTCGCCGCCACGCCGATGCTCCACGCGACCGCGAAGCCGAAACCCACCGGCGGGCCGTCGGGTACGACGCCCCCGGCCTGTGTGCCGCCTTGCACGAAGGGCAGGGCGCCCGCGGCCAGCGCGAAGGCGACGAGCACCAGCAGGTAGCGCTGCAGGCTGTCGTTCTGCAACTCGCCGGTCACGCGCAGCGCGAGCGTCCGGGCGCGCGCCAGCGCCAGCACGAACAGGTCGCGCCCGCCCGTATTCGGCGTGGCCGGCGCGCGCTCCAGCCGATGGAGATTGACGCGCCGCTGGAGCTCGAAGTACAGCGCCACGCCACCCGCGAGCGCCAGTGCGCTCATCGCCAGCGCCAGGTTGAAGCCGTGCGAGCCGGTACTCCGGCAGCACGCCTTCGGACCCGCCGAACAACGCGGCCTGCGCGCCGACGGCCAGCAGCGGCCCGACCGAGAGCGCGGGCAGCAGGCCGACCACCAGGCACACGACGACCAGGATCTCCACGGGCACGCGCATGAACCGCGGCGGCTCGTGCGGCACCCTGGTCAAACCGACCGGCTCGCCGTTGAAGAAGACGTCGTGGATGAAGCGCATGCTGTACGCGACGCTGAACATGGCGGCGACGACCGCGCCGGCGGGCAGCAGCCACTCGAGCACCGTGTCGTCGTGCCTGGCCAGCGCCACGCCGAAGAACATCTCCTTGCTCAGGAAGCCGTTCAACAGCGGCACCCCGGCCATCGCGCCGGCGGCGACCATGGCCAGCGCCCCGGTCCACGGCATGTGCTTCCACAGCCCGTTGAGCTTGCGCATGTCGCGCGTGCCGGTCTCGTGGTCGATGATGCCGGCCGCCATGAACAGCGAGGCCTTGAACGTCGCGTGATTGAGGATGTGGAAGACGCCCGCCACCACGCCCAGCGGCTCGTCCAGGCCGAACAGCAGCGTGATGAGGCCCAGGTGGCTGATCGTGGAGTAGGCGAGCAGTCCCTTGAGATCGTGCTGGAAGAGCGCGAGGTACGCGCCGATCGAGAGCGTCGCGAGGCCGGTCAGCGAGACGATCCAGAACCACGGATCGGTGCCGCCCAGCGCCGGGTACAGCCGCGCGAGCAGGAACACGCCCGCTTTCACCATCGTGGCCGAGTGCAGGTACGCCGACACCGGCGTCGGCGCGGCCATCGCGTGCGGCAGCCAGAAGTGGAACGGGAACTGCGCACTCTTGGTGAAGCAGCCCAGCAGCACCAGCACGAGCGCCGGCACGTACAGCGGATGGGCGCGCAGCACGTCGCCGGCGGCAAGCACCGCGTCCAGGTCGGTCGTGCCGACGACGTGGCCGATCAGCAGCACGCCCGCGAGCAGGCACAGCCCGCGAACAGCCATGAAGCGCCATGCGCGGCCTCGCGTCGGCGCGCCATGCCAGGCTGATCAGCAGGAAGGCCTACCTTGCCAGGCCGTCAGTTCCAGAACACGACGAGCAGGATCAGGCTGTCGGCCAGCACGACGCCCAGCATGGCGCCCATGAACACCAGCAGGAACAGGAAGAAGCGCGCCGGGGGGTCGTCGTCGGCGAGGTAGTAGCCGGCGTACAGCACGACCAGCCCGCCGATGGCGGTGATCAGCAGCGCGAACAGCCACGCGAGGCCGTCCAGGCGAAAGCCGAGCTTCATGCCCAATGCCGGCAGCCAGTCGACCGACCAGCGCAGCACGTCGCCTCCGAACACGGCCGGCGCGGTGGCGGCCACGCCGGCGAACGCCAGCAGCGTCACGCCGCCGGCGAGCCAGGCCGCGAGGCGCCGCCTGCGGTTGTCGACGCCGGCGAGCAGCATCGCCGGCGGTGGCAGCAGCCAGCAGCAGCGTCGCCGGTCACGCGGCGCTGGCGGTGTTCGCGCCGCGGCGGCGCGGCGGCGGGAAGCGAATTGAACTGCATCGGTGGGTCATCGTCGCTACGAAGGAGAGTCGCAATCCAACGGGCCGGCGGCCGATCCACGCGACCGTGCACGCGCGGCGCCACCGCACGGCGATGCACGCGCGGCGCGCGCCGCTTTCGCGGCGACCGCGTCCGCGCCGCGACGCAGCCGATGATGCACGTGCCAGCAGTCACCCGCGCGCTGCCGGACGCCTTCCGGCAACGGCAGCGGTCGGCGCCGTCGTTCCGAGGTCGGCGCCATCCGCCTGCACCGTGGTGGCCGGCGACTGCCGTTGCGCCGGCAACGATAGCAGATCGCCGCGGGACGCGAGCCTCGACGAGGATGCCCGGAGACGAAGGCGCGTTCGCCTTGCGGCGCCGGTGGGAGAGCGCGGGTCGACGCGCCACAGGACCTCGGACGGCGGCACCCCTGCGGATGCGCGGCGGCGACGGGGCCTCCCCGGTGTACCATCGGCGCCGGGACGCACCGACGATGGAACCGATCACCGCCACCTACCGCGTCGCGGCCGCACCGGCGGACGTCGCGCACGTGGCGCAGGCGATCGCGCTGGAGCAGAGCGTCGAGCTGCCGCTCGCTGCCGTCCACGACGCGTACGTCGCGGAGCGCATCGTCGCGCGCGTCGCCGGCATCCGCCCGCGCGACGACGGCCGCCACGACGTGGCGATCGCGCTCGCCGCGGAAACCACCGGCGGCGACGTCGCCCAGCTCGTCAACATGCTGTTCGGCAACTCGTCGCTGCACGCACACGTTGAGCTCGCCGACGTCGCGTGGCCGGCGGAGTTCCTCGCACGCTTCCCCGGCCCGCGCTTCGGCGCGGCGGGCCTGCGGCGGCTGCTCGGCGCCGGCACGCGGCCGCTGACGTGCGCGGCGCTCAAGCCGCAGGGCCTGCCGGTCGAGCGCCTGGCCGCGCTCGCGTACACGCTCGCCGCCGCGGGCATCGACGTCGTCAAGGACGACCACGGACTCGCCGACCAGGCGTACTCGCCGTTCGCGGCGCGCGTGGACGCCTGCCAGCGCGCGGTCGACCGCGCCGCCGCGGACACCGGGCACCGCGCGCTGTACGCACCGAGCGCCGTCGGCTCGCCGCGGCACGTGGCGCAGCAGGTGCGGCAGGCGCGCGACGCCGGCGCCGGCGCGCTGCTGTTGGCACCGGCGCTGCTCGGGCTGCCCGCGTTCGCCGAGCTGGTGCGGGAGGACGTTGCCGTGCCGGTGCTCGCGCATCCGGCGTTCGGCGGCGCGACGCGCATCGCGCACCCGCTGCTGCTGGGGACGCTGTTCCGGCTGCTCGGCGCGGACGCGGTGATCTTTCCGCACAGCACCGGGCGCTTCGCGTTCGGCGAGGCCGTGTGCCGGGACATCGCCACGCGCGCCCGCGCGCCGCTTGGCCGGCTCGCGCCCGTGCTGCCGGTGCCGGCGGGCGGGCTGCAGGTGGAAGGCGTGCCCGCGGCGCTCGAATTCTACGGCGACGACGTCATGCTGCTGATCGGCGGCTCGCTGCTGGTCGAGCCCGATCGCGTCGGCGAGCGTGCCGCCCGGTTCGTCGCGGCGATGCCTACGCCTCGTCGCCTTGACCGGCGCGCTGGCGAGAACTCGCGAGAACTGCGGCATGGCGCGACGGCACCGGCGGCAGACGGCACCACTGCGCTGGGAAGGCGTGGACGTGCGCGCGTACAAGGCGGAAGGCAGCGCGCCCTTCCGCGACGTCACCCGGCAGGTGCTGTTCGCGGATCCGGCGCTCGCGAGCGAGCTGCGCTGCTTCGAGGTCGCGCCGGGCGGCCACACGACGCTCGAGCGGCACGAACACGCGCACGCGGTCGTCGTCGTGCACGGGCGCGGCCGCTGCTTCGTCGGCGACCGCATCTGCACGCTGGCGCCGTTCGACCTGATCGAAGTGCCGCCGTTCGCCTGGCACCAGTTCCGCGCGGACGACGACGCACCGCTGGGGTTCCTCTGCATGGTCGACGCCGCGCGCGACCGGCCGCAGCTGCCCGATGCGGAGGCCCTCGCGCAATTATGCACCGATCCGGCGGTCGCGGCGTTCATCCGCACCTGAGTTGCACGCCCGGCGAATCGCCGCGGCGATTGAGAAAGATCAAGGTCGCGCGGCCGACGCGTCGTAGTCTAGAGGCGTAGGGCAAGGCGCGGCGGGACGACGCCCGAGGGCGGGCGCCGGGTGCGACGCGCGGGAGCGACACGATGCAAGTTCCACTGCAGATCACGATGCGGCAGATGCCGCACTCCGACGCGCTCGAGGCGCGCATCCGGCAGAAGGCCGGCAAGCTCGACCAGTTCCACCCGAACGTCACCGGCTGCCAGGTCACGGTCGAGGAGGAACGCCGTCATCAGCAGCAGGGCCGGTGGTTCAGCGTGCGCGTCGTCGTCGGCGTGCCCGGCCGGCCGGACATCGCCGTCAACCACGCGAACCACGAGGACCCGCACGCCGCGGTGCGCGATGCGTTCGACGCCGTGTACCGCCAGCTGGAGCAGGCGGGCCGCGAGCGCGGGCGCGACGTCGCGCGCAGCGAGCGGGGAGTCGAGTCATGAAACCGGCGATCGACGTCGCGGTACTGGTGAGCCCCGAGCTGTCCGCCGCCATCGAGGCGATCGTCAACGATCCGGACCGCGACGAGCCGCCGACGCTGGCGGATGCGCAGGCGCTGCTCCGGCGGCGCGAGCACGGCGTGCTGGCGCGCGACGAGGCCATGCACCCGCAGCTCTCCGAGTCGCTCGTGGCCGAGATCGGGGCGCTGGTCGAGGAGTTCGGCGGCGAGGCGCCGGCGATCGACTTCGTCGGCGCCAAGGCGAGCGAGGGCCTGTCGCGCATCATCGAGGTGGCGATGGAGAATCCGCTCGTGCGGCACGAGCCCACGCTGGGCGGCGTGCGCGACGCGATGGCGGAGGGCCTGACCGCGCGCCTGGCCGGCGACGGCACCATCGAGCCGGACGAGGAGCAGTCGCTGCTGGCGGAGATCGACGCGCTGATCGACCACTACGGCGCCGACGCGGTGGCCGAGGAGTTCGTGCGGTTCCGGTAGGCGGCGTCGTTCGTCCCCGCCCTCGCCACCCCTCACCCTCTCCGCGCAAGGAGAGGGCTGGGGTGAGGGGGGCGACCGGAGGCTCGGCTAGGCGCGAGCAGGACCCGGCGCCAAGGCGTCCACGGGCGCGAGCCCGCAGCGCTGCCGCAGCCGCGCCCAGGCGTCGTCGACCTCCGCCTGCAGCGCGGCCACGTCCTCGTCCGCGAGGTGGCGGTAGCGCCGCTGCAGGCCGAGATAGTCGGCGAGCGGCCGCGGCTTCTCCGTGACGTTCAGCGTGTACTTCCGCCCGCCCTCGACTTCGTAGAGCGGGAACGCGCCGCTCTCGACCGCGTAGCGCGCGGCGGTGATCCCCGCGTGGTCGGGCAGGCCCCAGCCGTCGAGGCAGGGAATGAGCAGCGTGAGGATGCGCGTGCCGCGCAGGCCCTTCGCCTTCTCGACCTTGCGCAGCAGGTCGGGCAGGTGGCCGACGCTGGCCGTCGCCACGTACGGCACCTCGTGCGCGGCCATGATCTCGGTGAGGTTCTTCTTGCGCGACGTCTTGCCGGCGGGCGTGGAGCCGGTCGACGCGAGGTGCGGCGTCGACGACGACTTCTGTGCGCCGGTGTTCATGTAGCCTTCGTTGTCGAGGCACACGTAGATGAAGTCCTCGTTGCGCTCGGCTGCCGACGACAGGCACTGGAAGCCGATGTCGTAGGTGCCGCCGTCGCCGGCCAGCACGACGACCTGCGTGTCGTGCTCGCCGCGCGCGTCGAGTGCGCGGCGAAGGCCGGACGCCGCCGCGGCGCTCGCCTCGAGCGTCGGCTGGTAGACGGGAATCTTCAGCGAGCTGTAGGGCTGCGGCCCGGCGATGATCGCCATGCACGACGGCGGCACCACGGCCATCGTCCTGGGTCCGAGCGTCGCGAGCACGTGGCGCACCGACAGCGCGTCCACACACCCCGGGCACGCGGCGTGGCCGGAGCACAGCATGGGGTCCTGCTTCAGTTCGAGCTTCTGCATGCGCGTCACCTGACCCAGACGGATTCGGGCCGCGCGTCGCCCTGCTGCGCGCGGCGCACGAAGTCGACGACCTTGTCGGGCGCCACGTTGACGCCGCCCACGCCGGCAAGATAGCCGTGGATGCGCGGCGCGGGCGCGAGGCCGTACAGCGCCGCACGCAGTTCCTGGTGCAGGATGCCGCCGTGGCCCGGCGAGTAGTCGCGGTCGAGCACCAGCACGTCGGGCACGCCGGCGAGCACTTCGCGCAGCAGCGCGACCGGCAGCGGCCGGAACAGGCGCACCTTGAGGAGGCCGACCGCTTCGCCCTGATCGCGCAGCGCGTCGACGGCCTCGCGCACCGTGCCGCACATGCTGCCCATCGTGACGACGACGAGCCGGGCGCCATCGCAGCGATACCGCTCGACGAGCCCATAGCCGCGGCCGGTCAGCGCGTGCCACGCGCGGTCGGCGTCCAGCGCGACCGCCGGGACGCGGTCCATCGCCTCGCCCAGCGCCTGCCGGTGCCGGTAGAACATGTCCTGCGTGACGACGTTGCCCCACGACTCGACCTTCGCGGTGTCGAGGCGGTGCTCCGGCGCGTACCGCGGCAGGAACGCGTCGACCAGCGACGGATCGGGCACGCGCACCGGCTCGAGCGCGTGCGACACGTAGAACGCGTCGTGGTTGACCATGGCCGGCAGCAGGACCTGCTCGGCGATCCGGAACGCGTGCAGCACGGTGTCGAGCGACTCCTGCGCGGTCTCGGTATAGAACTGGATCCAGCCGGTGTCGCGCTGGGCGAGGCTGTCCGTCTGGTCGGGCCAGAACGCCCACGGCGAGGCCAGCGTGCGGTTGACGTTCGCCATCACGATCGGCGCGCGGGCGCCACTCGCGTAGTGCAGCAGCTCGTGCATCAGCAGCAGGCCCTGCGACGCGGTGGCCGTGAACACGCGCACGCCGGCGAGCGAGGCCGGGATGCACGCGGCCATCACCGAGTGCTCGGACTCGGGCGTGATGACCTCGGCGTCGAACTCGCCCGCCGCCTGGAACTCGGTCAGCTGCTCCAGCACCGGCGTCTGCGGCGTGATCGGATAGACGGGCACGACCTGCGGCCGCGCGAGGCGCGCCGCCCACGCGACCGCGTGGTTGCCGGTCAGCAGCATCGTCCGCTCGCGGGCGCCGGCGTCGTCGCGGGCGTTCACCGCGGGCCTCCGGGGGCCGGCGCGGCGTCCGCGGGCCGGCAGGCAGGCGGCGCGTTCACCGCTGCTCCTCCACCATCTTCATCGACCCGGTCGGGCATTCGACGACGCAGATGCCGCAGCCCTTGCAGTAGTCGCCGAGCACGACGTAGCCGCCGTTGGCCGGCTTCACCGCGAGGTCGGGACAGTAGATCACGCAGTTGTCGCAGTGGATGCACGTGCCGCAGGAGTAGCAGCGCGTGGTCTCCGCGAGGGCCTCTTCGACGTCGAGGCCGAGCTGGACCTCGGCGTCGCTGTCCAGGCGCTCGCCGACGTCGCGGCGGCGTTCGGCCGCGCGCGCCTGCGCCGGGTGGTAGTACGTGGCGATCGCGGCGAGCGGCACGACCGGCTCGTCCCAGCGCGGCGGCGGGTCCTCCGCGCGGGCGGACAGCAGGCGGTCGATGGCCTGCGCGGCACGCTTGCCCATGCCGATCGCCTCGGTGACGAAGCGCGCCATGCTGGCGACGTCGCCGCCGGCGAAGACGCGCTGCGCGCCGGTCGCCTGCGCGCGGTCGACGGCCAGCAGCGCGCCGTCGGCGCCGAGCGCGTCGCCGAACGGCGCCAGGTCGGGATCCTGGCCGATGGACGGGACGACCGCGTCGGCGGCGAGCGTGAACGCGGTGCCGGGCAGCTGCGTCACGGTGAACTGCCCGCGCACGGCGCCGGGCACGAAGCGCACCCGCACGCACGTGAGATCGACACCGCCGCCGGGACGCGGCGCCGCGCTCGCGAGCATCGCGCCGTCGACGAACGCGATGCCTTCCTCGCGCGCCTCGGCCACCTCCTCGGACTGCGCGGGCATCTGCGCCACCGCTTCGAGGCAGAGGACCGTGACGTCGTGGCCCGCGCGGCGCGCGCTGCGTGCAACGTCGAGCGCAGCGCTTCCGCCGCCGATCACGACGACGCGGCGGCCGAGCAGGTGCGGCGCCGGCGTTCGCGCGCGCCAGGTAGTCGGCGCCGTCCAGCACCCACGGCGCGGAATAGTCGAGGACCGGCAGCCGCTTCTGGCGCTGGGCGCCGGTCGCGACGAACACTGCGGCGTACTGCTCGCGCAGTCGCGCGAGGTCGCCGGGTCCGGCGAGCGCCTCGTTGCAGCGGACGTCGACGCCGAGCGCGACGATGCGCGCGATCTCGCCGTCGAGCACGTCGCGCGCGAGCCGGTAGGACGGGATGCCGTGGCGCATCAGCCCGCCCAGCGCGGCCCGCGACTCGACGAGCGTCACCGCGTACCCCATCCGGCGCAGCTGGTACGCGGCGGACAGGCCCGCCGGGCCGCCTCCGACGACGGCGACGCGTTCGCTGCGTTCGGCGGCCGGCGGCGCGAACGCCCAGCCTTCGGCGAGCGCGCGGTCGCCGACGAAGCGCTCGAGCCGGCAGATCGCCAGCGCCCCGTCGACGCTCGTCCGGTTGCACGCGGTCTCGCACGGATGGTGGCAGATGCGCCCGGCGATCGCGGGGAAGGGGTTGTGCCGCGTCAGGATCTCCCACGCGCCGCGGAAGTCGCGCTCGCGCGCGCGGCCGATCCACTCGGCGATGTCGCCGTTGACCGGGCACGCGGCGTGGCACGGCGACGGCGCGTGGATGTGCCGCGGCAGCGCCGCGCGCCACGTGCCGGTCTTGAAGACCTCGGTCGAGCCGGTGGTCCAGATCGGCGGGATCGGCGCTTGCGCGTTCATGCCAGGGCGACGCCGAGTTGCTCGGCGACCGAGCGGTAGCCTTCCTCGCACGCCGCGATGTTCTCGTCGTGCAGCTTCGGCGCCTCGTCGCCCAGCACCTGCGTGAGGACGGGCAGCGACGGCGCGCCGATCGCGCGCACGAAGCCGCCGAGCAGCGCCGAGTTGACGATGCGGCCGAGCCCGTGGCGGCGCGAGATCGCCAGGCCGTCGACGGGGATCACGCGCCGGTTGGGCAGCTCGGTCGCAAATTGCGCCGGCGTGCGCGACGAGTTGACGACGATCAGCGTCTCCGCGTGCGCGGTGGCGAGCAGGGGGCCGGCGAGCAGGCTCGCGTCGAAGCAGAGGATGGCGTCGGCGCGCTCGATGTCGCAGCGGACGCGGATCGGGCGGTCGTCCACGCGGATGAAGGAGCTCACCGGCGTGCCGCGGCGCGCGCCGCCGTAGCTCGCGAAGCACTGGACCTGCCGACCCGCGGCGAAGAACGCCGTCGCGAGCAGGTTGCCTGCCGTCTGCGCGCCCTGTCCGCCGCGCCCCTGGATGATGATTTGCAGCACCTGCCGGCCTCCTTCGCTGCCGGTGCGAGGCGCCCATTCTCGGGGAGGCGGGCCGGCGAGACTTTACGAAAGATCAAGCCCGCGGCGATTTGGCGGCGCAGCAATCGCCCCGGACGGCCGTGGCCGTCGCCCCTCACCCCGGCCCTCTCCCCGCCGGGGAGAGGGTCGGGGTGAGGGCGACCATCGAGACCGGGCGCCGGCCCGTTCAGGTGACGGCGAGGATCCAGGCGGTGCCGACGGTCAGGAACACGGTGAGGAAGAACAGCGTGACGAGAAAGCCCAGCCGGTAGAGCTCGCGCTGCGTCAGGTAGCCGCTGCCGACGAAGATCACGTTCTGGCTGCCGCCCTGCGGGGTGATGACCGAGAAGTAGCTGCTCGCGAACAGCAGCGCGAACGCCATCAGCGGCGCCGGCACGCCGCCGCGGATGCCGACGTCGAGGAACACCGCGAGCAGCGCCAGCACCTGCGACGTCTGGCTGACGAACAGGTAGTGGATCGCCACGTACAGGACGACCAGCGTGACGTACAGGACCGGCCACGACAGTCCGGAAAGACCGCCCGCGAGGCGCTGGCCGACGTACCCCATGAAGCCCAGCTCGTTCAGCTGGCCGGAGAGCGCGAACAGCACGGCAAGCCACAGGAACGTCGTCAGCGTGTCGCCCTGCCTCGCGATGTCGTCCAGTGTCAGCACGTCGGTCATCAGCAGCACGCCCAGGCCGGCAAAGGCGATGCTGGTGACGTTGAGCTTGAGCGGATCGGCGAAGATCCATCCCGCCACCATCAGCGCGAAGGCCACGGCGGTGATCCTCTCGTCGCGCGACAGGGATCCCATCGACGCGAGCGCGGCTCGCGCGGCGGCCGGCGCGTCGGGCGTGGCGTTCACGCCGGGCGGGAACAGCTTCAGCAGCACGAGCGGGAGCAGGACGATCGCCGTCAGCGCCGGCACCGACGCGGTGAGCAGCCAGACGCCGAAGTCGATCCTGATCCCGAGGTCCCGGGCGATCTGCACGCCGATCGGATTGGCCGAGGTCGCGGTCATCCACAGCGCCGACGACACGGCGAGGCTCGCCATCGAGCAATACATGAGGTAGCCGCCGAGCCTGCGGCCCTGCTCGTCGTCGGGCCGCGAGTCGGCGCCCTGCGCGACGGACAGCACGACGGGGAAGAGGACGCCGCCGCGCGCGGTGTTGCTCGGGAACGCCGGTGCGATCACCGCGTCGGTCAGCACGAGGCTGTAGGCGAGCCCGAGCGACGAACCGCCGAAGCGGCTGACCATGAACAGGCTGATCCGCCGGCCGAGGCCGGACTTCACGACCGCCTGCGCGACGATGAACGCGACGACGACGAGCAGCACGCTCGCATTGGCGAAGCCCGCGAACGCCTGCGCCGGCGTGATCGTCCCGGTGAGCACCACGGCGGCGACGGCGAGCATCGTCGACGTCAGCAGCGGGAACGCGCCGACCAGCACTGCTACGATGGCGGCAAGGAAGATCGCGAACAGGTGCCACGCCGGCGCGGTCAGGCCGGCCGGGACCGGGGCGAACCAGATGCCGATCGCCAGCGCGAACGGCAGCGCCATCCGGGCGAGCGCGAGGGGACTCGTCATGGCTTGCTTCCCTGCGTGGCGGCGCGTGGCGGGACGTGGACGCGGCCCGCGAGTTCCAGCGTGCGCCCCTGCACGGTGCCGTCTTCGGCTTCCAGCACGAACTGCCAGCTGAAGCTGTACGTGCCCGTGGCGCCAGCGAAGCGGCCGGTGCCGCCGACGATCGTGCCGGCGATGCGGTTGCCCCGCTGCGTGCCGTCGCCGCGCAACTCGCTGTAGACGTGGTTGCCGTCCTCGTCCGTCCACACGGCGCGGCCGATCATGCCGGTCTCGTTGTCCGCGAGCACGATCGCCTCGGCGCCGAAGCCTGCGCCGGGACGTCCGGGGCCCGCGAGCAGCAGTGAACCGCGCAGGTCGAGCAGCGCGGCGCGGCGATCGCCGCCCATCGCGATCGTGTGGCGGCGGCCCGTCGCGTTCCACGAGCCGCCGAAGTCGTACCAGCCGTCGCCCGCACGCGGCGAGCAGCAGCGTCGCCGCCAGTGCCGCGATCGCGAAACGGCGCGCCATCGCCCGCTCCGGCGCCGTCAGTCGACGAACAGCAGCGCCGGGCACTCGAGGTACCCGCGCAGCGCCTGCACGAACATGGCCGCGTCGTGCCCGTCGACGACGCGGTGGTCGAACGACGACGACAGGTTCATGAGCAGTCGCGGCACGACCATGCCGCCGCGGATCGCGGGCCGCTCGACGATGCGGTTGACGCCGACGATCGCGACCTCGGGCGCGTTGATGATCGGCGTCGTGACGATGCCCCCGTGCGGGCCGAGGCTCGTGATCGTGATCGTCGACCCGGAGAGCTCGTCGCGGGTGGCGCGTCCGCTGCGCGCGGCCTCGGCGAGCCGCGCGATCTCGGCCGCCGTCGCCCACAGGTCGCGCGCCTCGGCGTGGCGGACCACCGGCACCATCAGCCCGCCGCCGGTCTGCGTGGCGACGCCGACGTGGACGGCCGCGCAGCGCGTCACGACGCCGGCCGCGTCGTCGAAGCGCGCGTTGACCTGCGGGAACGACGGCGCGGCGAGCACGATCGCACGAATCAGGAACGGCAGCACGGTGAGCCGCCCGCGTGCCTGCGCGCGCTCGGCATTGAGGCGCGCCCGCAGCGCCTCGAGCTCGGTGACGTCGATCTCCTCGACGTAGCTGAAGTGGGGGATGCGCAGCGTGTCGGACATGCGCTGCGCGATCTGCCGGCGCAGGCCGATCACCGGCACCTGCGTCTCGCCGGTGCGCGGCGCGTAGCGCACGGCCGCCGCCGTCGGCGCAGCGAGTCCCGCGGCGACGCGGATGACGTCGTCGTGCTGCACGCGGCCACCGGACCCCGAGCCGGCGACCTGCGCGAGGTCGACGCCCAGTTCGCGCGCCTGCCGGCGCACCGACGGCGACGCGAGCGGCCGACCGGCGGCGGCCGCGGCGGGCTCCGGCGCAGGCGTCGATGGCGCGACGGATGCCGGCGTGGCAACCGGCGCACGGGTGGATGCCGGCGGCGGTGGCGCGGCGATCGCGGAACGCGGCGCGGGTGAGGTGGCCGACGCGGCGGCAACCCGCGCGGCGACGGCCACTGCCGCTGCGCCTGCGCCTTCCGTGGCGATGCGGACGAACGCGCTGCCGACGGCGAGCTTGTCGCCGGGTTCGCCGGTGCGCGCGGTGACGCGGCCGGCGACGGGCGAGGGCACCTCGACGGTGGCCTTGTCGGTCATCAGGTCGGCCAGCACCTGGTCGGCGACGATCGTGTCGCCGACGGCGACGTGCCACTCGACCAGCTCGACCTCGGCGATGCCTTCGCCGATGTCCGGCACCTTCACGACGTGGTCGGTCATCTCACGCCTCCACCGCGCGCTTGAGCGCCGCGCCGACGCGGGCGGGGCCGGGGAAGTACGCCCACTCCTGCGCGTGCGGATACGGCGTGTCCCAGCCCGTCACGCGCTCGATCGGCGCCTCCAGGTGATAGAAGCAGTGCTCCTGCACGAGCGCCGCGAGCTCCGCACCGAAGCCGCTGGTGCGCGTCGCCTCGTGCACGATCACGCAGCGGCCCGTTTTCTGCACCGACTCGACGAGCGTGGGCAGGTCGAGCGGCCACAGGCTGCGCAGGTCGATGATCTCCGCGTCGACACCGGTTTCCTGCGCGGCCGCCTCGGCGACCCAGACCATCGTGCCGTACGCGAGCACGGTGACGGCGGTGCCGGGCCGCACAACCGCCGCCGACTCGAGCGGCACGCGGTAGTGGCCCTCCGGCACCTCGGCCGCCGGGTGCCCGGTCCACGGCACGACCGGCCGCTCGTGGTGACCGTCGAACGGGCCGTTGTAGATGCGCTTCGGCTCGAGGAAGATCACCGGGTCGTCGCACTCGATCGAGGCGATCAGCAGGCCCTTCGCGTCGTACGGGTTGGACGGCATCACCGTGCGCAGCCCGCAGACGTGCGTGAACAGCGCCTCCGGGCTCTGGCTGTGCGTCTGCCCGCCGTAGATGCCGCCGCCGCAGGGCATGCGGATCGTGAGCGGCGCCGCGAAGTCGCCGGCCGACCGGTAGCGCAGCCGCGCGGCCTCCGACACGATCTGGTCGTACGCCGGGTAGAAGTAGTCGGCGAACTGGATCTCCGGGACCGGGCGCAGCCCGTACGCGGCCATGCCGATCGCGATGCCGACGATGCCGCCTTCCGCGATGGGCGTGTCGAACACGCGCGCCGCGCCGTACTTCGCCTGCAGCCCGTCGGTGCAGCGGAACACGCCGCCGAAGTAGCCGACGTCCTCGCCGAACACGACGACGCTGTCGTCGCGGCGCATCATCACGTCGAGCGCCGACCGGATCGCCTGGATCATCGTCATCGACGCCACGATCAGCTCCCGGCCTGCGCGCGCTGGCGTTTGAGGTGCGGCGGCATCTCCTTGTACACGTCGTCGAACATCGTCGACGTGTCGTGCACGTGGCCGCTGGCGAGCGTGCCGTAGCTCTCGGCCTCCTTCTGCGCGGCGAGCACCGCGTCCTCGACGTCCTTGACGAGCCGTGCGTGCGCGTCCTCCGACCACGCGCCGATGGCGATCAGGTGCCGCTTGAGCCGCGCGACCGGGTCGCCCAGCGGGAAGCGCTTCCAGTCGTCGGCGGGCCGGTACTTCGACGGGTCGTCGGACGTCGAGTGCGCGCCGGCACGGTAAGTGACCCACTCGACGAGCGTCGGCCCGTGGCCGCGCCGCGCGCGCTCGGCCGCCCAGCCGGACGCCGCCAGCACGGCGAGGAAGTCGTTGCCGTCGACGCGCAGCGACGCGATGCCGATGCCCACGCCGCGCGCGGCGAACGTCGCCGCCTCGCCGCCGGCGATGCCCTGGAACGACGAGATCGCCCACTGGTTGTTGACGACGTTGAGGATCACCGGCGCGCGGTAGACGGCAGCGAACGTGAGCGCGTTGTGGAAGTCGGCCTCGGCGGTCGAGCCGTCGCCGATCCAGGCGGAGGCGATCTTCGTGTCCCCCTTGATCGCGGAGGCCATCGCGAAGCCGACCGCCTGCACGTACTGCGTGCCGAGGTTGCCGGAGATCGAGAAGAAGCCGTGCCGGCGCGACGTGTACATGACCGGCATCTGGCGGCCCAGCACCGGGTCGCGCTCGTTGGAGAAGAGCTGGCACATCATGTCGACCAGCGGGTAGCCGCGCGCGACCAGGATGCCCTGCTGCCGGTAGGTCGGGAAGCACATGTCGGTCGGCTCGAGCGCCAGCGCCTCGCCGACGCCGATCGCCTCCTCGCCCAGGCACTGCATGTAGAACGAGAGCTTCTTCTGGCGCTGCGCGGTCAGCATCCGCGCGTCGAACGTGCGCGTCGTCAGCATCGCGGAGAGGCCGTCCAGCAGGAGCTTCGGGTCGGCGTGCGGGTCCCACGGCCCGACCGCGCGGCCGTCGTCGTCGAGGACGCGCACCAGCGCGCCGGCCACGTCGGCGGTCTCGGACGGCCGCGCGTCGATCGGCGGCCTGCGCACGGCGCCCGCCGCCGACAGGTGCAGGTAGGAGAAGTCCGTCTCGCGGCCCGGGCGCCCCGGCGGCTCGGGCACGTGCAGCGAAAGCGGCGGGTACTGGCTCATCGCGGCTCCTCCGGCGGATGCGCTCGTTCGCGCGGGACCGCCCGCGGCGCGGGCGGACGGCGTCGGGCGTGAGCTTACGTCAGGACGGCATCGCGTGGCGCGCGGCGTTGACCGCGAACCGGGCCTGGCCCCGGGAGCGGACGCGCCGGCGGCCCGCGTGTGGTCGCGGTATCATCGGTCGTCCTTACTCACGGAGGCGCCGCATGCATCGCTACCGCTCGAACCGCCGCCGCGCGCTGCGCGCAGCCGCCGGCCTCGTCGTCGCGCTGGCCGCCGGGATTGCCGCCGCCCAGGGCTACCCGACGAAGCCGATCCGGCTCCTCGTGCCCCTCGCCGCCGGCAGCACCGCCGACATCGTGTCGCGCTTCGCGGGGCAGGAGCTGTCGAAGGCGCTGGGACAGCCGGTCGTCGTCGAGAACAAGCCGGGGGCGGGCGGCACCATCGCGATGGCGGAGTTGGCGCGCGCCGCGCCCGACGGCTACACGATCGCGTTCGCGTCGCAGGGCACGCTGGTGTTCAACCAGGCGATCTACGCGAAGCCCGGCTACGACTCGGTCAAGGACTTCGCGCCGGTGGCGTTCGTCGGCGGCGTGTCGAACGTGATGATCGTGCCGCCGGCGAGCACGGCGACGAAGCCCACGGAGATCGTCGCGGCGGCGAAGGCGAAGCCCGGCGAGCTCACGTTCTCTTCCGGGGGTGCCGGCACCAGCCACCACCTGTCCGGCGTGCTGTTCGGCCAGCTGACGGGCACGCAGCTCGTGCACGTGCCGTACAAGGGCGCGCCGCAGGGCGTGCAGGCGGTGATGGCCGGCGAGGTCGCGATGGGCTTCTTCAACACGCCGACGGTGATCGCGCAGATCAAGGGCGGGTCGGTGAAGCCGCTCGGCGTGACGA
Source organism: Casimicrobiaceae bacterium (assembly GCA_044223185.1). Classification (GTDB taxonomy): domain Bacteria; phylum Pseudomonadota; class Gammaproteobacteria; order Burkholderiales; family Casimicrobiaceae; genus VBCG01. Next base: position 21,997 of record JBGAMF010000027.1, on the reverse strand, counting down.
GCCTCCAGCGCTCGCCGCTGCTGCCCAACGTGCCCACGCTCGACGAGCAGGGCATCAAGGGCTACGAGGTCAACACGTGGTTCGGCTTCGTCGCGCCCGCCGGGACGCCGGCCGACGTCGTGGCGAAGCTCAACACCGAGTTCAACCGGATCTTCGCGTCGGCGGAGGCGAAGGAGAAGCTGGGGCCCCAGGGCTTCGACCTGGCGCCGCCGATGGCGCCGGCGGCGTTCGGCAAGATCGTCGCCGACGACCTGACGAAGTGGGTGCCGATCGTGAAGGCGGCCGGCGCGACGGCGAACTGAGGTCCGCGCGACGCCCCTCACCCCGGCCCTCTCCCCGCAAGCGGGGAGAGGGAGCGCTTCGGTCAACGCCGGTGCCGGACATGGAACCTCCCTCGCCCCGCGTAGCGGGGAGAGGCCGCGCTTCGGTCTACGCCGGTGCCGGACATGGAACCTCCCTCGCCCCGCGTAGCGGGGAGAGGGTCGGGGTGAGGGGCGCTCGGCCCGGCGATGCGACGCGCGTGCCGGGCCACCGGCTCAGAGGCCCGCCGCGTCGGCGATCAGCTTGCGCAGCTCGCGCCGCAGCCGCTCGCGCACCGGCGCCGCGGCGCGGCTGCGATTGAGGTTGTCGAGCTCGTACGGATCCCGCTCGAGGTCGTAGAGCTCGTCGAGCTCGCCGGCGCGGCCGCGGTTCACCCAGTGGATGTACTTCCAGCGGTCGGTGCGCACCGCCTTGTACGTCATGCCGACGAGCCACGGCATCGCCTGCTCGGCCCAGTACTCGATCAGGAAGGACTTGCGCCAGCCGGCACGGCTGCCGGCGCGCGCCGGCTTCGACCCGCGCGCGAACAGCGGCAGCAGCGACCGGCCCTGGATCTGCGGCCCGGGCTTCCCGCCGGCCAGCTCGATCATCGTCGGCGCGATGTCCTGGCAGATCACGAGGTCGCGCACGCGCGTGCCCGGCTTGACGCGACGCGGGTAGCGGACGAGGAACGGCGAGCGGATCCCTTCCTCGTAGGCGAAGCGGCGCTCCGGCCCCAGCGCGTGCTCGCCGAAGAAGAAGCCGTTGTCGCCGAGGAACACGACGAACGTGTTGTCGAGCTCGCCCTGCCGCTCGAGCACGGCGAAGATCTCGCCCATGCCCTCGTCGACCGCCGCCATCATCTGCGCGCGCGCCCGGATCTCGTCCTGCGAGCCGGAGCGCAGCGCCGCCAGGATCGCCTGCGCGGTGTCGCCGGACCTCATGCCGAAGCACTCGGCCCACGCCGGCTTGCTGCGCACGACTTCGGCGGCGGACAGCATGTTCGGCGTGCGCGGGAACACCGCGTCGCGGTAGAGGCCGCGGTGGCGGTCGGCGACGACGTAGCCGCCCTGCGCCGCGATGCGCAGCGTGCCGTCGGCCGCCTGCTCGGCGTCCGGGTGTACGGCCTTGTGCGCGAAGAACAGCGAGAACGGGCGGTCGCGCTTGCGCTCGAGGAATTCGACGGCCAGCCGGTTCATGATGTCGGTGATGTAGCCGTCGTGCTGGACGTACTTCCCGTCGTGGTTGAGCTTCGGGTTCATGAGCTTGCCGTGCCCGTCGTAGCTCACCCAGTAGTCGTAGCCCGGCCGCGGCATCCCGTCGTTGCCCATGTGCCACTTGCCGATGTGCGCGGTCTCGTAGCCCAGCCGCTGCAGCTCCAGGTGGTAGTTCGGCAGCCGGTGGCTCATCGCGTCGCGGGCGACGTTGTCGATGATGCCGTGCCGGCTTGCGTACTGGCCGGTGACGATCGACGCGCGGTTGGGCGAGCAGATGGGCGTGGTGTGGAACGCGCGCTCGAACAGCGCGCCCTCGTGCGCGAGCCGGTCGACGTTCGGCGTGGCCATGTACGGGTGGCCGCCCGCGCCGAACTCGTCGTAGCGCAGGTCGTCGATCAGGATGACGAGGAGGTTGGGCTTGCGGGCGGGCATGGCGTCTTGGTCGGACGAGGCGGGAAGACGAAGGATACCCGTTCGCCGCGTCTTGTTGCGGTCCCCACGCGATGGGGTCGCGCGGTCGCGGTAGCATTACGCAGTTTCCCTGCGCGCCGTCGCGGCGCGTACCCCGAGAGCCGCAACGTGGCCAGATCCACCTACGAAGAGTCCTCCATCCGGGTCCTGAAGGGCCTGCAGCCGGTGCGCGAGCGCCCCGGCATGTACACGCGCACGTCCGACCCGACGCACATCGTTCAGGAGGTCGTCGACAACGCCGCCGACGAGGCGCTCGGCGGCTTCGCGTCGCGCATCGACGTGACCGTGCATGCCGACCACTCGGTGACGGTCGAGGACGACGGGCGCGGCATCCCGGTCGGGCTGCACCCGGAGGAGAAGGTGCCCACGGTGGAGCTGGTGTTCACGCGGCTGCACGCCGGCGGCAAGTTCGACAAGAAGGGCGAGCACGCGGCGTACGCCTTCTCGGGCGGCCTGCACGGCGTGGGCGTGTCGGTGACCAACGCGCTGTCGAAGCGCCTCGAGGTGGAGGTCAGGCGCGACGGCAAGGTCCACCGGATCGTGTTCGCCGGCGGCGACGTCGCCGAGAAGTTGAAGGTCGCCGGCACGGTCGGCGCGCGCAACACCGGCACGACGATCCGCGTAGTTCCGGACCCGAAGTACTTCGACGCGCCGAACGTGTCGCTGCCCGAACTGGCGCGGCTGCTGCGTGCCAAGGCCGTGCTGCTGCCGGGCGTGAAGGTCACGCTGAAGAGCGAGCTCGGCAAGACGCCGAAGACGCAGACGTGGTCGTACCCGGGCGGGCTCACCGACTACCTGGCCGAGCTCGGCGAGGGTGCCACGCCGGTCGCGCCGATCTTCGCCGGCGAGACGTACCTGCCGGCGCCGAAGGACGGAGAGTCGTGGAGCGAGGGCGAGGGCGCGGCGTGGGCGTTCGCGTGGTACGAGGACGGGCGCGGCGACGGCGAGAGCTACGTCAACCTGATCCCCACGCCGGCCGGCGGCACGCACGAGGCCGGCCTGCGCGCCGCGGTGTTCGACGCGGTGAAGTCGTTCGTCGACCACCACGGCCTCTTGCCGCGCGGCGTGCGGCTGCAGACCGAGGACGTGTCGGCGCGGCTGTCGTACGTACTGTCGGTGCGCGTGCTCGACCCGCAGTTCCAGGGGCAGGTCAAGGAGAAGCTCACCAGCCGCGACGCGCTGAAGCTCGTCACGCAGGTGGTCCGCGACCCGCTGGAGGCGTGGCTCAACGCCAACGTCGAGGACGGCCGGCGCATCGCGGAGCTGGCAATCGCGCAGGCGCAGACGCGCCTCAAGTCCGCGCAGAAGGTCGAGAAGAAGCGCGGGTCGAGTGTCGCCGTGCTGCCGGGCAAGCTCACCGACTGCGAGTCGGACGACGCCGTGCGCCGCGAGGTGTTCCTGGTCGAGGGCGACTCGGCGGGCGGGTCGGCCAAGCTCGCGCGCGACAAGCAGTACCAGGCGATCCTGCCGCTGCGCGGCAAGGTGCTCAACACGTTCGAGGTCGAGCGCGATCGCCTCTTCGCCAACAACGAGATCCACGACATCGCGGTGGCGATCGGCGTCGACCCGCACGCGAGCCCGGCGGAAGGCGACCTCTCCGGGCTGCGCTACGCGCGAATCGTCGTGATGGCCGACGCCGACGTCGACGGCAGCCACATCAAGGTGCTGCTGTTGACACTCTTCTACAAGCACTTCCCGGCGCTGATCGAGCGCGGCCACGTCTGCGTCGCGCACCCGCCGCTGTACCGCGTCGACGTGCCGGCGTCGGCGAAGCGCCCCGCGCGCAAGCTCTACGCGCTCGACGACGCCGAGCTCGCGGCGATCGAGGACCGGCTGGCGAAGGAGGGCGTGCGGCCGGGGTCGTGGTCGGTCGGCCGCTTCAAGGGGCTGGGCGAGATGAATCCCGAGCAGCTGTGGGAGACGACGATGAACCCGGAGACGCGCCGCGTCGTGCCGGTGCGCATCGGACACGACGCCGCCGCCGACACGCAGCGCGTGTTCGCGCGGCTGATGGGCAAGGCCGAGGCCGCGAGCCGCCGCGAGTGGATGGAGCGCGCGGGCGACACGGTCGACGTGGACGTCTGACCGGGACGACGCGATGGCGACGAAGGGCAAGGGCACGACGGGCGGCAGGGGCGCGCGCGGCGCAGCGGATGCCGCCGCGGCGAGCGGCGATCTCTTCGCCGACGACGGCGGCGCGCCGCCGGCCGTGCCGCAAGCGCGCGCGGCGGCGCCCGACGACGAAGCGCTGCCGCTTGCAGCGTTCGCCGAGAGGAGCTATCTCGAATACGCGATGAGCGTCGTCATGGGACGCGCGCTGCCCGACGTGGCCGACGGCCAGAAGCCGGTGCAGCGGCGGATCCTGTACGCGATGCACCAGCTGGGGCTCTATGCGCCCACGCGGCACGTGAAGTCCGCGCGCGTGGTCGGCGACGTGCTCGGCAAGTACCACCCGCACGGCGACACCGCGGCCTACGACGCGCTGGTGCGGCAGGCGCAGGACTTCACGCTGCGCTACCCGCTGATCGACGGCCAGGGCAACTTCGGCTCGCGCGACGGCGACAACGCGGCGGCGATGCGCTACACCGAGTGCCGGCTGACCGCGATGGCCGAGCTGCTGCTCTCCGAGATCGACCGCGACACCGTCGACTTCGTGCCCAACTACGACGGCGCGTTCACCGAGCCGAAGCTCTTGCCGGCGCGGCTGCCGGTGGTCCTGCTCAACGGCGCGTCGGGCATCGGCGTGGGACTTGCCACGGACATTCCGTCGCACAACCTCGCCGAAGTGGCGCGCGCGACGGTCGCGGCGATCCGCAATCCGCGGATCACGCTGGACGAGCTGCTCGCGATCGTGCCGGGGCCGGACCTGCCGGGCGGCGGTCACGTCACGTCGAGCGCCGCCGATCTGCGCGCCATCTACGAGGGCGGCCGCGGCAGCGTGCGCGTGCGCGCGCGCTGGAAGGTCGAGGAACTCGCGCGCGGCCAGTGGCGGATCGCCGTCACCGAGCTGCCGTTCGGCGTATCGGCGCGGGTGGTGATGGAGGACGTCGAGCGCGCGACGAACCCGAAGCCGAAGGAAGGCAAGAAGGCGCTGACGCAGGACCAGGTCAACCTGAAGGCGCTGCTGCTGGGGGCGCTCGACACGGTCCGCGACGAGTCGGACAAGGACGCGCCGGTGCGCCTGGTGTTCGAGCCGCGGTCGTCGCGGCAGGACCCGCAGGAGTTCGTCGACCTGCTGCTCGCCAACACGCGGCTCGAGACCAGCCTGCCGATCAACCTGGTCGTCCTCGGCCGCGACGGGCGGCCGCGGCAGAAGGGTCTGCCGGCGATCCTCGCCGAGTGGATCGAGTTCCGCTTCGTCACCGTGCGCCGCCGGACGCAGCATCGGCTCTCCGAGGTCGACCGGCGCATCCACATCCTCGAAGGCCGGCAGCTCGCACTGCTGTCGATCGACAAGGTGATCCGCATCATCCGCAACGCCGACGATCCGAAGGCCGACCTGATGCAGGCGTTCGGCCTGACCGAGATCCAGGCCGACGACATCCTCGAAATCCGGCTGCGGCAGCTCGCGCGGCTGGAGGGCATCAAGATCGAGTCGGAGCTGAAGACGCTCAAGGCCGAGCGCCGGGATCTCAAGCACCTGCTCGCCGATCGCGGCGCGCTTTCCGACCGCATCGTCGCCGAGATCGAGGCGGATGCGGCGAAGTTCGGCGACGCGCGGCGGACGCTGATCGAGGAAGTGGCGCCGGTCGCGCGCGAGCGCACGGTGCCGGACGAGCCGGTCACGATCACGCTGTCGCGGCAGGGCTGGATCCGCGCGCGGCAGGGGCACGCGCTCGACGCCGCGCAGTTCGCGTGGAAGTCCGGCGACGGCCCGCTCGCCGTCCTCGAGACGCGCACCGTCCAGCCGGTGGTCGTGCTCGACACGCAGGGCCGGGCCTACACGATCCGCGCGGCGGACATCCCGGGCGGCCGCGGCGACGGCGTGCCGGTGACCACACTCATCGACGTGCAGGCCGGGGCGAGGGTCGCGCAGGCGTTCTGCGGCGCACCCGACCAGCAGTACCTCTTTGCCGGCACCGGCGGCTACGGCTTCGTCGCGACGCTCGGTGACATGGTCTCGCGGGTCAAGGCGGGCAAGGCGTTCATGACGATGACGCCCGAGGAGTCGCCGCTGCCGCCGGTCCCGCTCGCGCCGGGCCTGACCCAGGTCGCCGCGCTCGCGTCGAACGGCAAGCTGCTGGTGTTCGGCCTCGACGAGGTGCGCGTGTCGGGCGGCGGCCGCGGCGTCATCGTCATGGGGCTCGACGACGGCGCGACGCTCGCGGCCGTGGCACTCGCGCGGCCCGGTCGCGTGGTCGTGCGCGGCACCAACCGCGCCGGCCGCGAGATCGACGTGGCGCTCGACGGCGACGCGCTCGCCCGCCACGTGCTGCGCCGCGCGCGCAAGGGTGTGAAGCTCGTGCAGAAGCTCAAGCCGACGGGCTTCGGCCCGCTGCCGTCGTGAGGATCGCCATGGCCGTGTTCCGTCCGCTGCTCGCCGCGCTGCTCGCCTGCGTGTCGCTCGCCGCCGCGGCGCAGGCGTTTCCGGCCAAACCGGTGCGGCTCATCGTCGGCTTCGCGCCGGGGGGTGTGGCCGACATCACGGCGCGCGTGGTCGCGCAGAAGCTGTCCGAGCAACTGGGGCAGCAGGTGATCGTCGACAACCGGCCGTCCGCCGGCGGCATCGTCGCCGCCGAGGCCGTCGCCAAGGCGGAGCCGGACGGGCACACGTTGCTCCTGATGACGAACGGCAACGCGGTCAGCGCATCACTGTTCCGTGCGCTGCCGTACGATACGCTCGCGGACTTCGCGCCGGTTTCCACCCTCGGCTTCTTCGACGTCGCGGTCGTCGTGCCGGCGGACTCGAAGATCGACTCGGTTCAGGGACTGCTCGCCGTCGCGAAGGCCAACCCCGGCAAGCTCAACATCGGCACGATCAACGTCGGCAGCACGCAGAACCTCGCGGCCGAACTGTTCAAGTCCGCGACGGCCCTCGACGCGATCATCGTCCCGTACAAGGGCAGCCCGGCCGTGATCACCGCGCTGCGCGGCCACGACGTGCAGGTCGCCTTCGAGATGCTGGCGCCGGTGATCCCGCAGGCGAAGGGCGGCGCCGTGCGCATCCTCGCCGTGACGTCCGAGCGTCGCTTCCCGGGCCTGCCCGACGTGCCGACGGTGGCCGAGAGCGGCGTTCCCGGCTACGCCGCGACGTCGTGGAACGCGATCGCGGCCCCGGCGAAGACGCCGCGAGCGGTGATCGACCGGCTCAACCGCGAGATCAACGCGGCGCTGAAGGCCCCGGAGGTCGTCGAGAAGCTCGCCGCGCGGCCGACGTCGACAAGTGGCGGCGCGTGATCGAGCAGGCGAAGATCGAGCGGCAGTAGGCGGGGGCCGATTCGGGTGCTGTTGGCAATCTTGCGAATTCTTCGCAAACTTGCGAAGTCCTCGCAAAATTGCTAACAGTGTAGAGTTACAAGTTCCCTACCACTCGTTTGGGGTACTTTGTGGGCGAGCCGCTAGATCGTTGGCCAGCTTGGTCGGAAAAGGCCCTGCAAGGGCTCGCCTTCTGGATAGGGCATCGTCATGCCCTTTATCCGAACTACCCACTCGGAGAATCGGCGCTTGTAGCAGAGGCCTGCAACCTGATTTTCGCCAATCTTGGCGCGGATGAGGTGCTGCTCTGCGAGCGTCAGTACACTCAGCTCATGCCAGAGGGGAGTTGGCCGCGCGAGCAAGGCCTAAAATCAAGAGCTGACCTGACGGTCACAACCGGACTCACACACGCACAAGCCGCAGCAGGAGAATCCTTGCTCGGCCACTTGTCTGCTGTCATTGAGGTAAAGCGGGCTTCGGCGCCAAGAGCACAGATCGATCAAGACCTCAAGAGGCTTGCCATTCTCAAGAATGCAAACCCGACTGTTCGCGCCCTATTGTTCGTTGTCGCGGAAGCTCATCGTCCAAAGCGATTTGTTGCTCCAGAAGGGAAGGCTATACTCGGCAAGAGTGCCATTCCTGGACAGAACGCACACTATCGCGTTCGTCGCGCATGCAAAGCTGCAGCGGCCTTTAGCGGCAAGGAGTCTGCGCATTATGCGTGCATCATCGAGGTGTTCCTTGGGGCGCACCCTTAACAACTCACTCAAGCCGGCGCCGCTTCGCGGCGTGGCTTAATACGCGCGTTTGGCCGCGGGTGACTATCCCAACACCTGCAAAACGACCGCAAGGCGTCCGCATAATGCGCGGAGTAGCAATTGCCTTTCCACCGGGCAGCATCCTCATTCACCGCGATAGCCGACGGCTTGAAGTGAGGCAGTTCCATCTCAGGCTCAACCTCGCTACCGACTGGCTTGAGATCGCGGTAGCGAACCTGGCAGCGGCACGTGCGGCGCACGAACGAAGCTCAGAGCAGGAAAGCAAGGGTGACTTACCGGACAGTCTGGTACGTCAGGAGTTCCACTCGGCCATGCAAGCGGCAGTAGCAGCTGGCGTTTTCTTTGACGCTTTGTACGCAGCCGCGAAGTCAGTACTTCCACAGGCACTCCACGCTTCGGTAACCCGAGAGCGGTCGAGAGGAAAGCGTCCGGCGCTAGTTGCGGAGCAGCTCAAACGAGCCTTCGGTCTTCGCAAGAAGGGGATGGCGAATCTACAAAATGTGGTCGGAGAAATCTACCGGTTCCGAGATGCTGCCGTTCATCCTTCCTCCGCATTCGGACCACCGGCGTTGCGCTCAACACTCAACGTTTACGTCGAGAAGCGCTTCGCCATGTATACATACGAGAACGCGCGGCTCATCGTTCGTCACGCGCTCGCATACGCGAAGATCCTGCCTACAGTGGGACTGAAACAGGGGCCAAAATCAGCGCATGAGCTTGGCAGGTATCTCCTAACAACCTGCGAACCAATTTTTGCTAACTGGGAACAGGAGTATGGCCCACTGCTCGAAGCTACGGCTTAACCCCGCGATAGACCGGACTGGCTCCGGCGCGCTTCGCGGGCATGCGCGGGCCGGTCATCGTAGACTTTGGGCGTTGTACCGCCCCAGCTAACATGGCGAGCGACTGGTCGCGCGAGGAAGTTGAGGCAACGGTGGCGGACTACTTCGCCATGCTCGCGGCCGAACTATCGGGTGTTCCATACAACAAAGCTGCCCACCGACGTGCTCTGGTTCGACTGCTCTCAGAGCGCTCAGAGCAGTCCATCGAGTTCAAGCACGCAAACATCAGCGCGGTCCTGATCGACCAGGGATTTCCGTACATCTCGGGATACAAGCCGCGATCAAACTATCAGCGATTGCTCTACGAGGTCATCGCCGATCGCCTGACGTTCAACGACCAGCTGCAAGCTCTTGCCGCCGCAGATGCAGACCGGCCCATCGTCATTCCCGAGGTCGACGAGATTCTTTCGGTGTTGACCGAGCCGCCGTCTCCGCAACCACGAGATCACGCCACGGGGGAGCGGGAGCCGTCCCAAAGGACCTTTTCCGTAAATTACCTCGAGCGCGAGGCACGCAACCGATCGCTCGGGACCGCTGGAGAGCTGTTCGCGCTGAACTACGAACGCGCGCGTCTCATCGCGGCGGGAATGGACCGCCTAGCCGCCAAAGTCGAGCATACCTCGCGCAAACACGGCGACGGCGCCGGCTTCGACATTCTGTCGTTTGAGGACTCGGGCACCGAGCGCTTCATCGAGGTAAAGACGACGAAATACGGACGCGAGACGCCGTTCTTCGTCTCTCGAAACGAGGTCGCCGTCTCGGAGTCCCTAGCCCCGCGTTTTTATCTCTATCGACTCTTCGGCTTTCGCGTCGAGCCCCGTTTGTTCACACTAGCTGGGGCATTGTCCACTACGTGCCGATTGTCTGCGTCAAGCTATCTGGCCACCGTTCAATGAGGCCGATTTCCGCGTTCGAGCGGGCGCGCCAGACTTCGGACGCCTCGTTCGCAGCGTCCCGGCGGCGGCAGGCCGCCCAACGCCAGTAGCGTCCATCGTCCGAGCGCGAAATTGAGAACTAACTACGTCCTGATCGACTTCGAGAACGTACAGCCGACGGACCTGGCGATGCTGCGCGATGGACCGTTCAAGGTGAAGGTGTTTCTCGGGCCGAACCAGTCGAAAGTCCCGGTTGCCCTCGCAGCCGCATTGCAGGGTCTCGGCGCCAATGCGGAGTATGTCGTGCTCGAGGCTGCCGGATCGAACGCGCTGGACTTTCACATTGCGTATTACGTTGGCGTACTGTCGTCGCAGGACGCTGCGGCGTTCTTTCACATCATTTCCAAGGACACGGGGTTTGACCCGTTGATTAGGCACCTGAAGAGGAATGGCATCTTCGCCCAGCGCTCGACATCGATTGCACTCCTGCCGTACTTCAAGCCGGCGCTTCCATCGACGAGCGACGCCCAGATCGAAGTGGTCGTGGCCCACTTGGCAAGGTTGAAAGCCTCAAGGCCCAGAGCGCAGAAGACGCTGCTGAGCACGCTGCACGCCCTGTTCAAGAAGGAGCTCTCGGAGCATCAGCTATCCGCCTTGTTCGCGCTGTTGTGCAAGCGAGGGATCGTCAAGGTCGACGGCACCAGGGTCTCTTATGAGCTGCCCTCCGAGCCCTGACGAGGAGGTCAGGCGGATGCACCAGTTGGGATCTTCGCCTTCGGTTCCCGTCAGTGGCGCCGTGCCGGCTACGCGGGCTCTTCAGCTTCGACCTACCACCCCCGGCGCGACATCCGCGGACGCCTTCACCGCGAATGCGGCGACTTCGGCCAGCGCACTCGCAAGCGCGGCGTTGGCCGCCGTGACGCCTCCCTCTGGATCGTCGGTCGGCGCGTCCCGCGCAACCTCGATCGTCCGCGTCGCGACGACGCGCCGGGCGCCGACGTCGACCAGCTGCACGCGCAGTACCAGCTCGACCCGGCTCGGCTTCGAGAGGAAGCTCTGCTGCAGCCGGATCAACTCGGTGTCGAGGCGCACGTCGGCGCGCACGCCGGACGTGCCGCGCACGACGGCCCGGAACGCGCCGGTCTCTTCCAGCGCCCGGACCAGCGGCGGTGCGAGCATCTGCGCCGGCGGCTCCACCCAGCGGTGGACGGCGAAGTAGTCGAGCGTGTGCGGCTTCTGCACGTACGCCATCGCGGGCGTGTCGAACCCGGGCGCCGCGCGCGGCGTGCCCACTTCGAGCACCCGCGCGCGTGCCACGGCCGGCGCCGTGGGCGGCAGCGCGTTCGCATCGAGCACGTGCAGGACCGGCGCGTCGGCGGGAACGGGCGCCAGCGTGCTGCAGGCGGCGAGCGCGCAGGCGGCGGCGACGTGCAGCAGTCGCAATGCAGGCAGGGAGCGGAGGGCGGTCATCGGCGTCTCGCAGTCAATCAACGTTGAGGCATCGCGCTATTCGCCGGGGCCGCGCTTGCCCGGCGCGCGCCCGCGCAGCAGCAGCGACGGGTTGCGCTCCGCCTCGTCGGCGACCCGCCGCAGCGTGGCGGTGAGTGCGCGCAGCTCGGCGACCAGTTCGCGCACCTCGGGCAGCGTCGCGCCGGTGAACTCACGGAGATCTTCACGCGTGCCGTCGAGCGTCCCGCGCGCGCTGTCGAAGGCGCTCTTCGCGCTGTCCAGCGCCGCACGGCCGGAGGCACCCGCGCCGCCGACTTCGCCGGCCATGCGGTCGAGCGCGTCCGCCGTGCGCTCGACGCGCGCGACCAGTTGCGGCAGCTCCGCGGTCACGCGGGCCGCGTTGTCCATCGTCCGCGCGCCGCTCGCGAGCGCGGCGTCGATCGCCTGCGACCGCGCCGCCAGCGTGCGCGACAGCGTGGCGAGGTCCGCGAGCGTGGCCTTCACCGCGCGCCGGTTGTCGTCGTCGAGCAGCGCGCCGACGTTGCCGCTGACGCGCGACAAGTCCGCGAGCAATGCGGGCAGCGCCGTCTCGAGGCGGTTCATCAGCGACGGCGCCGACGCGATCACCGGGTACGGCTCGCCCGGCTTCGCCGCGAGCGGCGGCGAGTCGCGGTGCCCGGACGTCAGCTCGACGTACGCGATCCCCGTCAATCCCTGCGCCTGCAGCGTGGCGAGCGTGTCGGTCTTGACCGGCGTGCCGCGCTCGATGTCGAGGGTGAGCTCCACGTGCTCGACGTTGCCGGGGGCGAGGCCGATCCGCCGCACGCGGCCGACGTCGACGCCGCGGTAGCGGACCGGCGCGTTGAGGTTCAGGCCCGCCACCGACTCGGTCATGAAGACCTGGTAGGTGTCGTAGCTCTTGCGGTAGTACTTGCCGCTCGACAGCCACAGGACGCCCGCGATCATCGCGACGGTGAACACGATGACGAACGCGCCGACCGCGGCGAAGTTCACCTTCGATTCCATGCCTGCTCCAGTGCGGCCCGGCCGCGCGGCCCGTGGAAGTACTGGCGGACGAGCGGGTCGTCCGAGCCGGACAGCTCGGCCATCGTGCCGACGCCGACGATGTTGCCGTGCCCCAGCACGGCCACGCGGTCCGCCGCGCGCCACATGAGGTCGAGGTCGTGCGTGACCATCATGATGGTGAGGCCCAGGCCGTCGCGCAGGCTCCGCACCAGCTCGTCGATGCCCGTCGCCGACAGCGGGTCGAGGCCCGCGGTCGGCTCGTCGAGGAAGAGGAGCTCGGGGTCGAGCGCCAGCGCCCGCGCGAGCGAGGCGCGCTTGCGCATGCCGCCGGACAGCTCGCTCGGGTACTTGGGCCCGGCGTCGGCGGGCAGCCCGGTCAGCGCGATCTTCACCGCCGCCACCTCGCGGATCAGCCGCGGCGGGAGGTCCGTGTGCTCGGCGAGCACCATGCCGACGTTCTCGGCCACCGTCAGCGCCGAGAACAGCGCGCCGCGCTCGAACATCACGCCCCAGCGGCGGCGCAGCGGCAGCGCCGCGTCGTCGCTCATGCCGACGACCTCCTGCCCGAACACGCGGATCGAGCCGGCCGCCGGCTGCTGCAGCAGGATGATCTCGCGCAGCAGCGTCGACTTGCCGGAGCCGCTGCCGCCGACCAGCGCGAACACCTCGCCCGGGTTCACGGCGAGGTCGACGCTCTCGTGGACGACCGCGGCGCCGAAGCGGGTCGCGACACCGCGGACGGCGACGACGGGCGCGATGGTGGGGGCCGGGGCGTCCATCACAGGTCGAGCCAGAGGAACACGATCGAGAACAGCGCGTCGGTGACGATCACGAGGAAGATCGACTGCACGACGCTCATCGTCGTCTGCGCGCCGACGCTCTCCGCGCTGCCGGTGACCTGGAAGCCGCGGTAGCAGCCGACCAGCGCGACGATCAGCGCGAACACCGGCGCCTTGGCGAGCCCCGTCCAGTACGACGACAGCTGGACCGCCTCGTCGAGGCGGTCGACGAACGCGTCGAAGCCTACGCCGAGCTTCGTGCTCGCCATGACCATGCCGCCGAGCACGCCGGTGACGTCGGTGTAGACGGTCAGCAGCGGCATCACGATGACCAGCGCGACGACCTTCGGCAGCACGAGGAGCTCCTGCGCGCCGACGCCGATCGTGCGCAGCGCGTCGATCTCCTCGGTGACCTTCATCGTGCCGATCTGCGCCGTGTACGCGGAGCCCGAGCGCCCGGCGATGATGATGGCGGTGAGCAGCGGCGACAGCTCGCGCAGCATCGCGAGCGCGACCAGGTCGACGACGAAGATGTTCGCGCCGAAGCGCTGCAGCTGGTCGGCGCCCTGGTAGGCGATCACCACGCCCATCAGGAACGACAGCAGCCCGGTGATCGGCAGCGCCTCGACGCCGGCCGTCTGGATGTTGTGCAGGATCGGCCGCCAGCGCAGCGTGCGCGGGTGCCGCAGCGCGTGCAGCAGCGCGAGCGCGCTCTCGCCGACGAAGGCGAGATAGCCGCCGGTCCCCGCGACGATGCGCCAGGCGCGCGCTCCGACGCGCGCGAGCGGGCCAGGCGTCGGCGCAACGGCGGCGGTCAATGGAATCTCGCGACCGGCCAGCAGGTCGACCAGCGAGGCGAATTCGGGGCGCAGGCCTTCGATCCGCCCCGCGCACCCGCGCGCCGCCAGCGTCCGCAGCGTCCGGTGCAGGAGCCACGCACCGGCGGTGTCGAGGGCGACGATGCCGGTGCCGTCGACGACCAGTTCGCCCGTTGCGGGCCAGCGCACGGCCGCGAGCGTGTGGTCGAGCCGCGCGATCGCGGGGAGTGTCCAGGCGCCGGCACAACGGGCGCCGGTCGCCGTGGCGTCCGGCCCGGACGTCGCGACGGTCAGCTCTGCACGGGCGGCGGAGGACATCGCATGACTCCGTTCGCCGGCCGGGCCGGCGCCCCGTGGGGCGTCTGCCCCGCCGCCGTGCGTTCATCCTAGTTCTTCGCCGTGCCGGGAGGTTGACCGAGGTCAACGGCGCGACGGCGCGCGGCGGCGCGGCGGCGTACGGTCCGGTTGGCGCACGTCAAAGCGCCTGCGGGCGGCAGGGACGAGAATGGAACGGGGATACCGGCGCCGCGGCGCGGGTTGCCGCGGGTGCCCGCGTACGACGGAGGCGACGATGGCGGCGAAGCTCCTCAAGTTCCACCAGGAGGCGCGCGAGGCGGTGTGCGCCGGGCTCAACATCCTGGCCAGTGCGGTAAAGGTGACGCTGGGACCCAAGGGCCGGCTGGTCGTGCTGGAGCGAACCTACGGCCCGCCGACGATCATCAATTCCGGCGTCATCGTCGCCAGGGAGATCGAGCTGCCCGACCGCTTCGAGAACCTCGGCGCGCAGATGGCGCGCGAGGTCGCCGCGAAGACGTCCGAGACCGCGGGCGACGGAACGACGACCGCCACGGTGCTCGCGCAGGCCATCGTCAACGAGGGCATGAAGTACGTCGCCTCGGGCTTCGACCCGATGGACCTGAAGCGCGGGATCGAGAAGGCGGTGGACGCCGTGGTCGCGGAGTTGAAGCGCAACTCGCGGCCGTGCGCGACCAACGCGGAGATCGCGCAGGTGGGGACGATCTCGGCCAACGGCGACGCGGCGATCGGCGGAATGATCGCGCAGGCGATGGAAAGGGTGGGCGAGAACGGCGTGATCAAGGCCGAGGACGGCCGCGGCATGGGCAACGAGCTGGAAGTGGTGGAGGGGATGCAGTTCGACCGCGGCTACCTGTCGCCGTACTTCGTCAACGAGGCGGAGCGCCAGCGCGTCGTGCTCGACGACTGCAGCGTGCTGGTGCACGACCGCGCCATCTCGTCGATCCACGACCTGCTGCCGATCCTCGAGCACGTGTCGCGCGAGAACCGGCCGCTGCTGCTGATCGCCGAGGACGTGACCGGCGAGGCGCTCGCCACGCTGGTCGTCAACGCGCTGCGCGGCGTGCTGAAGGCGTGCGCGGTGAAGGCGCCGGGCTTCGGCGACCGCCGCCGCGCGCTGCTCGACGACATCGCGGTGCTGACCGGTGCGACGGTCATCGCGGAGGACCGCGGCTTGAAGCTCGAGAAGGCGACGGCGGCAGACCTCGGGCGGGCGCGTCGCGTCGAGGTCGACCGCGACAACACGACCCTCATCGGCAGCGCCGGCGAGCCGGCACGGATCAAGGCGCGGATCGCGGAGGTCCGGCGCGCGATGGACGAGGCGAAGAGCGACTACGACCGCGAGCAGCTGCGCGAGCGTGCGGCGCGGCTGGCCGGCGGCGTAGCGCTGATCAAGGTCGGCGCGTCCACCGAGATGGAGATGAAGGAGAAGAAGTCGCGCGTCGAGGACGCCCTGCACGCGACGCGCGCCGCGGTGGCGGAGGGCATCGGCGCCGGCGGCGGCATCGCGCTGCTGCGCGCGCGGCCGGCGCTCGACGCGCTCCGTTGCGAGACGCTGGCGCAGGAAGCGGGCGTCAAGATCGTGCGCCGCGCGCTGGAGGAGCCGCTGCGGCAGATCGTGTCCAACGCCGGCGGCGAGCCGGCGATCGTGCTGGAGCGCGTCGTGGCGGGTGCGGGTCCGTTCGGCTACAACGCCGCGACCGGGGAGTTCGGCGACGTGGTCGCGATGGGCATCATCGACCCGACCAAGGTCACGCGGCTCGGCCTCACCAACGCCGCGTCGATCGCGAGCCTCATCCTCACCACCGACGTCGTCATCGTCGACAAGCCGGCGCACGAGTCGGCGCAGGGAGAGGCCGGCCCGGAGTGAACCCGCGGTGCGCCGCAGGCAGCTGCGGCCCGCGAGCCAGCAGCCCGGCGCTGCGCGGAAGCCCAAGCACCCGCGCCGGGCCGCTGCCCGCTCAGCCGGGCGTGCCGAGGTGCCGGCCCGCCCACTCCTTCGCCCGCGCGATGGCGATGCGAACGGCCTTGCCCTCGTCCATGCCTTCCGCGAGCAGCGCGTTGGCGATCTCGATCGCCTTCTCCCGCACCGGTGGCGGCAGGTTCTTCATCGACACGGGGTACCAGGAGGCGGTCCAGGGCATGGTGGCGGCGCGTGCGGACGCGGGCCTCAGCGCAGCGTGTCCTCGAGCTGCCGGACGAACTCGTGGAAGCGCTCCTTCGGCAGGTGCTCGATGCCGGCGGCGGCGGCGCGGCCGCCGCCTCCGAACGGCCGGCACAGCGCGTCCGCACCGGTCGGCCGTGCCCGCGGCGCACGCACGCTCACCGTGTAGCCGCCCGCGGCGTTGCCGGTGAGCACGGCGTGCGCGAGGTCCGGCGCAGCGTTGGCGATCTCGTTGCCGAAAACACCGCGCACGCGCCGCGTCCACGGCTCGTCGGGCAGGATGTACACCCGGGCGTTGGGCAGCGTGAGCGCCGCGCGCGTCGCGCGCGCCTCGTCCATGTCGCTGCGGCGCGCGGCGTCGATCGCCGCGTACGCCGGGTCGTCGTCGACGAAGCGAAGCGGGTCGGCGGCGCGCAGCAGCGCGGCGTACAGGTCGGCCGGCGGCACGATCGCGTCCGCCGGGTCGTCGCTGTACGCGTTGTAGGTGATGCAGTCGCCCAGGTCGCGCAGCGCGGCCAGGCGGTCCGCCGGCAGCTGCAGCGGCGCGGCGAGGTCGCGGGCCGTGGCGAGCAGGTTGTCGCCGAACGCGGCGACCACCGCCCACGCCCGCTGCCGCCCGCCGAGGTAGCGGTCGACCAGCACGCCGGTGCAGACGGACGGCGCCGTGTCGATGTGCGCGTCGAGCCCCGGGTGGACCGGCACCTCGCCCGGGAAGTGGTGGTCGAAGTAGCGTACCGCCACGCCGCGCGCGAGCAGCGCGGTGAGCGCCGCGCGGTTTACCGCGAGCGAAATGTCGAGTACCGTCACCGTGTCGCCCGCCTGTGCCGGCACGCGGGCGAGCAGCCGGATGTCGCGCTTGGTGCCGGTGACGGGCGTGGCCGCCAGCGGCTGGGCGAGGCGCAGCTGGACGAGCGACGTGATGCCGTCGGCGTCGCCGTTGAAGACGTCGAAGTGCGTCACGGACGCTCCTTCGCGCCGGATGCGCCGGCCGGCCCGCCCACGGGAGTTCCTGGATCATGAATCACGTTGACCTCGAGATCTTCGCGCTGAACGCGGGGCGCGCGTACGGCGAGGCCGTCGCCGCGGCGCTGTCCGTCCCGCTCGCCGCGCACGAGGAGCGCGAGTTCGAGGACGGCGAGCACAAGGCGCGCACGCTCACCAACGTCCGCGGCCGCGACGTGTACGTCGTGCAGTCGCTGTTCGGGGACGCTGCCATGAGCGCCGACGACAAGCTGGTGCGCCTCTTGTTCTTCGTCGGCGCGCTGAAGGACGCCGCGGCGGCGCGGGTCACGGTGGTCGCCCCCTATCTCGCGTACTCGCGCAAGGACCAGAAGAGCAAGCCGCGCGACCCCGTCACGACGCGCTACGTGGCGGCGCTGTTCGAGGCGGCGGGCGCGGACTGCGTGGTGACGCTGGACGTGCACAACCTCGCAGCCTACCAGAACGCGTTCCGCTGCCGCGCCGAGCACCTGGAGGCCGCCCCGCTGTTCGTGGCGGCGCTGGCGCCGGAGTTGCACGATGCCGACGCTGTCGTCGTCTCGCCGGACGCCGGCGGCATCAAGCGCGCGGACGCCTTCCGCGGGCGCCTCGCGCGCGCGCTCGGCCGCGACGTGCCGATGGCTTTCGCCGAGAAGTACAGGAGCGGCGGCACGCTGCGCGGCGACGCGCTGGTGGGCGACGTCGCGGGCAAGGTGGCGATCGTCGTCGACGACCTCATCAGCGCCGGCAACACCATCGCGCGCACCGCGCGGACGTGCCGGGAGCGCGGCGCCGCGCGTGTGGTCGCCTGCGCGGCGCACGGCGTGTTCGCGCCGGAAGCCAACGCCGTGCTCGCCGACGCCGCGCTCGACGCGATCGTCGTCACCGACAGCATCTCCCCGCTGCGGCTCACCGAGCCGGCGGTCGTCGCCAAGGTCCGCGTGGTCGGCACGGCGCCCCTCTTCGCCGAGGCGATCCGCCGGATGCACGGCGGCGGCTCGCTGGCCGCGCTGGGCGACGGCCCCGCAGCCTAGCCGCCGGCCGCGCACGCGTCGATCCACCGGCGCGCCAGGCGCAGGTAGTGCGCAGCGCGGGCGGTCCACGGTGCGCGTTCGCGAACGCCGTCGTCGTCGAGGTGCCATGCGGCGAGCTTCGCGCGCACGCACGCGCGGTGGCTCTGGTACACCGCGACGACCGCGTCGGGCGGCGCGTCGCCGGTCAGCGCCGAGTACGTCGCCAGGATGACGTCGCGCGCCCACGCGGCACCCTGGCGCTCGCACTCGAGCGCGAGGTAGCCGAGTTCGTCGGCGGGGTCGAGCAGGCGCAGGTCGCGCGAAAACTCGAGCGTGTCGATGACCTGCGGCTCGCCTTCGACGCATACGTGCTCGGGCCGCAGGTCGCCGTGCGCCTCGACGACGCGGCCTGCGCGCGCGGCGAGCAGCGGCGCGAGCCGCGCCAGCGCCGCGTGCTGGAGCGTGGAGAGCGCGGCGACGTCCGCCGCCGGCAGCCCGTATGCGGGCCACGCGAGCGCCTCCGCGTTCGCGTCGATCGCGTGCGCGAAGCGTGCGACGTAAGCGTCCGGCGTGGTGGGGACGTGCGGCGACGCGCGATAGAACCACGCGAGCCGGGTGACGGCGCGGGCGAGGTCGGTGGACGTCAGCGTGCCGTCGACGACGAGCCGGTCGAGCATGCGGCCGGCCGGCAGCCGCCGCATGCGCACCAGCCAGTCGACGGCGGCCGCGCCGGCCGCGAGCCGCAGCGTGCCGGCGTCGTCCTGCACGAGCGGCACGACGCCCAGGTAGATCCCGTCGGACAGACGCCGGTTGAGCCGCACCTCCTCGCCGCAGAAGTGCCGGCGCAGCGCGACCGTCGAGAAGTCGAGGTACGGCAGGCGCACCGGCTTCTTCAGCTTGTACGCGTGCCGGTCGAGCAGGAACACCCACGACATGTGCGTCTCCACCGGCTGCACCCGCGACGTGGGCTCGGGGTAGGCGGCAGGCCGCGACAGGAACGCCACCTTGGCGGCGAGGTCGGGAGCGGGGGCACCCAGACCGGCGACGGGGACCGGCGCCGGCGCGGGCGTGGTGGCTTGGGGAATTGGCATCGGCACGCTCCGGCGGGCGCGTCGCGTGCCCGCCGCGCATCCCCATGCTAGGCGCATCCGGCGGGAGCCGCTTGACGCGCGTCAACCCGGTGTCGAAGAGGCGGCGGACAATCGCAGGCATGGGCGAACCCGCACGTACCGCGCTCGCCGTCGGCGCGACGGCAACGTCGCTGCGGATGCCGCCGCCCGACAACGAGCAGGTTGCGGCGTGGCTGCGTCAGGCGGCGGAACTCCTGCACGCGCAGCACGCGAATCCGTTCCGTGTGGGCGCGTACCGCAAGGCGGCGGACACGGTCGCGCAGTGCGCGCGCGGCCTCTCCGAACTGTTCGCGGCGGAAGGCCTGGCCGGGCTCGACGCGCTGCCCGGCGTCGGGCCGGGCATCGCCGCGGCGATCGCGCAGATGCTGCAGACCGGGCGCTGGCCGCAGTTGGAGCGCCTGCGCGGCGACCTCGATCCGGCGCTGCTGTTCCGCACGGTGCCAGGCATCGGGCCGGAGCTCGCCGCGCGCATCCACGACACACTCGGCGTCGACACGCTGGAGGCGCTGGAGGCGGCCGCGCACGACGGGCGGCTCGCGGCGGTGGCCGGCGTGGGCACGCGGCGGACGGCGACGATCCGCGCCGCGCTCGCCGAGATCCTCGACCGCTCGCGGCTGCGCCGGCCGCCGCGCGCGACGGCCGGCGACGGCGAGCCGCCGGTGGCGATGCTGCTCGACGTCGACCGCGAGTACCGCGAACGCGCACGCGCCGGCACGCTGCCGACGATCGCGCCGAAGCGCTTCAACCCCGAGGGCCGGTCGTGGCTGCCGGTGCTGCACACGGCGCGCGGCGGGTGGCACTTCACGGCGCTCTTCTCGAATACGGCGAAGGCGCACGAGCTCCAGCGGACGCAGGACTGGGTCGTGCTGTACTTCCACGACGACCAGGGTGTCGAGAGCCAGCGCACCGTGGTCACCGAGCATCACGGCGGGCTCGTCGGCCGGCGCGTCGTGCGCGGGCGCGAGGAGGACTGCCGCGCGCACTACGAGCGGGTGCCGGGCACCCGGCGCTCCTGACGTGGGCGAAGCACCTGCTGTCGGCGGGTCCGGAGCGTCGAGGCGTGCCGCGCGCCGCGCCGCGGGCGCCTGTCGGGTTCGCGTCGCTGCCGCGGAGCCGCAAGCGGCACTCGTCGTGCGCACGTTGCAGCTGCCGGCGCCCCTCCCGCGACCTTGACGGCCGTCAACGCTGGCGGGTGGTGCGCAGCGCATGATGAAAACGCGTATTTGCGCTTCACGCGACCGCGAAAGGAGCGTACGGTGAACAACAGATTCCA
Source organism: Casimicrobiaceae bacterium (assembly GCA_044223185.1). Lineage (GTDB taxonomy): Bacteria > Pseudomonadota > Gammaproteobacteria > Burkholderiales > Casimicrobiaceae > VBCG01. Next base: position 1,153 of record JBGAMF010000027.1, on the reverse strand, counting down.
GGGGCCGGCACTGCACGTGCCGACCGGCGGCGTGCGGCACTACGGCGAGCGCATCTTCAACGCCGAGCACCGCGATCCCTACGAGCAGGGCGGCAAGTACCGTGAGCCGACGCAGTGCTCGGGCTGCGGGGCGGTGTGGCATCGCGGCCGCTGGCAATGGGGCGCGGCCCCGGCCGACGCCGCCGCGGCGATGTGCCCGGCGTGCCGGCGCATCCGCGACAAGCTGCCGGCGGGAACCGTCGTGCTCGAAGGCGACTTCGTCGCCGCGCACCGCGTCGAGCTCGTGAACCTCGTCCGCAACGAGGCCGAGCGCGAGGGCCGCGAGCATCCGCTGCATCGGCTGATGCAGGTGGCCGACACGCCGGAGCGCGTGGTGATCGAGACCACCGACATCCACCTGCCGCAGCGGATCGGCGAGGCCGTGCAGGGCGCCTACGACGGCGACCTCGACGTGCGCTACGGCGACAACGAGTACTCTGCCCGCGTGGTGTGGCGGCGCTGAACGCCGCCCGGAGGCGGCAGCCCGGCGCGCGGCCCGGCCGCGCTCCGGCGGCGCGTTTGCGCGTGGAGCGCGCCGACCGGTTGACGTGAGTCAACCGCCGCGAACGCAGGTTCGCTACCATCGGGGATGCCCGGGCGCGGGGGCCCGTACGGGCGGTCGGCGCCGCGTGGCGACCTCGAGAGACCACCGTGAACGACCGTGACGGACCCGCCGTTCCCCGCCGCCGGCTGTGGTGGGGCCTGGCCGCGCTGGCCGTCGCGGCCGTCGCGCTTTACGCGGCCCGGGACGCCTTCCTCGGCGCGCCGGTCGAGACTTACGCCGCCACGCGCGGCGACCTCGTGCAGACGGTGGTGGCGAGCGGGCGCGTGATGTCTCCGCGCCGCGTGTCGGTCGGCGCCGTGATCACCGAGCGCGTCGTGCGCATCCCGGTCGAGGAAGGCCAGCGCGTGCGCCGCGGAGACCTGCTGATCCAGCTCGACGACCGCGAGGAGCGCGCCGCCGTTGCGCAGGCGCAGGCGACGATCGCGCAGGCCGAGGCGAAGCTGCGGCTGATCGACGAGGTGGGCCTGCCGGCCGCGCAACAGGCGCTCGCGCAGGCGCGCGCCAACGCGACGCAGACGCAGGCGGCGTTCGACCGCGCACGCGACCTGC
>JBGAMF010000026.1:0-44503 GCA_044223185.1 Casimicrobiaceae bacterium | reverse complement strand
GTCGGCCTCGAGAAGGCCACCGGCACCAAGTTCATCTACGTGCCGTACAAGGGCGGCGGCGAGGTGGCCGTGCAGCTGGTGGGCAAGCACATCGACTCCACGGTGAACAACCCGATCGAAGCCGTGGCGCAGTGGCGCGCGGGTTCGCTGCGGCCGCTGTGTGTGTTCGACGACCAGCGCATGCCCTACAAGGAGAAGGTGACCGACACGATGTCGTGGAACGACATCCCCACCTGCAAGGAGGCCGGCGTGCCGACCGACTACGTGATGCTGCGCGGCATCTTCATGGCGCCTGGCGTGACGCCGGATCAGGTGAAGTTCTACGTCGACCTGCTGCAGAAGGTGCGCGAGACGCCGGACTGGAAGGAGTTCATGGAGAAGGGCGCTTTCAACACGACCGCGCTCACCGGGACCGACTACGTGCGCTGGCTCACCAACGCCGACGTCCTGCACAAGCAGTTGATGACGGAGGCCGGCTTCCTGGCCAAGTAGCAGTGCACCCGCTGCGCCGGCGCCCCTGGGGTGGCGCGCGCCGACGTAGCGACGGTCGATCGACAACACGGGCCGCGGTCGCCTCTGGCGTGAACTGCGGATCCTCAGCCGGACCGCCAGAGTGCGGGAGTGGCCACGCATGTCTAGCGAAACACACGACGACGAGCCGACCAGCCGGCCGCTCGCGAAGAACCGCACGGTCGACGCAGTGGTGGCGGCCATCCTGTTCGTCGTTGGCGCGGTGGTGATCGTCGAGTCGCGTCGGCTCGGCGCGGAATGGACCAGCGACGGCCCCGGCGCCGGCTACTTTCCGTTCTATATCGGTCTGATCATCTGCATCTCGAGCGCGGCGATCCTGTATCAGAGCGTGCTCGGCAAGGCCGCCGACAAGCGCACCTTCGTCGATCGCGAACAGCTCGGCCGCGTGCTCTCGGTGCTGGTACCGGTGGCGATCTACGTGGTGGCGATCATGTTCGTCGGGCTGTACGTGGCCTCCGCCATCTACATCGCGCTGTTCATGATCGTGCTCGGAAAGTACAACGTGGTGCGCAGCATCGTGCTAGGCGTGGCGGTGAGTGCCGCGTTCTTCGTGATGTTCGAGGTGTGGTTCAAGGTGCCGCTGTACAAGGGCACGCTCGAGCCGCTGCGATTCCTCGGTTACTGACCGCCATCGAGACGGCGAAGACACAACGACATGGAAGAACTGAACTCGCTGATGCATGGCTTCGGCGTCGTGCTGGCGCCGATGAACATCGCGCTGATGTTCGTCGGCATCATTCTCGGCGTGTTGATCGGCGTGTTGCCGGGCCTCGGCGGCGCCAACGGCGTGGCGATCCTGCTGCCACTCACCTTCTCGATGTCGCCGACCTCGGCGATCGTGATGCTGTCGTGCATCTACTGGGGCGCGCTGTTCGGCGGCGCGATCACGTCGATCCTGTTCAACATCCCGGGCGAGCCGTGGTCGGTCGCGACGACGTTCGACGGCTATCCGATGGCGCAGAAGGGGCACGCCGGCGAGGCGCTCACCGCCGCGTTCACGTCGTCGTTCGTAGGCGCGCTGGTCGCCGTCGTGCTGATCACGTTCCTCGCGCCGCTGGTCGCGAAGTTCGCGCTCAAGTTCGGGCCGCCGGAATACTTCGCGATCCAGCTGCTCACGTTCTGCAGCTTCATCGGCATGGGGCGCGAGCCGCCGGTGAAGACGCTCGCGGCGATGATGCTGGGCTTCGCGCTCGCCGCGGTCGGCATGGACACCGTCACCGGCACGCTGCGGATGACGTTCGGCACCACGCACCTGCTGCAGGGCTTCGACTTCCTGGTCGCCGTGATCGGCCTGTTCGGGCTGGGCGAGATCCTGATCACGATGGAGGAGGGCCTGTCGTTCAAGGGCAAGAGCGCCAAGATCGACCCGAAGATCGTGCTGCGGACGTGGGCCAAGCTGCCGAAGTACTGGGCGACGTCGCTGCGGTCGTGCGCGATCGGCTGCTGGATGGGCATCACGCCGGGCGGCGCGACGCCCGCGTCGTTCATGAGCTACGGCATGGCGCGCCGCTTCTCCAGGACCGGCCACAAGTTCGGCGAGGGCGAGATCGAGGGCGTGGTGGCGCCCGAGACCGCCGCGCACGCCGCGGGCACCAGTGCGCTGCTGCCGATGCTCACACTCGGCATCCCCGGCTCGCCGACCGCCGCCGTGCTGCTGGGCGGCCTGCTGATCTGGGGCCTGCAGCCGGGGCCGCTGCTGTTCGTCGAGAAGAAGGAGTTCGTCTGGGGGCTGATCGCCAGCATGTACCTGGGCAACATCGTCGGCCTGCTGATCGTGCTGACGACCGTGCCGTGGTGGGCGGCGATCCTGCGCATCCCGTTCGCGATCATCGCGCCCGTCATCGTCGTGATCTGCGCGATCGGCGCGTACACGGTCCACAACAACATGTTCGACGTCGTGATGATGCTGGTGTTCGGCGTCGTCGGCTACCTGTTCAAGAAGCTGAAGTACCCGCTGGCGCCGCTGGTGCTGGCGCTGGTGCTGGGCGACATGGCGGAGACCGCGTTCCGGCAGTCGATGCTGCTGTCGAACGGCAGCACGGCGATCTTCTTCTCGAACTGGCTCGTGGGGTCGATCGTGACGCTGGCGCTGGCGATCCTGTGCTGGCCGCTCTTCGGCTGGTTCGTCGGGCGGCTGCGCGAGAAGGAGCGGCGGGCGACGGAGGCGCAGTAGCGGCGGCGGCCGGCGGTGGTCACGCCGGCGCGGAAAACCGCTCGCGCAGCAGCGCCTTCTGCACCTTGCCCATCGCGTTGCGCGGCAGCTCGTCGGCGAACCGCACGCGCTTCGGCACCTTGAAGCTGGCGATCTCGCGCTTGAGCGCCGCGATCACGTCGGCCTCCGTCAGCGCGCTCCCGGGCTTGCGCACGACCACCGCCGCGACCGCCTCGCCGAAGTCCGGGTCGGGCACGCCGATCACCGCGGACTCCTCGACGCCTTCCAGCGCGTCGATGCGCTCCTCGATCTCGGTCGGGTACACGTTGAGCCCGCCGGTGATGATGAGGTCCTTCGCGCGGCCGACGAGGCGCAGGTAGCCCTTCGCCGGGCCGTCGGCGACCCACTGCCCCATGTCGCCGGTCCGGAACCAGCCGTCGGCGGTGAACTCCTCGCGCGTCTTCTCGGGCATGCGCCAGTAGCCGGCGAACACGTTGGGGCCGCGCAGCTGCACGCCGCCGATCGCGTCCGGTCCGCAGACGCTGCCGGAGTCGTCGACGACGCGCACGTCGATGCCCGGCAGCGGCCGGCCGACCGTGCCGCCGACGCGTGCGCCGTCGAGCGGGTTCGACGTGATCATGCCGGTCTCCGTCATGCCGTAGCGCTCGAGGATCGCCTGTCCGGTGCGGGCGCGGAACTCCTCGAACGTCTCGGCGAGCAGCGGCGCCGACCCCGAGACGAACAGGCGGATCGACCGGCAGCGCTCGCGCCCGAACGCCGGCTCGGCCAGCAGGCGCGTGTAGAACGTCGGCACGCCCATCATCACCGTCGCGCGCGGCAGCAACGCCAGCACCTCGCCGGCGTCGAATTTCGGCAGCCAGAGCATCCGCGAGCCCGACAGCAGCGCGCAGTGCGTCGCGACGAAGAGGCCGTGCACGTGGTAGATCGGAAGCGCGTGCAGCAGCACGTCGCCGCGCGTGAAGCCCCACGCCTCGACCAGCGCGAGGCCGTTCGACGCGAGGTTGCGATGGGTGATCATCGCGCCCTTCGAGCGGCCCGTCGTGCCCGACGTGTACAGGATCGCGGCCAGGTCGTCCGGTGCGCGCGGCAGCGTGTCGAAGTCGGTCGGCATGGGCGCAGCGCGGTCGACGAGCTCGGGCAGCGTCAGCACGGTCGCGTCGCGGTCGAGCGCGGCGATCACGCCGAGCCGATCCGTGCCGCAGACGACGACGCGCGGCTGCGCGTCGCCGAAGAAGTAGCCGAGCTCCGCCTTCTGGTAGCCGGTGTTGAGCGGCAGGTAGACCAGGCCCGCGCGCAGGCACGCGAGGTAGAGCGCGAGTACGTGCCAGTGCTTGTCGGCCTGCACGGCGACGCGGTCGCCGGGGACGCAGCCCGCGGCGACCAGCGCGTGGGCGATCTGCGCCGACAGCGCCGCGAGGTCGTCGTAGTGGACGACGGGGCCGTTCGGGACGATCAGGAACGGCTGCTCGGTGCCGTCGGGGAAGTGGCGCTCGAAGAGCGAGTACAGGTTGGCGTTCATCGTTCGGGTCCGCGTGCGGAGGTCCGCACGGCGGCGATTATTTCAGGTTCCGGTCGGTTGCGAGGTGACGGGGCGAGGCGGTGGCGAAGGAACGCGCAGCGGACCGCCCCTCACCCCGACCCTCTCCCCGCTGCGCGGGGAGAGGGAGGGTGCTCGTGCAGCGCTGGCGCAACGGGGAGGATGCCGAGTCGCGCTGACGCGACAGGAAGGATCCCGCGCCGCGCTGACGCAACTCCCTCTCCCCGGAACGGGGAGAGGGTTGGGGTGAGGGGCCGTGCGCGACCGCAAGATCGGAAAGCGCGAGGCATTCATCCGGCTCCTTCGTTTCCGCTTGCGCGCCCCGCCGCGAACACGCGCGCCGCCTGCTCGGCGCGCGCCTCGAGCAGCGCGGCCGCGTCGGCGATGCACTCGGCGAGCGTCGCCGGGCCGTTGGGCAGTGCGAAGCAGCCTGCGAAGTGCCGCGCGAGCTCGGGCAGCGAGCCCGCGTCGACGGCGCCGGACACGAGCGTCACCGGCACGCGCGCGGCGGCCGCGCGCTGCGCGACGACGAACGGCGCCTTCGCGAGCAGCGTCTGCCGGTCGGTGCGGCCCTCGCCGGTGATCGCCCAGTCGGCGCCGGCCAGCGCCGCGTCGAGGCCGATCAGGTCGGCGACGACGTCCGCGCCGGACGCGAACGCGCCACCGACGAGCTGCAGCGCGAAGCCCAGCCCGCCGGCCGCGCCCGCGCCCGGCATCGCGCGCGGCGGCCGGCCGCGGCCTCCGCCAGCTCCTTAAGCGCGAGCGTCATCGAGAACGCCAACACCTCAACCCGGCGGCCTGCGGCGGCCAGGCCGCGGGTCGCGCCGAGTCGCCTGGCGGGTTGTTGACGTCGACATGATGCGGATCGCGGTGCTGGGCGCGTCAGGAACGCCGCTCCGCGGCCGCGAAGTCGCCAGCGCGGCGATGAACAGCCGCGCAGCCGTCCGCGGCCAGGCCTGGCCAGCTGCGCGAAAAACGCCCGCCGCCGCCGTCGTTGGTGCTGCTGCCGCCCGGAGCGTCATGAACCGGCGTACGCCACGGTCGAGCAACGCAGGCGTCAGCCACGCCGACGCCGCGCGTCGAACGGTCGGCTACGACCATCGCGCGCGCATCGGTGATGCCGGCGGCCAGCGCGACCTCGATGACCGCGGTGGCGACCGCGTCGCCGATCTGCTGACGGCGTCCTGGCCCGCGCCGCCCGCCCGGTCACCGCAGGGCATGGCCTGGCGGCGCACGAAGCCGACGCGGCGCGAGGACGGCGTCGAGCCGCCCTCGCCGCCATCGGCATCGGCCGCGCGACGATCCGCGCGTCCGGCAGCGCGCGCGCGATGCCGCGGCCGAGCGCGGCGCAGACCTCCGGCGCGGACAGCGAACCCTTGAACGAATCGGGAGCGAGCACGACGCGCATGGCGGTTCCGTCAGTCGCGGTCGTCCGTGTCGCCGCACGTCGCGCGCACGAGGCGGTCGCGCACCGCCTGCCACGCCGCGTCGTCGGGCACGGCCTCGACGGCGATCGTCGCGGCGCGCGTCGCGTCGAGTGCGCGCAGGTTCGCGTAGAGGTCGTGCGCGTAGCGCGCGGGCTCGGCCGGCGCGGCGATCCACGTTCCGGCGAACCCCGCGGGGCGCGCGACGGTGCGCGCGAGCACGGCCACCGGCGCGGGCAGCGCCTGCAACGAGGCGACGAGCTCGGCGCCCGCGACGAGCCGCGCCGGCGTGCGCGGCGCGTAGTGCGAAGCGAGCGTGCCCGACGCGCGCGGCACGCCGTCGTCGGGCGCGCGCAGCGGCGCGCCGAGCACGCGCTCGATGGCGGCAGCGGCCACACCGCCCGGGCGCAGCAGCGTTGCGGCGCCGTCGACGAACGCGACGATCGTGCTCTCGATGCCGACTGCGGACGCGCCGCCGTCGACGATCAGCGCGACGCGGTCGGCCAAGTCGTCGGCGACGTGCCGCGGCGTGGTCGGCGAGATGCGCCCGAAGCGATTGGCCGACGGCGCGGCGATGCCGGTGCCGCCGGCGGCGGCGAACGCGCGCAGCAACGCCTGCGCGACCGGATGCGACGGCACGCGCAGGCCCACGCTGTCCTGCCCGCCGGTGACGACGTCCGCGGCGCGCGCCGTGCGCGGCAGGATCAGCGTCAGCGGCCCCGGCCAGAACGCGTCGGCGAGGCGCTGCGCACCGGCGGGAACGGCGCGCGCCCAGTGCGAAAGCAGCGCGGCGTCCGCCAGGTGCACGATGACCGGGTGGTCCGCCGGGCGCCCCTTGGCGGCGAAGATCGCGCGCACGGCGGCCGCGTTGCCGGCGTCGGCCCCGAGGCCGTACACGGTCTCGGTGGGGAAGGCGACGAGCTGCCCGGCGCGCAGCAGCTCGGCGGCGCGCGCGATGGTCGCGGGTGTCGGCGGCGCGATGCGGTCTGCGGCGACGGCGGCCGGCCCGGTCATGGCGCAGGTGTCCGGCCCGCGGCGGGCGGCCGGGCCAAACTGCTAGAATCCCGGTTTTTGCAGCGCGCGCCGGACCCGCCGCGAACGGCGCGGTCCGGGGCCGGAACCACGCGCCCGACGGCGCGGCGAGGAGTTGTAATGAGCGATTTCCTGTTCACGTCGGAATCGGTGTCGGAGGGCCATCCGGACAAGGTCGCGGACCAGATCTCCGACGCGGTGCTCGATGCGATTCTAGAGCAAGACCCGACGGGCCGGGTGGCGGCCGAGACGCTGGTGTCGACCGGCCTCGTCGTGATGGCGGGCGAAATCACGACCAAGGCGCGCGTCGACTACTCGCGCGTCGCTCGCGAGACGATCCGCGCGATCGGCTACAACGATCCCGAGCTGCGCTTCGACGCCGACGGCTGCGCCGTCATGGTGTGCTACGGCCACCAGTCGCCGAACATCGCGCAGGGTGTGGACCATGCCTCCGACGACCACCTGAACCAGGGCGCCGGCGACCAGGGGATGATGTTCGGCTACGCGTGCGACGAGACGCCGGCGCTGATGCCGTTCCCGATCTACTACGCGCACCGGCTGGTCCAGCGGCAGAGCGAGGTGCGGCGCGACGGCCGCCTGCCGTTCCTGCGCCCCGACGCCAAGTCGCAGGTGACCGTGCAGTACGTCGACGGCAAGCCGAAGGCGGTGGAGACGGTCGTGCTGTCCACGCAGCACCACCCGTCGATGAACGAGAAGCAGGCGGAGCTCGCCGAGGCCGTGATCGAGGAGATCGTGCGCCCGGTGTTCCCGCCGGAGATGCTGAAGTCGGCGCGCTTCCTCGTGAACCCGACCGGCCGCTTCGAGATCGGCGGCCCGCACGGCGACTCGGGGCTCACCGGGCGCAAGATCATCGTCGACACCTACGGCGGCGCGGCGCCGCACGGCGGCGGCGCGTTCTCCGGCAAGGACCCGTCGAAGGTCGACCGGTCGGCCGCGTACGCGGCCCGCTACGTCGCGAAGAACGTCGTGGCCGCGGGCATCGCGCGCCAGTGCCAGGTGCAGCTCGCCTATGCGATCGGCGTCGCCAAGCCGATGAACGTGACCGTCTACACCGAGGGCACCGGCCGCATCCCCGACGAGAAGATCGCCGACCTCGTCACCGCGCACTTCGACCTGCGGCCCAAGGGCATCATCCGGATGCTCGACCTGCTGCGCCCGATCTACCGGAAGACGGCCGCCTACGGCCACTTCGGCCGCGACGAGCCCGAGTTCACGTGGGAGGCGACCGACAAGGCGGACGCGCTGCGCGCCGCCGCGGGGCTCTGACGCCGTGCCCCGCGCGGCCATTGCCCTCGCGCTGTCGCTGCTGCTGGTGGCGTGCGCCGGCCCATCGCCGGCGACGCCGCCCGCGCCGCCGGCGCTCCCTGCCGCACCTGCTGCGCCCGCTGCGCCCGCTGCGCCTGCCGCGGCAGCCGCGACGCCCAACGTCGAGCTCGAAAACGCGAGCGACGGCACGCGCGTCACGCTCGCCCGCGGCGCCGAGGTCAAGGTGATCCTCGACGCCAACGCGAGCACCGGCTTCCAGTGGCAGCTGGCCGGCGACGCCTCGCCGCAGCTGGCGGCCATCGGCACCCGCATCTACGTGTCCCGCGGGGATCCGCGCGCGATGGGCGCGGGCGGCATCAACGTGTTCCGCTTCCGCGGCGAGCAGCCCGGGCAGGCGGCGCTGCAGTTCGAGTACAGGCGGCCGTGGGAGCCCGGCGTACCCGCCGCGAAGACGATCCGCTATCCCGTCACCGTACAGTAGCGCGCTTGCGCGCGGGGCCGGCGGCAAGGCAGACTCCGGTCGAAGGAGATCCGACATGAACATGGCAACCCGGTGGCCGGTCCATTGCACAGCGATCGCCGCGTGCGCGCTGGCGCTGGCCGGCTGCGCGACGCTCGAACGCGACGAGGTCGCGGCGCCGCAGGGCGGCGGCAACGTCTCGATGCGCGCCGGCACGCCGCTGGTGGTGAGCCTCCCGCCCGATCCCGCGACCGGCTACGGCTGGGTCCTCCAGTCGGGCAGTCCCAACCTCGCGCTGATCGGCGGCCCGGACTTCACGCCGGCGCCCAAGCCGCCGGGCCTGGTCGGCGTCCCGGACACGACGGTGTTCCGGTTCCGCGCGCAGGCGCCCGGGGACGCGGCGCTGGTGTTCGCGTGGGTGGCGCCGCCGGGCCAGCCGCCGGCGCCGGCGCGGACGGTCCGCTACGACGTGAAGATCGACCCGCCGCCGCTCAACGTCGGTGACATCTTCGCCACGGGTGGTGGTGGCAGGAACGGCCAACCTCCTGTAAAATATTGGTTTTTCTGAACCCACCCCTGCCCGGAGCCCGTCATGGCCGAACGTTCCCGCACCCGCCGCAACACGCTCGAGCGCCGTTGCCTCCCCAAGACCTTCAAGCGCATGTTCGTCGGCGCGCCGAAGGGCATCTTCAAGATGCTGGAGAAGATCAAGAAGAACTGAAGCCGCCGGGAAGCCGGCGACGGGCAAGGGCCGCCACTGCGCGGCCCTTTGCTTTTTCCGGCGCGAGCCGTCATCGTTCACGCATCCGCAGCCCGAGCACCATGCCCTTCGCCTATTACAACCGGCTGTCGCCGGCCCGGCAGGCCGTCTACCGCAGGAGCGACGAGATCGGCGCGGTCGACCTGCCCGCGGGCGTGCCGGTGGCCGCTCCCGTCGCGGCGATCGGCGCGCTGCTTCCGGCCGGCGACCGCGCCCGCCTGCAGCGTTCGACGCAGGCGCTGGTCGACGCGCTCGTCGCGGGCTTCGCGGTGCCGCCGGTCGACCTGCGCGTGCTCGCCGTGCGGCCGTCCGACCTCGACGGGGAGTTGCACGGGCTCTACGAGCCCGACGAGGACCGCGCGGTCGCCCGCATCACCGTGTGGATGCGCACGGCGCAGAAGAAGCAGGTCGTCGCGTTCCGCTCGTACGTGCGCACCGTGGTCCACGAGTTCCTGCACCACCTCGACTACGAGCACTTCATGCTGCCGGAGACCTTCCACACCGAGGGGTTCTACCGGCGCGAGTCGAGCCTCGCCAACGCGCTGTTCGCGCACGTCGGCGCGCCCGACCGTGCGGCCGGGCCGCCGATCGGGTAGAATCGCGGTCCTCCCGAGGAGCGTTGCAACCCTCAAGTACAGGGCCAGGCTCGGGATTCCTACCCCTGCAACCGCGCTCGTTGAACCGCGACTTTCGCCCGCGGGATGACGAGGCAGCGCGTCCGCAACGCCCGCACCCGCCCGGCGAGTCGCTCGACAAGGAGTGACGCATGAACGCCGCAACCGAATCCAGGAAGTTCGCCGACTGCCACGTCGCCGACCTCACGCTCGCCGACTGGGGGCGCAAGGAGATCGCGATCGCGCAGACCGAGATGCCGGGCCTGATGGCGATCCGCGAGGAGTTCGCGCCCGAGCAGCCGCTGCGCGGCGCGCGCATCGCCGGCTCGCTGCACATGACGATCCAGACCGCCGTGCTGATCGAGACGCTGCAGGCGCTGGGCGCCGAGGTGCGCTGGGCGTCGTGCAACATCTATTCGACGCAGGACCACGCGGCCGCGGCCATCGCCGTGCGCGGCACGCCGGTGTTCGCCTACAAGGGCGAGTCGCTGCCCGAGTACTGGGAGTTCACGCACCGGATCTTCGAGTGGCAGGACGGAGGGGCGCCGAACATGATCCTCGACGACGGCGGCGACGCGACGCTGCTCGTCCACCTCGGCACGCAGGCGGAAGGCGATCCCGCCTGCATCTCGCACCCGGCCAACGAGGAAGAGGCGGCGCTGTTCGCCGCCATCCGCGCGCGGCTCGCGAAGGACCCGAAGTTCTACTCGCGGATCAAGGCGAACGTCCGGGGCGTCACCGAGGAGACGACCACCGGCGTCAAGCGCCTGTACACGATGCACCAGGAAGGCAGGCTGGGCTTCCCGGCGATCAACGTCAACGACTCGGTCACGAAGTCGAAGTTCGACAACCTGTACGGCTGCCGCGAGTCGCTGGTCGACGGCATCAAGCGCGCGACCGACGTGATGGTCGCGGGCAAGGTCGCGGTCGTGGCCGGCTACGGCGACGTCGGCAAGGGCTCGGCGCAGGCGCTGCGCGCGCTGTCGGCGCAGGTGTGGATCACCGAGGTCGACCCGATCTGCGCGCTGCAGGCGGCGATGGAGGGCTACCGTGTCGTGACGATGGACTACGCGTGCGACAAGGCGGACATCTTCGTCACCGCGACCGGCAACATCGACATCATCACGTTCGAGCACATGAAGCGGATGAAGGACCAGGCGATCGTCTGCAACATCGGCCACTTCGACAACGAGATCGAGGTCGCCGCGCTGAAGGGCTGCAGGTGGGAGAACATCAAGCCGCAGGTCGACCACGTGATCTTCCCCGACGGCAAGCGGATCATCCTGCTCGCCGAGGGGCGGCTCGTGAACCTCGGCTGCGGCACCGGCCACCCGTCGTACGTGATGAGCTCGTCGTTCACCAACCAGGTGATGGCGCAGATCGAGCTGTGGGGCGACGCGCAGGCCGGCGGCAAGCGCTACCCGGTGGGCGTCTACGTGCTGCCGAAGCACCTCGACGAGAAGGTCGCGCGGCTGCAGCTGACGAAGCTCGGGGCGATGCTCACCGAGCTGACCGACAAGCAGGCGCGCTACATCGGCGTGCGCAAGGACGGCCCGTACAAGCCGGAGACTTACCGGTACTGAAGCGGCCGGAAGGCAAGGGCCACAGAGCGGCCAGAGGCGCAGAGAAGGACTTCAAGCTGTTCTCGGCGCCTCTGCGTCTCATTGTGATCATCGGACTTCCCTTCAACCACGGACTGAGGCGATGATGCGCATCGCAGTGATCGGAGCCGGTGGCGTGGGCGGCTACTTCGGCGGCCGGCTCGCACAGGCGGGCCACGACGTGACGTTCGTCGCGCGCGGCGCACATCTCGCCGCGCTCCGGGAGCACGGACTTTCTCTCGAGAGCGGCGCGGGCGACGCGTTGGTGACGCAGGCGACGTACACCGACGACGTCGGCTCGGTCGCGCCGTGCGACGCCGTGATGTTCTGCGTGAAGCTGTGGGACGTCGAGGCGGCCGCGCGGCAGGTCGCGCCGCTCGCGGCGCGCGGCGGCGTGGTCATTCCGTTCCAGAACGGCGTCGACGCGCCGGACATCGTCGCCCGCGCCGTCGGCCCGCGCCGGGTGCTCGGCGGCATCGCGTACATCGCGGCGACGATCCGCGCGCCCGGCGTCGTCGCGCACACCGGGGCGATGGCGCGGCTCGTCGTCGGCGCCTTCGCGGACGGCGACGCGGCGGCGGCTGCGGCATTCCGCGACGCCTGCGCCGCGGCCGGCATCGACTGCATGATCTCCGCCGACGTCCGCCGCGCGCTGTGGGAGAAGTTCTGCATGCTGGCCGCGATGTCCGGCTGCACGGCGATGGCGCGCCAGCCCGTCGGCGTCGTGCGCGCCGATCCCGACCTGCGCGCGGCGTTCGAGTCCGCCGTGCGCGAGGCGTGGGCGATCGGGCGCGCGCGCGGCGTGGCGCTCGCCGACGACTACGTCGCGCGCCAGCTCGCCTTCCTCGACGGCCTGCCGGCCGACATGCGCTCGTCGATGCAGAACGACCTCGCCGCCGGCAACCGGCTGGAAGCGCCGTGGCTGTCGGGGGCGGTGGCGCGGATGGCTGCCGAGTCGGAGCTGCCCGCGCCGGTCAGCGCGACGCTGTACGCCGCGATGAAGCCCTGGGTCGACGGCGCCCGCCGGTAGCCCGCCACTCCCCCGCGAAGGAGACTCCGATGCGCCTCGTCCTCACCTGGATCATCAATGCGGTCGCGCTGCTCGCGCTGCCGTACGTGTTCTCGTCGATCAACGTCGACTCGTTCGGCACCGCGCTGCTCGTCGCGGTCGTGCTCGGGCTCGTCAACGCGCTGATCCGGCCGGTGCTGATCCTGCTGACGCTGCCGGCGACGATCCTGACGCTCGGCCTCTTCATCTTCGTGATCAACGGCCTGCTGTTCTGGGCGGTCGGCTCGTTCCTGCCCGGCTTCCACGTCGCCGGCTTCTGGGCCGGCGTGTTCGGCGCCATCGTCTTCAGCCTGATCTCGTGGGTGCTGTCGGCGCTGCTGCTGCCCGACCGCCGGGCCGACCACGGCCGCAACTGAAGGCCGCCGATGCGCAACCCGGACAACCTCTACAGCCTCGAGTTCTTCCCGCCGAAGACGCCGGAGGGCGTGGCGAAGCTCCGCGCCGCGCGCGCGCAGCTCGCGCAGCTCTCGCCCGCGTTCTGCTCGGTCACGTTCGGGGCCGGCGGCTCGACGCGCGAAGGCACGCTCGCCACGGTGCTCGAGATCCGCGACGAGGGGCTGCCGGCCGCGCCGCACCTCTCGTGCATCGGCGGCACGCGGGCCTCGCTGGCCGACGTGCTCGCGCAGTACAAGGAGCACGGGATCCGCCACGTCGTCGCGCTGCGCGGCGACCTGCCGTCCGGCATGGCCGACGCCGGCGAGTTCCGCCACGCGAGCGACCTCGTCGCGTTCATCCGCGAGACGACCGGCGACTGGTTCCACGTCGACGTGGCCTGCTACCCGGAGTACCACCCGCAGGCGCGCTCGCCGCAGGAGGACCTCGACCACTTCGCCGCGAAGGTCCGCGCGGGCGCGGACTCGGCGATCACGCAGTACTTCTACAACCCCGACGCGTACTGGCACTTCGTCGACGCGTGCGCGGCGCGCGGCCTCACGATCCCGATCGTGCCGGGCATCATGCCGATCGCGAGCTCGAGCCGGCTCGCGCGCTTCTCCGACGCCTGCGGCGCGGAGATCCCGCGCTGGATCCGGCGCAAGCTCGAGAGCTTCGGCGACGACACGGCGTCGGTGCGCGCGTTCGGCCTCGACGTGGTCACCGACCTCTGCGCGCGGCTCGTCGAGGGCGGCGCGCCCGGTCTGCACTTCTACACGCTCAACTCGGCCGGCCTGACGACGACGATCTGGCAGCGGCTCGGCCTCTGATGGCCAACTCGAAGGACTTCGTCGCCCACGTGCTGGAGCTCGTGCGGCCGGCGGGCGCGGCGTCCGCGCGCGCGATGTTCGGCGGTCACGGGATCTACGTCGACGGGACGATCGTCGGCATCGTCGTCGACGACGTCGTCTACCTCAAGACGGACGAGCGCACGCAGGCCCGGTTCGCCGCCGCGGGTGGCGGGCCGTTCCGCTACGCGACGAAGCGCGGCGCCGTGCAGGTGACGTCGTACTGGCAGCCGCCGGAGGAAGCGCTCGAGAGCGCGGCCGCGATGCGCGAGTGGCTGCGGCTCGCGCAGGACGCGGCGCTGCGCGCCGCCGCCCGTGCCCCGGCGCGGCGCCGGACGCAAGGCTGAAGGCCGGCGGCGGCGGGTCGCCGCCGCGGGTCACCGGTACACGAGCACCGGGATCTTCGCGTGCGTCAGGACCTTCTGCGTCTGGCTGCCGACGAACAGCTCCGCGAGGCCGCGGCGGCTGTGCGGCGCCATGAAGATGAGGTCGCAGCCGCCCTTGGCCGCCGCGCGCAGGATGGCCTCCGCCGGGAAGTCGCTGACCGCCTGCACGCCGCGGTAGGGAACGCCCGCGCGCGTCGCGGCGCGCTCGATCACGCCGAGGTGCGCGGCCGCGGCGCGCTCGATCGCCCGCTCGTGGTCCTCCGGCGACAGGTAGCCGACCGGCAGGAACTGCTTGAACACGACCGGCGTGGCCGGCGGCGCGGCGAAGAAGCCGGTGACCTTGGCGCCGACCGACTGCGCGAGCGCGACGCCGGCGGCCGCGGCCCGCGCCGAGGCGCGCGAGCCGTCGGTGGGAATCAGGATGTGCTTGTACATGGCGTTGTCTCCGCGTCTCTCACTTGGCGTACGGCAGCACCCACACCAGCATGCCGATCACGTAGCAGACGGCGGCGGCGACCAGCGTGAACGGGATGCTCCACGACAGGAACTCGCGCAGCGACACCTTGCGCTGCTCCTCGCGCTCGCAGATGTTGAGCGCGGCGAACAGGGCGGGCGCGCCGGCCACCGTCAGGTTGCTGCCCAGCGTGCCCGACCACACGAGCATCCACCACAGCGGCCACGGGTCGATGCCGTCGGCCTGCAGGTCCTTGATCGTGTAGAGGAACGTGAGGATGTACGCGTCGTGCTCGACGATGCCGACGATGGGGACGGTGATCCAGTACAGCATCGTCACGCCGAGCGCGTAGCTTTCGACGAACAGCGGCTTCAGCCAGTCGGCGAGGTGGTTGATGATGTGCGTCTTCTCGAGGGCGCCGACCAGCGCGAACAGCGCGATGTAGAACAGGATCGCTCGCCAGTCGAGCTCGCCCAGGATCTCCTCGAAGCTCGGCGGCTTCATCCGCTTGTGCAGCAGCTCGAGCAGCAGCACCAGCGAGACGGCGCCGGTCAGCGCGATGAAGCCGAGCTTGACGCCGAGCGCCTCGCGGAAGGCCATCGCCACCACCGTGAGCAGGAACCAGCCGACGACCAGCGCGGCGAACGGCTTGTTGGGAATGTGCGTCTCGATGCCCAGCGCCCCGATGTCGACCGTCTGCCGGCGGTGCCGGCGGAAGCCGTACGCGTACATCGCCGCCAGCGTGATCGCGAACGTCACCATGAGGATCGGGAACGACGACGGCCGCCCGTGCTGCCAGATGAAGTCGCCGAACTCGGCGCCGGAAACGCTGTGCAGCATCTGCGGCGGCAGGTCGCCCAGCAGCAGCGCCGTGCCCATGAAGTTGGCCGAGAAGCCGATCATCAGCACCACCGGCGTGACCGGCAGCTTGAGCGCGCGCGCAAGCGGAAGCGCCACCGGCGCCATCATCAGGATGACGACGACGTTGTCGACGAACATCGAGATCACGCCCGCGAGCACCGACAGGATCATCACGAGCAGGCCCGGATGCCCGCCGGACAGGCGCAACGCCTGCACGGACAGCCAGCTCGGCACGCCCGACTTGCCGAAGTACCCGGCGATGATCCAGATCGAGATCAGGATCGCCATGACGTTCCAGTCGACGAGCCCGAAGGCGTCGACCTCGGTCATCACGCCGAACCAGATCATGGCGGCCACGCCGACGAGCGCGGTGATCGTGCCGTCGATCTTGTTGCTGACGACGACGACGATCGAGATCGCGAAGATCGCCAGCGCGATCCAGGCTGTGGCATCCATCGGACTTCCCCCAGGTTCGGGATCGCGGAGGCGCGTCGTGCGCGCGCTGCCCCGGCCGACCCCGCGACTCCACGAACGGCACCACGGTCGCGCCCGCTCCCGCCAGGCGCAGAAGCGCGCGCCGCCCGACGGGTGCCGTCGCGCGGCGCGCTTCGGTCCCAGGGGGCGGCGCGGCTCCGCGGCGGCCAGTGCGGCTCAGGCCTGCGCGTGCACGAACGACTCGAGCTCGATCGTCGTGTTCTGCGCGCGGATCTCGATCGCTTCCCGGCCGTCGCCGCGCTCGCGGTAGGTCGCGAACTTCGTTTCGCGGACGGCGGCGCCCGCCTTCGGCGACCACCAGACGACGTAGTTGGCGTTGGTCGGGAAGCGGAACGGGTGGTTGTCGTCGACGCTCATCAGGATGCGCATGACGATGGCGTCGAACGTGCCGGCCGGAACCGTCACCTGCTGCCAGCCGCCGACGCGGACGAAGCGGTTCACGTTGCTGACGAGCCCGTTGGCGGGGTCGGGATTGCGCAGGATCTGGTTCCACGTGGCGCCGGGCGTCAGCGGGAACCGGTAGCGGATCAGCGGCGGCTCGAAGTGCCGCGTCTCGACGGGGTCGTAGACCGCCCCGGAGCGCACGACACCGGGTGAGGCGAGCCGCTCCATCCGGTCGTAGTCCCCGCCGCCGCCGCGCAGCTCGACGCGCACGTCGATGCCCTGCGCGCCGATCGCGACGACCGTGTGCGTCTCGATCCACGTGACCGGCACCCGGAAGCCGTCGGAGCAGCGGTACACCCAGCGGTCGCCGACGCGGAACACCGGCTCCGGGGCGGGCGGTCCCGCCTCGCCCGGCACCGACACGCAGCCGCCGAGCAGGGCGGCCGGCGCGGCGAGCACGAACGTGCGGCGGTCCACGCGAATCTCCTGGTCAGGGCGCCAGCGCGACGTCGGCCAGCGTCCCGCCGCAGACGCGGACGAGGTCGTCGGGGGCGATCGGGAACATCGCGTGCGGCGTGCCCCCGGCCGCCCAGACGGTCGCGTACTGCGCGAGATTGCGGTCGACGAACGTCCGCATCTGCTGCGCATGCGCGAGCGGCGGGATGCCGCCGATCGCGTAGCCGGTGGCGGCGCGCACGAACGCGGCGTCCGCCTTGCCGATCGGCTCGTTCGCGAGCGATGCGACCTTCGCCTCGTCCACGCGGTGCGCGCCGCTCGCGATCACCAGCACCGGCGCGCCGGACGCCGCGCGGAACACCAGCGACTTCGCGATCTGGCCGACCGTGCAGCCGAGCACGGCGGCGGCCTCGGCCGACGTGCGCGCGGGGACGTCGTACTCGACGATGCGCGCGGCGAGGCCGGCGGCGCCCAGTGCGTCCTGCACGCGCTGCGCCGACGGCGACAGCGGGGGCAGGCCGTTCATCGGCGGTGGCCGGCGCTCACGGCGCGACGAACTCGAGCTCGACGTCGTCGAGCCACAGCGCGCCCTTGCCGCGCATCATCGCGCCGACCTCGAGCCGGTCGGCTCCCTTGGCGATCGGCACGGTGATCGTGTAGCGCTTCCAGTCGGTGGTGCCGTTGACCGGCGCGTCGTACTGGAAGTTGTACCCGATCGTGGCCCCGGACTGCAGGACGAGCAGCGTCAGCCCGGCCCCGGCGTCGTTGGCGTCCTTCGTGCGCAGCCAGCCCGAGAGCTTCGCGGTCTTGCCGACGTGCGGCCGGGCGTCCATCGCCTGCGCGACCGCGCCGTACGGCTCGGGGCCGATGTTCTCGATGCGCAGGCTGCGCGCGCCGCCGTGCGGACGGTCGGTGTCGAGCACGTACTTGTAGGACGGCGGCCCCGCGTGCTGGAACGTGAACCAGCCTTCGGGGTCGCCGCGCGGCCCCGTCTGTGCCGATTCGAAGCCGGGGTTGGTGACCGGCGCGCCCTTCGCCGCTTCGGTTGCCGCCGCCTTGACCGGTTTCGTCGCCGCGGTTTCCGGTGTGGCCGCGTGCGCGAGCGGCACCGCGCTTCCGGCGATGAGGACGAGGATGGCGAGGCGGGCAGCGGACATGGGGGCGGACCGGGTCGGGAGGAACGGGAAGGTGCCGGGCGAACGGGGCAGCCGTGGCGCCCGCGCGCAAATCGCCGCGGGCGTGGCGGAGCTCAACCGTCGGTGACCGCGCCGCGGCTCGCCGTCGACACGAGCTTCATGTACTTGGCGAGCAGCCCGCGCGTGTAGCGCGGCGGCGGCGGGCGCCACGCGGCGCGGCGGCGCGCGAGCTCGGCGTCGTCGACGTTCAGCTGGATCAGCTGCCTGTGCGCGTCGATCGTGATCGAGTCGCCTTCGTGCACCAGCGCGATCGTGCCGCCGACGTAGGCTTCGGGCGCGACGTGGCCGACGACCATGCCCCACGTGCCGCCGGAGAAGCGGCCGTCGGTGAGGAGGCCCACCGACTCGCCCAGGCCCTGCCCGATCAGCGCCGACGTGGGGGCGAGCATTTCCTGCATGCCGGGGCCGCCCTTCGGGCCCTCGTAGCGGATCACGACGACGTCGCCCGGCCTGATCTTCTTGGCCATGATCGCGTCCATGACCTGCGGTTCCGAGTCGAACACGCGCGCGGGGCCGGTGATCGACGGGTTCTTGAGGCCGGTGATCTTGGCCACACAGCCCTCGGGCGCGAGGTTGCCCTTGAGGATCGCGAGGTGGCCCTGCGCGTACATGGGCTGGTCGATCGGACGGATGACGTCCTGGTCGGCACGCGGAGTATCCGGGACGTGTGCCAGCTCCTCGGCCAGCGTGCGGCCGGTGATCGTCACGCAGTCACCGTGCACGAGGCCGGCCTTCAGCAGCATCTTGAGGACCTGCGGCACGCCGCCGGCCCGGTGGAAGTCGACCGCGACGTACTTGCCCGAGGGCTTCAGGTCGCACAGCACCGGCACGCGCAGGCGGATGCGCTCGAAGTCGTCGATCGTCCACGGCACCTCGGCCGCCGCCGCGATGGCGAGGTAGTGCAGCACCGCGTTGGTCGAGCCGCCGGTGGCCATCACCAGCGAGATGGCGTTCTCGATCGAGCGCCGCGTGATGATGTCGCGCGGCTTCAGGTCCCGCCGGATCGCCTCGACCAGCACGCGCGCGGAGTCCGCCGCCGAGTCGGCCTTCTCGGCGTCGGGCGAGGCCATCTGCGACGAGCCCATGAGGCTCATGCCGAGCGCCTCGAACGACGACGACATCGTGTTGGCCGTGTACATGCCGCCGCAGGCGCCGACGGTCGGGCACGCGTTGCGCTCGATGCCGTCGTAGTCCTCCTTCGCCATCGTGCCGGCGGTGAACGCGCCGACGGCCTCGAACGGCGACACGATCGTGAGTGCCTGGCCCTTCCAGTGGCCGGGCTTGATCGTGCCCGCGTAGACGAAGATGCCGGGCACGTTCATCCGCGCCATCGCCATCATCGCCGCCGGCATGTTCTTGTCGCAGCCGCCGACCACCAGCACGCCGTCCATGCACTGGCCGTTGACGGACGTCTCGATCGCGTCGGCGATCACCTCGCGCGACACCAGCGAGTACTTCATGCCCTCGGTGCCCATGCCGATGCCGTCGGTGACGGTCGGGATGCCGAACACCTGCGGCATCGCCCCCGCGTCGTGCAGCGCGGCCATCGCGCGGTCGACCAGCGGCTGGATGCCGGCGTTGCACGGGTTCATCGTGCTGTGGCCGTTGGCCACGCCGACGATCGGCTTCTCGAAGTCGCCGTCGCCGAAGCCGACGGCGCGCAGCATGGCGCGGTTGGGAGAGCGGGCGATGCCCTGCGTGATCAGGCGGGAGCGGCGGTTGAACGACATGGGGAGGTCCTCGCGGACGGCGCGCGCGGCGGCCGTTTGTATAATCGGTCCATTCTAGCGCAACGCATCCTCCGCGCTCCCCGGTCCCCTGCCTACGACGCATGCTCGTCCACCCGCAGTTCGATCCCGTAGCGTTCCAGCTGGGCCCGGTGGCCGTGCGCTGGTACGGGCTCATGTACCTGCTCGCGTTCGTGCTGTTCGTCGTGCTGGGCAAGGTCCGCGCGCGGCGCAACCTGCTGACCGGCTGGCACCCGCGCGACGTCGACGACATGCTGTTCTACGGCGTGTTCGGCGTGATCCTCGGCGGGCGGCTGGGCTACGTGCTCTTCTACAAGCCGCTGCACTACCTCGCGCATCCGCTGGAGATCTTCGCGGTGTGGGAGGGCGGCATGAGCTTCCACGGCGGCTTCCTCGGCGTGCTCGTCGCGCTGTGGCTGTTCGCGCGCCAGCGCGGCAAGCGCTTCCTGGAGGTCACCGATTTCGTCGGGCCGCTGGTGCCGCTGGGGCTCGCGGCGGGACGGCTCGGCAACTTCATCAACGGCGAGCTGGTCGGCCGCGTCACCGACGTGCCGTGGGCGATGGTGTTCCCGCAGGTCGACAGGCTCCCGCGGCACCCGTCGCAGCTCTACCAGCTGGGGCTCGAGGGCGTGCTGCTGTTCGTGCTGCTCTGGTGGTACGCGAGCCGGGCGCGCCCGCTCGGCGCGGTGTCGGCGATGTTCCTTACGGGCTACGGCGTCTTCCGCTTCCTCGCGGAATTCGCGCGCGAGCCCGACAGCTTCCTGGGCTTCCTCGCCGGCGGCCTCACGATGGGCCAGTGGCTGTCGCTGCCGATGGTCGCGCTGGGGCTCGGGATGCTCGTGTGGTCGTACCGGCGCGCCGGGAAGGCGGAGCCGACGGTGATCGACCGGGGGAAGTAGCCGCCGGGGCCCCAACCCGCAACAGAAAACCGAGAAAACCGAGCCAGGCTCGATTTCCTCGGCCGAAACGGGGTCAGACTCGAATTTCCGTGTGCGTCCCGCGACGTGCGTGCCGGCTGCGCGGAAATTCGAATCTGACCCCTGCGCTACTCGACGCGCCGGTAGTCGCCGTCGATCGTCTCGGCGCCGCCGCCACGGGGCGGCCAGCGACCCGCGGCTGCGGGCTGTGCGCCGAGCGGGCGGCCCACGTTGAGCGGCAGCGCGAGCAGCGTCAACGCGGCCAGGTCGGACACGACGCCGGGGAGGATCAGCAGGAACCCGGCGAGCACCTTGCGGCCGCTGTCCACCAGCCCGCGCAGCAGCGACTGCTCGCCGTGCAGCGCCGCGACCGTCCGCGTCCGGAACGCGATCCGCTCGTTGCGCAGCAGCAGGAGGCCCGCGACGAACGAGCACCCGAGCCATAGCCAGAGCGGGATGCCGCTCCAGCGGGCGATGCGGGCCGTCACGTAGACGTCGGCCGCGGGGAATGCCAGTAGAATGGCGAGTACGACGAAACGCATGGACGCTCCTTGGCGGACGCCGCGATCCTGGTGCTGACGAGCCTGCCCGATCCCGCCGCCGCGCAGGCGCTGGCCCGCGCGCTGGTGACCGGACGGCTGGCCGCGTGCGTGAGCATCGGGGCGCCCGTCGAGTCAATTTATCACTGGCAGGGCGAAATCGAAACTGCGCGCGAGGTGCCGATCGCGATCAAGACCCGGGCGCAGTTGTACGCGCGCGTCGAGGCGGCCATCGCCGCCGCCCATCCTTACGAACTTCCCGAAGTGATCGCGGTCCCCATCACGCATGGCCTGCCCCGCTACCTCGACTGGATCGGCGCCGAAACCGGCGCGGCGTGACGCCCGCGCGCGCGCCGCCGTGGCGTTCGCGCTCGTCGTGGCGGCCTGCGCCGCAGCGGCGGCCGAGCCCGAGCTCCTGCCGGCCGAGCAGGCGTTCCGGTTCTCCGCCCGCGCGCTCGACGACCGTACGCTCGAGGTGCGGTTCGCCGTGGCGGATGGCTACTACCTCTACCGCGACAAGCTCGCGTTCGTCGTCGAGCCCGCGGCGGCGGGCGTGGCGGCGCCGGCGCTGCCGCCGGGCAAGGTCAAGGACGACCCCTTCTTCGGCCAGGTCGAAACCTACCGGGGCGAGGTCGTCGCGAAGCTCCCGCTCGCGAAGGGCGCGCCCGGGCAGTCGCTGGTGCTGGTCGCCGATTCCCAGGGGTGCGCTGACATCGGCGTCTGCTACCCCGTCAACCGCCAGAAGGTGACGCTGGTGCTCCCGGGCCCCGGCAAGGGTCCGGGGCCGGTCGTCGAGGCGCACCCGCGCAAGAAGAACTGGTTCAAGTGACGCCGTACGCGCGGCCCGCCCTGTCTGCATTGTAAGCACACACTTTCACCAAGAACCTCGTCGATGAACACTCTGCGGATCCGCTGGATCCTCTTCGCCGTGATCGCCGCCGGCGCGCTGGCCGCAGGGCTGTACCTCGGTCGCCAGGGCACCACGTCCGCACCCGAACCCGCGGCCGCCGCGGCGCTCGCCGGGCTCGCCCTTCCGGATCCGCAGGGCAAGGAGCAGCGGCTCGACCAGTGGCGCGGTAAGGTCGTGATCGTCAACTTCTGGGCCACCTGGTGCGCGCCGTGCCGCGAGGAGATGCCGGAATTCATGAAGGCACAAACCGAGCACGGGCCAAAAGGCCTGCAATTTGTCGGCATCGCCGTCGATCAAGCGGACAAAGTGAGCCAATTCGCAACGGAGATCGGACTCAACTACCCGACGCTCGTCGGCGGATTCGGGGCGATGGAACTGTCGAAAACGCTCGGGAACTCGCTGATGGCGCTCCCTTTCACCGTCGTGCTCGACCGCAAGGGTGCGATCGCCCACACGCAGCTTGGGGTTCTCAAACCGGACAAACTCGAAGCCATCGTCAAGCAACTGCTCTGAACGTCGTTCTTTTTCGTTGAAGCGATTCCGACGCTGTCTTGTGGTCGGGCGCCGAATCCAGCCTCCGACCGGGCGCTCTCCCGGAGACCCGCCCGGCTGGTGACCGCCGACTCAGTCTTGGCGCCCGCCGGGCCAAATTTCGTTATCGCTGGACAATTGGTGCTAACGCGCGGCAAACTCCGCCCACGCTGCCGCAATGCAGTCGGGCGCGGGGCAGGATGGACGACGTCGCCTGCCCTGACAAGCCCACCCCGCCGCCGCACGAGCGCCACCGCAGGCAAGGCCGACCCAACGGCTGCTGCGACGCCGCAGGCGCGCCGGCGGGCACCAACGAAGTTGTTTCCGCGCGACGCCCGCGGCTTCACGCCGACGGTCACGCGCCGGTTGAAGGGGTGATGGTCATGGACCTGCGCAAGCTCAAGACGCTGATCGAGCTGGTCGAGTCGTCGGGCATCGCGGAACTCGAAATCCAGGAGGGCGAGGAGCGCGTGCGGATCACGCGGACGACGGCCTCCGGTACCGCGGCACCGGGCGCCGCACCGCCCCCGGTGGTCGTCGGCGCGGCGCCGCCGGCGCCGGCGGCACCGGCCGCACCCGCCGCGGAGGCGCCGCCCCCCGCCCAGGACGGCCACGTCGTGAAGAGCCCGATGGTGGGCACGTTCTACCGTTCGGCCACGCCGGGGGCGAAGGCCTTCGTCGAGGTCGGCGACACCGTCGAGGAGGGCCAGACCCTCTGCATCGTCGAGGCGATGAAGCTCATGAACGAGATCGAGGCCGACAAGGCGGGCGTGGTCAAGGCCATCCTGACCGAGAACGGGCAGCCGGTCGAGTTCGGCCAGCCGCTGTTCGTGATCGGCTAGCCGCGCGCCCTCCCACGTGGCCCTCACCAAGGCTGCGGTCGCCAAGGCCGCCGACAAGCTGTTCGACAAGGTGCTGATCGCCAACCGCGGCGAGATCGCGCTGCGCATCCAGCGCGCGTGCCGCGAGATGGGGATCAAGACCGTCGTCGTCCACTCCGAGGCCGACCGCGACGCCAAGTACGTGCGGCTCGCCGACGAGTCCGTGTGCATCGGCCCGCCCGCGTCGGCGCAGAGCTACCTGCACGTGCCGGCGATCATCGCGGCCGCCGAGGTGACCGACGCCCAGGCGATCCACCCGGGGTACGGCTTCCTGTCGGAGAACGCCGACTTCGCCGACAAGGTCGAGAAGTCGGGCTTCGTGTTCATCGGGCCCCGGCCCGAGACGATCCGGTTGATGGGCGACAAGGTCAGCGCCAAGGCGGCGATGCTGAAGGCCGGCGTCCCCTGCGTGCCCGGCTCGGAGGGCGTGCTGCCCGAGGATCCGAAGGAGATCGTGCGCATCGCGCGCGGCGTCGGCTACCCGGTGATCATCAAGGCCGCCGGCGGCGGCGGCGGGCGCGGCATGCGCGTCGTGCACACCGAGGCCGCGCTGCTGCCGGCCGTGACGCTCACGCGCTCGGAGGCGCAGTCGGCGTTCGGCAACCCGACGGTCTACATGGAGAAGTTCCTCGTCAATCCGCGCCACATCGAGATCCAGGTGCTGGCCGACGAGCACAAGAACGCCGTGTACCTGTTCGAGCGCGACTGCTCGATGCAGCGCCGCCACCAGAAGATCATCGAGGAGGCGCCGGCGCCCGGCCTGAACCAGCGCGCGCTGACGCGCATCTCCGAGCGCTGCGCCGACGCCTGCCGGCGCATCGGCTACCGCGGCGCGGGCACGTTCGAGTTCCTGTACGAGAACGACGAGTTCTTCTTCATCGAGATGAACACGCGCGTGCAGGTCGAGCACCCGGTCACCGAGGCGATCACCGGCATCGACATCGTCCAGCAGCAGATCCTCGTCGCCGCCGGGCGCAAGCTCGCGTTCCGCCAGCGCGACATCTCGCGCCGCGGCCACGCGATCGAGTGCCGGATCAACGCCGAGGATCCGTACACGTTCGTGCCGTCGCCCGGGCGCATCACTTCGTGGCATCCGCCGGGCGGCCCCGGCATCCGCGTCGACTCGCACGCGTACACGAACTACTTCGTGCCGCCCTACTACGACTCGATGATCGGCAAGGTCATCGCGTACGGCGACTCGCGCGAGCAGGCGATCGCGCGCATGCGCATCGCGCTGTCCGAGATGGTGGTCGAGGGGATCAGGACGAACATCCCGCTGCACCAGGAGCTCCTGATCGACGACAAGTTCCTGCGCGGCGGGACGTCGATCCACTATCTCGAAGAGCGGATGGCCAAGCGAAAGTAGCGATGGCGACGCGGCGGACTGCCGGGCCATCCGGGCGGGCGCCCGCGCGGGGGCGCCGGCGCGGGCCCGACCGTGAGCCGATGAGCCCGGCGGGCCGTCCCGCGGGCGAAGAGGCCCGGTGAGCCGCAGCGCGCAGCCCGAAGGCCCGCGCACCGGCTACGTCGCGTTGCGCTTCGACGCCGCGGCGGCCGACGCCGAGGCGTGGTCCGACGCGCTCGTCGACGCGGGCGCGCTCTCCGTCGACGTGTCGGACCCGCGGGCCGGCACCGCGGACGAGTCCCCGTTGTACGGCGAGCCCGGCCTGCCCGTGGCCGGCAGCTGGGCGTGGTCGCGCGTCGTCGCGCTGTTCACCGCCGGCGCCGACTGGCAGGCGGCATTCGCCGGCGTGGCCGCCACGCTCGGGCTCCCGGTGCCGCCGCACGAGACGTATCCGGTGGCCGAGCAGGACTGGGTGCGCAACACGCAGGCGCAGTTCGGCCCGATCGAGGTCGCGCGCGGATTCTGGATCGTGCCGACGTGGTCCGACCCGCCGGAGCCGGAGGCGCTGGTGCTGCGGCTCGACCCCGGGCTCGCCTTCGGCACCGGCTCGCATCCGACGACGCGCCTGTGCCTCGAGTGGCTGCGCGCGACGATCGCGGGCGGGGAGACGGTGCTCGACTACGGGTGCGGTTCGGGCATCCTCGCGATCGCCGCCGCGAAGCTCCGCGCCGGGCGCGTCACCGGGATCGACATCGACCCGCAGGCCGTCGCCGCGAGCGCCGGCAACGCGCGGGCGAACGGCGTGGCGGCCTCGTTCGGCGGCCCGGACGCGCCCGCTCCCGGCACTTTCGACGTCGTCGTGGCCAACATCCTTGCCAACCCGCTCGTGCTGCTGGCGCCCGTGCTCGCGGCGCGGGTCGGGTCGCGCGGGCGCATTGCGCTGTCCGGTATCCTCGCGGGCCAGGCCGACGAGGTGATCGCCGCGTACGCACCGTGGTTTACACTCGGCCGGTGGCGCGAGCGCGACGGCTGGGTGCTGCTCGCCGCCACCGAGGGGACTTAGCCGCTGACGGCCGTACGACGACCAGGGACGAGCAAGGCCACCCGGCGCGGGGGGGAACCCCGGCGCCTCGCAAGCTGACGATGTCCGAAGAACAATTCACCCGCTGCCCGGGCTGCAAGACGGTCTTCCGCGTCATGTCGTCGCAGCTCGCGCTGCGCGACGGGCAGGTGCGCTGCGGGCACTGCCGGACCGTGTTCAACGGCCGCGAGGAGCTGATCTCGCTGTCGCCCCCACCGGCCGAGGACGAGCCCGAGGCCGACGAGCTCGCGCAGGGGCCGCCGACGGTCACGCTGCGCACCGCGCGCGCGTTGGAGCCGCTGCCGCCGGACCTGCCGCCCGCAACCGCCGCGCCGCCGCCGGCCGCGGTCGACTACGACAACCGCTTCGCAGGCGCCAGGCGCCGGCCGCATCGGCTGTGGACCGCGCTGGGGTTCGTGGCCATCCCGCTGCTCACCGTCGCGCTCGTGCTGCAGGCGGTGTTCCACTTCCGCGACGGGCTGGCCGCGCACGTCCCGGCCACCAAGGCCGTGCTCGAGCGCATGTGCGCGCTGGCCGGCTGCACGATCCGGCCGCTGCGCGACGTCTCGGCGTTGTCGATCGACGCGTCCGACCTGCAGGCCGACCCCGCGCATCGCGGCCTGCTGATCCTGACGGCGACGCTGCGCAACCGGGCGACGTACGCGATCGGCTACCCGCACCTCGAACTCACGCTCACCGACGCCCAGGACCAGGTCGTCGTGCGCCGCGCGCTGGCCCCGGCCGACTACGTCGGCGGCACCGCCAACGCGGCCGCCGGCATCGCCGGCAATGCGGAGGTGCCGGTGAAGCTCTTCATCGACGCCAGCGCGACGACGCAGGCCGGGTACCGGCTCTACCTGTTCTTCCCCTGATCAGTGCACGCGCGCGCGCGCCGGAGGGCGCGCGCACCAATTCGACGCGCGCCTCCCGCCCGCGATCGGCGGCGCGCGTCCGCCCGCGTATCGCGAAAAATCCTGTTGAATCATCTTCTTATGCCTCGACGCGGCGACCGGCAAGCGCTGCGGCCGGCCACCGGGCCCGCGCGATTGTTGCGCCGCAGGACACCGCTGCGTGCGCTGGCGCCCGGATTGCACGGTTTCGGTGCCCGGCAGGTGCGATAATGACCGGCTCTGGTGCATTGGCGCATCGGGAGCGGCCGGCCACGGCCGGAATGTTAGTGCAAGTAATTGAATAAACAATGTTTTTGCGATGGCACGGTTCTCGCTAAACTGGCGTCGGCCCCCATTGCCAAGCGATTCGACGTGCGCGCAGCCGTTGTGGCTGCCTGCCGGTCGCGCAGTCCCTTTATCAATCGGTTCATCAGGAGATTTGGATGGCATCGCCCGCTGACGTGCTGAAGATGATCAAAGAGAAGGAAGTCAAGTTCGTCGACCTCCGCTTCACCGACACCCGCGGCAAGGAGCAGCACGTCTCCGTGCCCGCGAGGCAGTTCACCGCCGACAAGTTCGAGTCGGGCCACGCATTCGACGGCTCGTCGATCGCGGGCTGGAAGGGCATCCAGGCCTCCGACATGCTGCTGATGCCGGATCCGGCCACGGCGAACATCGACCCGTTCATGGACGAGACGACGCTGCTCATCACGTGCGACGTGGTCGAGCCGTCGGACGGCAAGGGCTACGAGCGCGACCCGCGCTCGCTCGCCAAGCGCGCCGAGGCGTACCTCAAGTCCTCGGGCATGGGCGACACCGCGTACTTCGGGCCGGAGCCCGAGTTCTTCATCTTCGACGCCGTCGAGTGGTCGGTCGACATGTCGGGCAGCTACAGCAAGGTGTTCTCCAGCGAGGCCGCGTGGTCGACCGCCGAGAAGTTCGAGGGTGGCAACATGGGCCACCGCCCGACGGTGAAGGGCGGCTACTTCCCGGTCCCGCCGGTCGACTCGCTGCAGGACATCCGCTCGGCGATGTGCCTCGCGATGGAGTCGATGGGCGTCGAGGTCGAGGTGCACCACCACGAGGTCGCCAACGCCGGGCAGTGCGAGATCGGCACCAAGTTCGAGACGCTGGTCAAGCGCGCCGACTGGCTGCAGATCCTCAAGTACTGCGTGCACAACACTGCGCACGCGTACGGCAAGACCGCGACGTTCATGCCCAAGCCCATCGTCGGCGACAACGGCTCGGGCATGCACTGCCACCAGTCGGTGTGGAAGGACGGCAAGAACCTGTTCGCCGGCGACGGCTACGCGGGCCTGTCGGAGTTCGCGCTGTACTACATCGGCGGCGTCATCAAGCACGCGAAGGCGCTGAACGCGATCACGAACCCGGGCACCAACTCGTACAAGCGGCTGGTGCCGGGCTTCGAGGCGCCGATCAACCTCGCCTATTCGGCGCGCAACCGCTCGGCGGCGATCCGCATCCCGTACGTGTCGAACCCGAAGGGGCGCCGCATCGAAGTGCGCTTCCCGGACCCGACGGCGAACCCGTACCTCGCGTTCGCGGCGATGCTGATGGCCGGCCTCGACGGCGTGCAGAACAAGATCCACCCGGGCGACCCGATGGACAAGAACCTGTACGACCTCGAGCCCGAGGAAGCCGCCAAGGTGCCGCACCCGTGCGCGTCGCTCGACGAGGCGCTGTCGCACCTCGACCGCGACCGCGAGTTCCTCACGCGCGGCGGCGTGTTCACCAACGACATGATCGACGCGTACATCGCCCTCAAGATGGAGGAGGTCACGCGCTTCCGGATGACGACGCACCCGGTCGAATTCGACATGTACTACAGCCTGTAATCCGTCGCGGCGATGTCGGCGCCGATCGCGGCGCGCGCGTTGTACGAAAGACAGGGGCAGGCCGCGCGCCTGCCCCTGTCGCTTCGGGTACGCTACACTTCGCCGCCATGCGCAACCATGCCTACGCTGCCGGAAAACGGTGCATCCGCGCCCTCTCGTGGTGCCTCGCGGCCGCCTTCGCGGCCGGCGCGTCGGCGCAGGGGCCGGTGTGCAAGTACGTCGACGCGGCCGGCAACATCGTGTTCTCGAACCTGCCGCCCGAGAAGGGCTACCGCAGGATCTCCTGCATGGGCGCCGAGGAGCCGCGGCGCGCGAGCGGCGGCACGAGCGGCGGCGCGGGCAGGAGCGCTCCAACGCCGGCCGGCTTTCCCAAGGTCGACGCGGAGACCCAGAAGGGCCGCGACGACATGCGCCGCAAGGTGCTCACCGACGAGCTCGCCACCGAGGAGAAGCTCCTCGCGGACGCGCGCACCGTGTACGCCAACGGCGCCCCCGTGCCGCTGCCCGAAGAGCAGGGCAACGCGGCGAAGTACCAGGAGCGCATCGCGCGGCTGCGCCAGGCGGTGCAGCTGCACGAGCGCAACATCGAGGCGCTCAAGAAGGAGCTCGGCGCGACGCGCTGAAGGCTCCGCCGCGCGCGCGGCGCGCGGTCATGCGCGGCGCGGTCGCCGCGCCACGACGGCGTCCGCACGCCCCCCGGCGCGGAACTTGCTGATGTTTCCCGCAGATGCGGGCGCTGTGGCGTGCATCGGCGCGGGGCGGGCGTGAAGCTGCGGCTGTTCCCGTCGTCGGCGCCGGCCGTCGCGCCCGCGAACGCGGGACTGGAGCTGCTCGCAGCCGCCGTCCTGATGCTGCGCGCCGATGGACGAGTGACGTACGTGAATCCCGCCGCCGAGAACCTGTTCGAGCTGTCGCGCCCGAAGTTCCTCGGCCACACGCCGCGCGAGCTCTTCGGCGAGTGCGCGGCGCTGGAGGCGGCCGTCGCCAAGGCCGTGGTGAGCGGCGCGTCGTACACCGAGCAGGAGCTGGAGCTCGGCGTGGCGGGCAGGGCCCGGCTGCACCTGACGTGCACGGTGTCGCCGATCGACACGACCGACGCCGCGCTGCTCGTCGAGTTCCGCCACATCGACCAGCAGCTGAAGGTCGCGCGCGAGGAGCGGCTGCTCGAGCAGCAGCAGGCGAACCGCGAGCTGATCCGCAGCCTCGCGCACGAGATCAAGAATCCGCTGGGCGGCATCCGCGGCGCCGCGCAGCTGCTCGAGGGCGAGCTCGACCGGCCGCAGCTCGCCGAGTACACGCAGGTGATCATCGGCGAGGCCGACCGCCTGCAGTCGCTGGTGAACCGGCTGCTGACGCCGCACCGGCTGCCGTCGTACAGGCGCACGAACATCCACGAGATCCTCGTGCGCGTGCGCGGCGTCGTGCAGGCGGAGTTCCCGGCGATCCGCATCGCCTCCGACTTCGACATCAGCATCCCCGAGTTCGAGGCCGACCCGGAGCAGCTGACGCAGGTCGTGCTCAACGTCGTGCGCAACGCGGCGCAGGCGCTCGCCGCCGGCACGCCGGACCCGTGCATACGGCTCGCAACGCGCGTGGCGCGCGGGATCACCGTCGCGAAGAAGCGCCACCGGCTGGCACTCGCGCTGACCGTGTCCGACAACGGGCCCGGCGTGCCCGACGCGATCCGCGAGAAGATCTTCTACCCGCTGGTGTCCGGCCGCGACGGCGGCAGCGGGCTCGGGCTCACGATCGCGCAGACGTTCGTCGCCCAGCACAACGGCACCATCGAGTGGGAGAGCGTGCCGGGCCGCACGGTGTTCACGATCCTGCTGCCGCTCGAGCTGCCGCGCGCGCCGGCCTGACGCGCGAGCGCATCCAACGAGGAACGCGATGTACGCCTACGACTACGAACCGCCGCGCACCGACGCCACGAAGGCCGTGTGGATCGTCGACGACGACCGCTCGATCCGCTGGGTCCTCGAGAAGGCGCTCGCGCGCGAGGGCATCGCGTACAAGTCGTTCTCGACCGCCTACGAGGTGCTGCAGGCGCTGGCCGTCGCCGAGCCGCAGGTGCTGGTGTCCGACATCCGGATGCCGGGCGAGTCGGGGCTGGCGCTGCTCAACAAGGTCAAGGAGCGGCTGCCGCAGCTGCCGGTCATCATCATGACCGCGTACTCGGACCTGGACAGCGCGGTCGCCGCGTTCCAGGGCGGCGCGTTCGAGTACCTGCCGAAGCCGTTCGACGTCGACCACGCGATCGCGCTGATCCGCCGCGCGACCGCGCAGTCGCCGGCGGCGGCGCCCGCGGCGGCGGCCGCCGCCGAGGCGCCCGAGATCCTCGGCCAGGCGCCGGCGATGCAGGAGGTGTTCCGCGCGATCGGCCGGCTGTCGCAGTCGAACACGACGGTGATGATCACCGGCGAGTCCGGCACCGGCAAGGAGCTGGTCGCGCGCGCGCTGCACCGGCACAGCCCGCGCGCCGCGATGCCCTTCGTCGCGATCAACACGGCGGCGATCCCGAAGGACCTGCTGGAGTCGGAGCTCTTCGGCCACGAGCGCGGCTCGTTCACCGGCGCGCAGGCGCTGCGCCGCGGCCGCTTCGAGCAGGCGGAAGGCGGCACGCTGTTCCTGGACGAGATCGGCGACATGCCGGCGGACCTGCAGGTGCGGCTCCTGCGCGTGCTCGCCGACGGCGAGTACTACCGCGTCGGCGGCCACGCACCGCTGCGCGCGAACGTGCGCATCATCGCCGCCACGCACCAGAACCTCGAGGAGCGCGTGCGGCAGGGCCTGTTCCGCGAGGACCTGATGCACCGCCTCAACGTCGTGCGGCTGCGGCTGCCGCCGCTGCGCGAGCGCCCCGAGGACATCGGTCCGCTCGCCCGCCACTTCCTGCAGAAGAGCGGGCGCGACCTCGCGGTCGAGCCGAAGACGCTCGCGGACGACGCGCTCGCGGCGCTGACGAAGTTCGGGTTCCCGGGCAACGTGCGCCAGCTGGAGAACGTCTGCCACTGGCTGACCGTGATGGCGCCGGGGCAGCGCGTCGAGGTCGCCGACCTGCCGCCCGAGGTGCGCGACGCGCCGGCGGGCGCCGCACCGGACGAGGCCGGCACGCCCGACTGGCGGCACGCGCTCGACCGCGAGCTTACGCAGGCGCTCGTCCGCGGCGAGCGCAACGTCGGCGACCGGCTGGAGGACGAATTCGAGAAGACGCTGATCCGGCGCGCGCTTGCGCATACCGGCGGTCACCGGATGGAGGCGGCGGCGTGGCTGGGCTGGGGGCGCAACACGCTCACGCGAAAGATCCAGGAGCTGGGGCTCGAGGACGAGCTGCGCAAGGGCGCGCGGGGATAGCGGCTACTTCGTCGGGAACGCGCCCGGCGCGTGCAGCGACCGCTCGACCAGCTCCTCGATCACGACGTCCGGCCGCTCGCGCTCGATCAGCGCCTTGTCGAACGCGCGGCTGCTGACGTACACGGCGCGGCTGAAGTTCTCGCTCATGAGCGGGATCAGCGGGATCGCCATCGAATCGCGCAGCACGACCGTGCGCGGCAGTCCGGGGCGGTCGCAAACGTAGTACTCGAAGCCGGGGTACTCGCCCTTGTCGATCCGCCTCGCGCAGCGCTCGGCGGCCATCGCCAGCACCTTGCCCAGCGGCGCGACGTCGTCCTCGCGGATGCGCGACGGCATGCCGAGCATCTGGATCAGGTCGCCGCTGTACCAGTCCACGCCCGGCACGTACGCGGGGCGCGGCGCCGGCGCGATTCCCGGCAGCGCGCCGGCGGGCAGCGCGGCGCGCACCGCGCGCATGATCGCGTCGTAGCCGACGACGGCGCCGTTGTAGTTCCAGTGCGAGTCGGTCTGGTAGTAGACGCGCTCGCGCGCCTTCGCGGCGCGGAGCGCCGGCCGCAGGTCGACGAGCGTCACGCGGCCGTCGCGCTCGATCGCCGCGCGCACGCGGTCGTAGGGCGTCGGCCCGGGCATTCGCGCGACCCACGGCGGCAGGTGCTCCGGGTAGATCGTGTACTTCTCGGGCACGACGGCGACGACGTAGCCGATGCCGCGCGCGGCGAGCCAGTCGCGGCGGCGCGCGAGCTCGGCCACCGTGTTGTCGACGTCGGCCTGCGCGAACTCCAGCGTGCCGCGGTAGTGGCGGTCGAGCGAGCGCCCGTCCTCGCCCAGCCAGTAGAACCAGCCGTCCTCGCCGCGCATCACCGTGCCCAGGCTCGACACGCCGAACGCCCGCAGCAGCGCGCCGTGGTGGAAGCGCACCATGAGGTCGCGGCCGCCGAAGCGGTCCGAGAACGCGCGGTCGAACGCCGGCGCGAACTCGCGCGAGAACGCGGGAGCGGGCCACGGCGCCATCGGCCGGTTCTCGAAGCGCGTCGTCGTGCGCGACCACGTGGACACCAGCGCGAGCCCGGGCAGCGCGAGCGCCAGCACGAAGAGCGCCGCGACGACGCGGTCGCGCAGCGGGTGGCCGGCAGGCGCGGGAGGCGGCACCGGGGGCAGCGCGAGCGCGTCGAGGGTCATCGCCGTGACGGGGCTAGAAGCGGAAGTAGATGAACGGGTTGTAGGTGCCGGCCGCGAGGAACGCGGCGGACACCGCGAACACGGCGCCGGTCCACGCGACGTCGGCGGATAGCGCGAACTTCGCGGGCAGCCCGGGTGCCGCGGCCCTGCGGTCGCGCCATGCGCCGACGCGCCTGGCGAGCGGGGTCGCGAACACGATCGCGACGGCCAGCGTGGCCAGCACGTGCAGGTTCAGGAACTCGTCGACCGGGTGGCGGGCCGCGTCGCCGGCGGCGTTGCCGGCGAGCGCCGCGTAGTACGCGACCGCCTGCGCCAGCGTCTCGCAGCGGAACAGCACCCAGCCGCCCATCACGGCGAGCAGCGCGTAGGCGTGCGCGAGCGGGCCGATCCGGCGCAGCACGCGGTCGACGCCCGCGCGCTCGGCGACGAGGAAGGCGCCGTGCCACGCGCCCCACAGCACGAACGGCCAGCTCGCGCCGTGCCAGAGGCCGCACAGCAGGAACACCAGCGCGAGGTTGGCGTACGCGCGGCGCTCGCCGCGCTGGTTGCCGCCGAGCGGGATGTACAGGTAGTCGCGGAACCAGTTCGACAGCGAGATGTGCCAGCGCCGCCAGAACTCGCGGATGCTCTGCGCGACGTACGGGTAGTTGAAGTTCTCGAGGATCCGGAAGCCGAACATCCGCATGAGGCCGATCGCCATGTCGGAGTAGCCGGAGAAGTCGAAGTAGATCTGCAGCGTGTAGCAGGCGAGGCCCAGCCACGCGAGAGGCGTGGTCAGCTCGCCGGCCGGCAGCGCGAAGATCTGGTCGGCGGTGCGGCCCAGCGTGTTGGCGATCAGCACCTTCTTGCCGAGGCCCAGCACGAACCGCCGCACGCCGTACGCGAAGTCGGCGATCCGCTGCTCGCGCGCGGGCAGCTGCGCGGCGATGTCGCGCCAGCGGATGATCGGGCCGGCGATGAGCTGCGGGAACAGCAGGATGTACAGCGCGAAGCGCGGCAGGTTGCGCTCGGCGTCCGCGTTGCGCTTGTAGACGTCGACGACGTACGAGATCGCGTGGAACGTGAAGAACGAGATGCCGAGCGGCAGCGGGATCGCCGCGACGGCGAGCGGCGTGATCGCCAGCACGGGGGCGAGCGTGTTGACGTTGGCGACGGCGAAGTTCGCGTACTTGAAGAGCGCGAGGGCGCCGAGGTTGCCCGCCACGCCGGCGGCGAGCCACCGCTTGCGCACGGCGGGATCGTCGGCGCGGCCGATCGCGCCGCCGATCGCGTAGTTGAACAGCACGGAGCCGATCACCAGCGCGAGGTACGGGGCCTCGCCCCACGCGTAGAACACGAGACTCGCGACCAGCAGCACGCCGTTGCGCCAGTTCCGCGGCACCGCGAAGTACGCGGCGAGCGTCAGCGGAAGGAACAGGAACAGGAAGATCGGCGACGCGAAGACCATTGCGCGCGAGTCTAGCAAACGGCGGCAAGGCCGCCGTTTGCTTGTAGATAAGTCAGAAGGGGTCGCAAGGCTTCCGCCGCGACCCCTTGGAAGAATCGACGACGCTGACAGCCTGCCGAGAAGCTGATCAGGGGCAAATCGCCGGCGGAGCCGGACGATTTGCTCCGGTGAACGAAAGTACGAGCGTCGTGCCGCCGGCTCGCTTCGGGCGCGCGTCGCGCCAACGCGCTCCCTCTCCCGCTTGCGGGAGAGGGCTGGGGTGAGGGTGGGGCGCGTCAGGCGTCGCGCAGCTCGACCATCACCGGCGCGTGATCGGAGGGCTTCTCGCCCTTGCGCGCGTTGCGGTCGATCCGGCTGCCCGTGCAGCGCGCGGCGAGCGGTGCGGACAGCAGCACGTGGTCGATGCGCAGCCCGCGGTTCTTCG
Organism: Casimicrobiaceae bacterium; assembly: GCA_044223185.1. Taxonomy (GTDB): domain Bacteria; phylum Pseudomonadota; class Gammaproteobacteria; order Burkholderiales; family Casimicrobiaceae; genus VBCG01. Next base: position 9,461 of record JBGAMF010000026.1, on the reverse strand, counting down.
GGAACGCGAGCTGCCGGTAGTCCCACCACGAGAACGTATTCTCGGGCTGGTCGAACAGCCGGAAGCTGTCGACGAGGCCGGCGGCGAGCAGCGCGCGGAACGCGGCGCGCTCGGGCGCCGAGCACAGCACCTGCCCGGCCCACAGCGCGGGGTCGTGGACGTCGCGGTCCTCGGGCGCCACGTTGAAGTCGCCCATCACGGCGAGCGACGGGTTGCGCGCGAGCTCCGCGCGCAGCATGGCGGCGAGCGCGTCGAGCCACGCGAGCTTGTAGCGGTACTTGTCCGAGTCGACGGCCTGCCCGTTGGGAACGTAGACGCCGACGACGCGGACGCCCGCGACCGTGGCCGCGATCACGCGCTTCTGCTCGTCCGCGTAGCCGTCGATGCCCGTCTTCACGTCGGTGGCCGCGAGGCCCTCGCGGACGAGCATCGCCACGCCGTTGTAGGTCTTCTGTCCGGAGAAGTGCGACGCGTAGCCGGCCGCCGCGATCTCCATCGCCGGGAACTTCGCGTCCTCGAGCTTCGTCTCCTGCAGGCACAGCACGTCCGGCTTCTGCGCGCAAAGCCAGTCGAGCAGCCGCGGCAGCCGCACGTTGAGCGAGTTGACGTTCCAGGCCGCGAGGATCACGCGCAGGCGCCCGGTGTGCGGCGGTGGCGCCCGCGGCGGTCGCCGCGCGCGACGCTACTGCTTCGGATAGTCGCCGCCCTTCGGCGGCGGCGCGAGCGAGCGCATGCCGTCCGGAAGTGCCGGTGGTGGTGGCGGCGGCGGCGGGGCTTCCGCGGTGCGGGTCGCCGGCACGTTGCGCCGCGGCGCCTGCGTCTTCGGGTAGCCCGCCTCGTCGAGCAGCGCCTGCCAGCGCGACTCGTTGTAGCCCTTGGCGATCAGCTTGTCGCCCACGGCGAGCACCGGCGCCTTGTCGTCGCCGGTCAGCTCCTTCATCCGTGCCCGCCCCTGCTCGTCGGTCTGCACGTCGACCCGGCTGAACGGGACGCCGCGCTTGTTGAGCACGCCTTCCGCGCTCTGGCAGACCTCGCCGCAGTCGAACGTGAACAGCGTCACCGGATAGCGCTCGGCCGCCTGCCGCGCCGCGAGGCTCGGTTCGCTCGTCTCGACGAAGTTGCCGCCCACCGAGCGCAACTGCACGCCCGAGGCGCTCGGCGGCGGCGGCCGGTCGGTGTAGACGATGCGGCCGTCGGCGTCCTTGTAGCGGTAGACCTGCGGCGCCTGCGCGAAGGCGGCCGCCGCCAGCGCGAACGCGGCGAGACCCAGGACGGTGCGGTGCGCGAGGGTGCTCATGGAATCACCTTCAGGGGGTGACGACCATCCCATTATGCCGCAGCAGCGCGTCCAGTTGGGGCGGCCGCCCGCGGAAGGCGACGAACGACTCCAGGGCCGGGCGGCTGCCGCCGCGGGCGAGCACCTCGTCGCGGAAGCGCGCGCCGGCCGCCGGCGACAGCACGCCCTCCTCCTCGAACAGGCTGTACGCGTCGGCCGACAGCACCTCGGCCCACTGGTAGCTGTAGTAGCCGGCCGCGTAGCCGCCGGCGAACACGTGCGCGAACGACTGCATGAAGCGGTCGTACGGCGCGCGCGGCACGACGGCGACCTCGCCGCGCACCGCGTCGAGCAGCGCCTCGGGCGACGCCCACGGCGCCGCCCCGCCGTCCTCGAACTGGTCGTGCAGCAGCATGTCGAACAACCCCATTTCGATCTGGCGCACCGTCGCCATCCCCGAGAGGAAGTTGCGGGCGGCGAGCATCCGGTCGAACAGCTCGCGCGGCAGCGGCTCCCCGGTGTCGACGTGGCGCGTCATCGGGCGCAGCACGTCCCACTCCCAGCAGAAGTTCTCCATGAACTGCGACGGCAGCTCGACCGCGTCCCACTCCACACCCTGGATGCCGGAGACGCCCGGCACGTCGACGCGCGTCAGGAGCTGGTGCAGGCCGTGGCCGAACTCGTGGAAGATCGTGATCACCTCGTCGTGCGTGAACGTCGCCGGCCGGTCGCCGACCGGCGCCGACAGGTTGCACGTCAGGTACGCGACCGGGTGCTGGATGCCGCCGCTGACGCGGCGACGGTTGATCGCATCGTCCATCCACGCGCCGCCCCGCTTGCCCGCGCGTGCATAGAGGTCGAAGTAGAACTCGCCGACCAGCGCGCCGTCGCGGTCGCGGATGTGGAAGAAGCGGACCGACGGGTGCCACGTCGCCGCGGTGCCTTCCTCGATCCGGACGCCGTAGATCGTCTCGACGACGCGGAACAGTCCGGCGAGGACGCCGTCCTCGGGAAGGTACTGCCGCACCTGCTGCTCGCTGTAGGAATAGCGCGCCGCCTTCAGCCGCTCGGCGGCCCAGGCGACGTCCCACGGCGCGAGCGCGGGCAGCCCGAGGTGGTCGCGCGCGAACGCCGACACGTCGGCGAAGTCGCGCTCGGCGAACGGCCGTGCGCGGCGTGCGAGGTCGCGCAGGAACGCGACGACCTCGTCGGGGCCGCTCGCCATCTTCGGCACCAGCGACACGTGCGCGTAGTTGGGGTAGCCCAGCAGGCGGGCGGCTTCGCGGCGCAGCGCGAGGATGCGCGCGATGACCGGCGCGTTGTCGCGCTCAGGGTGCGGCGACAGGTCCGACGCGCGCGTCGAGTACGCCTCGTGCAGCCGGCGGCGCAGTTCGCGGGATTCGGCGTACTGCATGACCGGCAGGTAGCAGGGCATCCGCAGCGTGAGCTTCCAGCCGGCGCGGCCGTCGGCCTCGCTCGCCGCGCGCGCGGCCTCGCGCACGTCGGCCGGCACGCCGGCGAGCTCGCCTTCGTCCTCGACGTAGTACGCCCAGTCGTTGGTCTCGTCGAGCAGGTGCTCCTCGAACTGCGTCGACAGCCCGGCGAGCTCCTCCTGCATCGCGCCGAAGCGCGCCTTGTCGTCGGCGGAGAGCTCGGCGCCGCCCAGGCGGAAGTCGCGCAGCTCGTTGTCGATCACGCGCTGGCGCGCGGGCTCCAGGCGCGCGAACTCGGGCTGCGCGCGCAGCGCGCGGTACTTCGCGTACAGCCGCAGGTCCTGCGCGAGCGCGGTGAAGAACGCGACGACCTTCGGCTGGTTCGCGTTGTACGCGTCGCGCAGCGCCGGCGTGTCGACGACCGCGTGCAGGTGGCGCACGGCGCTCCACGCGCGGTCGAAGCGGTCGAGCGACTCGGCGAGCGGCTCGACGACGTCGTCCCACGTCGGCACGGACTCGGTCGCGCAGATGCGCTCGATGGCCGCGTGGCCGTCGGCGAGCAGCGCGTCGACGGCGGGGGTCACGTGCTCGGGGCGGATGGCGTCGAAGCGCGGCAGGCCGGAGAAGTCGAGCAGCGGGTTGTCGTTGGCGGTCATCGGGTTCGTCCTCGTGGGGCGGGGGTTGCGGGGTTCAGGCCTCGTGGGCCGTCAGCGTCGCGTCGAGCGCGGCCAGCTCGGCCGGCGTGCCCACGTTGACCCAGGGGCCATCGTAGCGCTCGCCGGAGACGAGGCCGCGTGCGATCCACGCGTGGTACAGCGGAAGCAGTTTGAGCTTGACGCCGCGCGGAAGTTCGCGCAGCAGCGCCGTGTCGTAGACGCCGATGTTGCCGAACGTCAGCCGGGACGCGCCGTCGCGGGCAACCTGCCCGCCGGCGAGGGCGAAGTCGCCTTCCGGGTGGAACGGAGGGTTCGGCACCATGACGAGGTGCGCACGCGGCGGCGCGTCGCTGCGCGCCATCGCCTCGATGCGCGGCACGAGCGTCGCGTAGTCGAAGCGCGTCCAGATGTCGCCGGACACGACGACGAGCGGGCCGTCGCCGATGAGAGGCATCGCGGTCGCGATGCCGCCGGCGGTCTCCAGCGGCTCGGCCTCCAGCGACCACGCGATGCGCACGCCCAGCGCGGCGCCGTCGCCGAGCGCCGCGGTCAGCTGCGCGGCCAGGTGCGCGGCGTTGATCACGAGGTCGCGGAAGCCGGCGCGCGCGAGCGCCTCGACCTGGTGGACGATCAGCGGCTTCCCGCCGACGGCGAGCAGCGGCTTGGGCACCGCGTCGGACAGCGGCCGCATCCGCTCGCCGCGGCCCGCGGCCAGGATCATCGCCTGCGTCATGTCGGTTGCGCGGGGACCGGCCCGGTTCAGAACGTGTAGCCGACCACGGGCGCCCGGCCGTCGAACGCGTCGAGCAGCACGAGCAGCGGCGAGAGCTCGCGGTAACGCCCGCACGCGGCGCGCAGGTAGCGCATGACGAGCGGCATGTCCCGCACGTACGCCTCCTTGCCGTCGCGGTGGGCGAGGCGCGCGAAGATGCCGAGCACCTTCAACTGCCGCTGCACGCCCATCCACTCGAAGTCGCGCCAGAACGCGCCGAAGTCCGGGGCGACGGGAATGCCGGCCGCGCGAGCACGCTCCCAGTAGCGGACCGCCCAGTCGAGCTGGCGCTCCTCCTCCCACTCGACGTACGCGTCGCGCAGCAGCGAGACGAGGTCGTAGGTCACCGGGCCGTACACGGCATCCTGGAAGTCGAGCACGCCGGGATTGGGCGTGCTCACCATCAGGTTGCGCGAGTGGTAGTCGCGGTGGACGAACACGCGCGGCTGCGCGAGGTTGTTCGCGAGGACCGCCGCGAACACGCGCTCGAGCGACTCGCGCTGCGCCGGCGCGAGCGTGCGGTTCAGGTGCCGCGCGACGTACCAGTCCGGGAAGAGGTCGAGCTCGCGGCGCAGCAGCGCCTCGTCGTACGGCGGCAGAGCGCCCTCGCACGACGTGCGCTGGAAGCGCACCAGCGCGTCGAGCGCGTCCATGTACAGCGCGTGCGCGGAGCCGGCGTCGAGCGCCGCCATGTAGGTCGTCGTGCCGAGGTCGGTCAGCAGCAGGAACCCGCGGTCGAGGTCGTGTGCGAGCACCCGCGGAGCGTGCACGCCGGCCGCGTGCAGCAGCGACGCGACGTGCACGAAAGGCCGGCAGTTCTCCAGCGGCGGCGGCGCGTCCATCGCGATCAGCGTCGTCGCCGCGGGTGCGGCCGGATGCGGTGCCGCCAGGGTGGCGCGAAAGTAGCGGCGGAAACTCGCGTCGGCCGAAGCCGGCGCCAGGTCGAACGCGGCGCCCGGCAGCGCGTGCACGAGCCACGCGCGGAGCGCGGACAGGCGAGCGTCGTCGGCGGGCGGACTCATCGGCACGATGGAATGCGGGCCGCGGGGACGGCCCGCGCACCCGGCGGCGCGGCGCGGGCGGGGCCGCGAAAGTGGCGCGGCGGACGGCAAGCTAGAATGCGGCATTCTAGCAAACCGTCCGCAGCGCACCCCGATGCCGTCCCGCCGCTCCCGCTGGCCCTCGCTGGTCGCGCCGCTTGCCGCGACCGCGATCGCCGTCGTGGCGCCGCCGGGCGCGGTTGCGCAGGAGCTGCCGTTGACGCTCGCGCGGGAGATCCAGCCCGTCGTGCCGCGCGGTGCGGCGCTGCCGGCCGCGGCAAACGGCGGTGCGGCGCCGCGCGCCGGCGACTTCGCGGACGCGCCGCCGCCGCCGCCGCCGCTGCCGGTGACGATCCGGCCGGCGGCCGGCACCGAGGTTGAAGAGGAGCGCGGCGCGATCTTCCTGCGCGCGGACCGGCTCGAAGGCAGCGGCGGGAAGCGCATCGAGGCGTCCGGCAACGTCGAACTGCGCACGCGGCGCGAGACCGTGCTCGCCGACTGGCTGCAGTACGACGTCGACAACGACGAGGTGTGGGGCAAGGGCAACGTCACGCTGCGCAAGGGCCTCGACTGGATCAGCGGGCCGGAGGTCAAGTTCCAGCGCAGCCGCGAGATCGGCTTCTTCGACGAACCGCGCTTCCACATCGCCGACAACGCGTCGCGCGGCTCGGCGAAGGAGATCCGCTTCGCCGGCCCGGACCGCTACGAGGCGACCACCGCGCAGTACACGAGCTGTGTTGCGCCCAACAACGACTGGTTCCTGCGGGCGGACGAGATCGAGGTCGACCGGCAGCGCCGCGTGGGCACCGCGCGCAGCGCGATGGTCTACTTCCTCGACGTGCCGGTCATGTACACGCCGTGGCTCGAGTTTCCGCTGTCGAACGAGCGCAAGTCGGGCTTCCTCACGCCGACGATCGGCTCGACGCAGATCCGCGGCTTCGAGTTCGCCGCGCCGTACTACTTCAACCTCGCGCCCAACTACGACGCGACGGTCACGCCGCGGATCATGACGCGGCGCGGCCTGCAGGTCGCGGCCCAGGGCCGCTACCTGTTCGAGCCGGCCGCGGGCGAGGCGATCGGCGAGGTCGTGCCCGACGACCGCGTCACCGGCGACGCGCGCTGGGCGTTCTCGTGGAAGCACACGCAGCGGCTCGCGCCGTGGCTGTCCGGCTATTTCAACTACAACCGCGTCTCGGACTCGACGTACCTCGCCGACTTCGCCGACCGCGTCTCGGTGACTTCGCAGAAGACGCTGCCGCAGGAGTTCGGCCTCGTCGCCACCTACGGGCCGCTGGCGGTGGTGGCGCGCACGCAGTCGTTCCAGACGCTGCAGGACCCGAACCCGGACGCGGCGGTCGTGCCCCCGTACAACATGCTGCCGCAGGTGAAGGCGGGGCTCGCCGACACCGACTGGCTGGGCCTCGTGTGGAGCGGCACCGCCGAGTACGTGCGGTTCTCGCAGTCCGCGCTCACGCCGACCGGCGACCGCGGCGTGCTCCTGCCGTCGGCCAGCTGGCGGCGCCAGGGCAGCGCGTGGTTCTTCAACGCGCGCGCCGCCGTCGCGGCGTGGGGCTACGACCTCAACCAGCCGACTCCGGGCGTGCCGGACGGGCGCGAGAGCGTGGTCGTGCCGGTAGGCAGCGTCGACGCGGGGCTCGTGTTCGAGCGCGACTGGGATCTCTTCGGCAAGCGCTTCGTGCAGACGCTGGAGCCGCGCGCGATGTACACGTACATCCCGTACCGCAGCCAGAACGCGCTGCCGATCTTCGACACGGTGCAGGACGATTTCAACTTCACCCAGCTCTTCACCGAGAACCGCTTCGTCGGCGGCGACCGCGTCGGCGACACCAACCAGCTCGCGGTCGCCGTGACGTCGCGCCTGCTCGATCCGGCCACCGGCGCCGAGCGGTTCCGCCTCGCGGTCGGGCAGCGCTTCTACTTCGACAACCAGCAGGTGTACCTGCCGGGCACGACGCCGCAGGAGTCCGGCTCGTCCGACTTCCTGGTCGGCGCCGAGGGCCGCCTCGCCGACGCGTGGTCGATGATCGGCCTGCTCCAGTACGACTTCGGCACGTCGCAGGTCGACCGCTTCAACGTCGGCACGCGCTACCAGCCGGGGCCGGGCCGCGTCGTGAGCCTGCTGTACCGCTACTCGCGGGAACTCGTCGACCAGGTCGGCGGTCAATCGGAGCTCAAGCAGACGTACCTGTCCGCGCAGTGGCCGCTGTCGGCGAACTGGACGATGCTCGGCGCGTGGAACTACTCGATCCCCGACCGCAAGACGCTGGAGGGGGTGGTCGGGCTGGAGTACAATGGCGGGTGCTGGGCGCTGCGCGTGGTCGGCCAGCAGCTCATCACCACGACCGAGACCACGACGCGTTCGCTGTTCGTGCAGCTCGAGCTGAACGGCCTGGCGCGCGTGGGCACGAGCCCCCTGGAGCTCCTGCGACGCACGGTTCCGGGCTACCTGCGCACCAACGACCCCACGCTGCAGCAGCGCGACCGCAGCTTCGATCCGCTGCCCGAGTTCTAGAAGGAGTCCCCGCGATGGCACGCCGTCGTCCCGTCCTGTCGCTGCTCGCCGCGGTCGCCGCGGCCGGAGTGGCCGCGCTCGCCTCGGCCCAGCCGACGTCCTCCGGCGGCAGCATCCAGGTGCCCGGCGCCGGGCCGCGGCCCGGCACGCCGCCCCCGGCGCGCCCGGCCGCGCCGCCGCGCGCGGCCACGGCCACCGTGCCGCTCGACCGCGTCCTCGCCGTCGTCAACGACGAGGCGCTGACGCAGTACGAGCTCGACGAGCAGAAGCGCATCGTGCTCGCGCAGATGAAGGCGTCGAACGTGCGCCCGCCGGCGCCCGACGTCCTCGAAGGGCAGGTGCTCGAACGGCTGATCGTCGAGCGGGCGCTGCTGCAGTTCGCCAAGGACAACGGCGTGCGCGTCGACGACCAGACGGTCGAACGCACGATCCTGCGCATCGCGCAGGAGAACAAGGTGACGCCGGAGGAGCTGCGGCGCGTGCTCGACCGCGAGAGGATCTCGTACGCGAAGTACCGCGAGGACATCCGCCGCGAGGTGACCATCCAGCGGCTGCGCGAGCGCGAGGTCGACAGCCGCGTGCAGGTCTCCGAGGCCGAGGTGGACAACTATCTCGCCACGGTGGCCGCGCAGGCCGGCGGCGAGAACGAGTACCTGCTGGCGCACATCATGGTCGGCGTGCCCGACCAGGCCACGCCCGACCAGATCGACGCGCGCCGCCGCCGCGCCGAGGAGGCGCTCGCGCAGATCAGGAGCGGCCGCGATTTCAAGGAGGTCGCGGCCGCGTATTCCGACGCGCAGGACGCGATCCAGGGCGGCGAACTCGGCTGGCGCACGCCGGCGCGGCTGCCGACGGTGTTCCAGGGCGCCGTGCGCACGATGAACAAGGGCGACGTCTCCCCGGTGCTGCGCAGCGCGGGCGGCTTCCACATCGTCAAGGTGAACGACTCGCGCAGCCGCAACGCGCCGACGATCGTCGAACAGACGCACGCACGCCACGTCCTCGTGCGCGTGAACGAGGTGACGTCCGAGTCGGAGGCCAAGGCCAAGATCGACCGGGTCCGGGACCGCATCGAGCAGGGCGCCAAGTTCGCCGACCAGGCGAAGGTCAACTCCGAGGACGGCTCGTCGAGCAAGGGCGGCGACCTCGGCTGGATCAGCCCGGGCGACACCGTGCCCGAGTTCGAGCAGGCGATGGCCAAGCTCAAGATCGGCGAGATGTCCGGCCCCGTGCGCACGCCGTTCGGCTGGCACCTGATCCTGGTCGAGGAGCGGCGCACGCAGGACGTCACCGAGGTGCGCAAGCGCGAGGTCGCGCGGCAGGCCATCCGCGCGCGCAAGGCCGACGAGCAGTTCGGCGAGTTCATGCGGCAGGTCCGCGACAAGGCCTACGTCGAGTACAAGATCGACGACAAGTAGCCGCAACGTCCGCAAATCGCGGGCACGGGCGCTTCGCGCCCCGCGGCGCGATTTGCGGCCGCGGAAGTCAGCACGGAAAGCTTCGGGCGGCCGGGCGCTTTCCGTGTAGTAACTGCTACGAAGCGCGCCGTTCGCAAGGCGCTTCGCGCCCGGCTCGGTAGCGCGCGCGTGCGCATGGACAGCCTGCGATGCGAGCTTCCGCTGCGCGATCCGCGCTGCAATTCGCGGCCGGCGGAATCGACACGCTTCGCGTCCCGATTCCGAAGGCAGTCAGCGCGAAAGGCTTCGGGCGGCCGGGCGCCTTTCGCGTAGCAGAGGCTACGACGCGCGCGG
>JBGAMF010000158.1:0-6496 GCA_044223185.1 Casimicrobiaceae bacterium | reverse complement strand
GTGGCGGCGCCCGTCGCGCCGGCGGCCGAGGCGCCGCTGACGCTCGCCGAGGCGCAGCGCCGCGCGCTCGCGCGCTCGCAACTGCTGCCCGCTCAGGACGCCGCCGCCGCGGCCGCGAAGGAGATGGCGGTCGCGTCGGGCCAGCTCATGGACCCGGTGCTGAAGCTAGGCGTCGAGAACCTGCCGGTGACCGGCCCCGACGCCTGGAGCTTCACCAAGGACTTCATGACGATGGGCCGGATCGGCGTCATGCAGGAGTGGCTGTCGTCCGCCAAGCGGGAGTCGCGGATGGCGCGGTACGAGCGCGAGGCCGAGCGTGCGCAGGTGGAGCGCGCGGCCGCGCAGGCGAACATCGCGCGCGACACGGCGCTCGCGTGGATCGACCGCTGGTACGCGGAAGCCGCGGTCGCGCTGCTCGCCGAGCAGGCGACCGAAGCCGCACTGGAAGTCGACGCCGCCGAGTTCGCGTACCGCGCCGGGCGCGCCATGCAGAGCGAGGTGTTCGCGGCGCGCGGCGCGCGCGCCTCGCTGGCGGAGAAGACGAGCGAGGCGCGGCGCAAGGTGACGACGTCGGTCACGATGCTCGCGCGGTGGGTCGGCCCCGGCGCCGACGCGCCGCTCGCCGGCAAGCCGGACTTCGCGCGCGTCCCGCTCGAGCGCGCGCGGCTCGACGCGCAGCTCGTCCACCACCCGCAGATTGCGGCGCTGGCGCAGGCCGAGGCGCTCGCGCAGGCCGAGGCCAAGGTTGCGCGGGCGAACCGCGATCCGGACTGGAGCTTCGAGATCGCGTACCAGCAGCGCGGGCCCGACTTCGGCAACATGATGTCGTTCGGCGTGTCGATCCCGCTGCCGTGGGACCGCGCGAACCGGCAGGACCGCGACGTCGCCGCGAAGCTGGCGCTGGCCGACCAGGCGCGCGCGCTGCGCGAGGACGCGCTGACGGCACACGTCGCGGAAGTCGCCGCGATGCTGGAGGAGTGGGAGAACGGGCGCGAGCGGCTCGCGCTGTACGCCGATTCGCTGCTGCCGCTCGCGCGCGAGCGCACCGGCGCGGCCGTGGCCGCCTACCGCGGCGGCAAGGGCGCGCTCGCCGACGTGCTGGCGGCCCGCCGCAACGAGCTCGACGTGCGGCGCGACGCGCTGATGCTCGAGCGCGAGACCGCGCGCCTGTGGGCGCAGCTCAACTACCTCGATGTCACGTCGGGCACGCACACGGCCGCGGCGAACGCAAAGGAACGGCCATGAAGACAGCGACCACCACGATCATCGCCCTGCTCGTCGCGGCGGCGCTCGCCGCCGGCGGCTACTGGCTGGGTCGCCGCGACGCACCGCCCGCCGCGATGGACGCCGCCACGGCGGGCGCACCCGCGGCGCCGAACACCGGCGCGCCGCAGAAGCCCGGCGACGTCGACCCGGCCACGGGCCGCAAGGTGCTGTACTGGCACGACCCGATGGTGCCGGGCCAGCGCTTCGACAAGCCCGGCAAGTCGCCGTTCATGAACATGATGCTGGAGCCCGTGTACGCGGACGCCGGCGGCGACGCGTCGACGGTGACGATCAGCCCGCGCGTGCGCCAGAACATCGGCGTGCGCACTGCCGAGGTCACGCGCGCGCGGCTCGCGCCGCCGCTGACCACGGTCGGCAATGTCGCCTTCAACGAGCGCGACCAGGCGTTCGTGCAGGCGCGGGCCAGCGGCTTCGTCGAAAAGGTGTTCGTGCGCGCGCCGCTCGACCCGGTGCGCGCCGGGCAGCCGCTGCTCGAACTCTACGTGCCCGAGTGGGTCGCCGCGCAGGAGGAGTACCTCGCCGTGCGGCGGATGAAGGGGCAGGGGATGGAGGCGCTCGCCGACGCCGCGCGGCAGCGGATGCGGCTGGCCGGAATGTCGGACGCGCAGATCGACGGCGTCGTGGCCGGCGGCGCCGTGCAGCCGCGGCTCACCATCGTCGCACCGATCGGCGGGGTCGTCACCGAGCTCGCGGTGCGCGAGGGGATGGCGGTTGCGATGGGCGCGCCGCTGTACCGGATCAACGGCCTGTCCTCGGTGTGGATCAACGCCGAGCTGCCGGAAGCCGCCGCGGCGCGCGTGCGCGCCGGCACGCCGGTCGAGGTGCGCACGCCCGCCATGCCGGGCACGGTGTTCAAGGGTCGCGTCGGCGCGCTGCTGCCCGAAGTGAACGCGCAGACGCGCACGATCAAGGCGCGCATCGAGGTCGCGAACCCTGCCGGACGGTTGGTGCCGGGGCTCTACGCGTCGGTGGACTTCGCGCCGGGAGAGGCGCCCGAGGTGACGGTCGTCCCGTCCGAGGCGGTGATCGCCACCGGCCGCCGCACCGTCGTGTTCGTCGCGGAAGGCGAAGGCAGGTTCCGCGCGGTCGACGTCGACGCCGGCATCGAGAGCGGCGGGATGACGCAGATCCGCAAGGGTCTGGAGCCCGGCCAGCAGGTCGTCGTGTCTGGTCAGTTCCTCATCGACTCCGACGCGAGCCTGAAGGGCGCGACCACGCGGCTCGCCGAGATGCCGGCGAGCGCGCCGGCCACGTTGGAGGGCGAGCACCGTGGCGAAGCCCGTGTCGAGGCGATCGCGAAGGACGAGGTCATGCTGTCGCACGACCCGATCCCGTCGGCGAAGTGGGGCAAGATGACGATGGGCTTCGTGCCGCCGGCATCCGGCTGGCCCGCTGCGATCAAGGTCGGCGACCGCGTGGCATTCACGTTCCGGCAGAAGGGCGCCGGCGAGTTCCAGATCGTGGCAGTCGACCGCGCCGGCGCCGCGCCGGTTGCGGCACCCGCCGCCGCCGCAGCGCCGGCGAAGGACCCGCATGCCGGGCACGCGCCGGCGGCCGGAGCCAAGCCGTGATCGCCGCCGTCATCCGCTGGTCGCTCGCGAACCGGTTCCTCGTCCTGCTCGCGACGGCGATCGTCACCGCGTGGGGCGCGTGGGCGGTGCTGCGCGCGCCGCTCGACGCGCTGCCGGACCTCTCCGACGTGCAGGTGATCATCCGCACGACGTGGCCGGGGCAGGCGCCGCAGATCGTCGAGAACCAGGTCACGTACCCGCTGACGACGACGATGATGTCGGTGCCGGGCGCGAAGACCGTGCGCGGCTACTCGTTCTTCGGCGACTCGTTCGTCTACGTGCTGTTCGACGACGGCACCGACCCGTACTGGGCGCGCTCGCGCGTGCTCGAGTACCTGAACCAGGTGCAGGGGCGGCTGCCGCGCGAGGCGAAGCCGGCGTTGGGCCCCGACGCGACCGGCGTGGGCTGGATCTTCGAATATGCGCTGGTCGACAGGTCCGGCAAGCTCGATCTCTCGGAGTTGCGTGCGCTGCAGGACTGGTTCCTCAAGTACGAGCTGAAGTCGGTACCCAACGTCGCCGAGGTGGCGAGCGTCGGCGGCATGGTGCGCCAGTACCAGATCGTGCTCGACCCGGACCGGCTGCGCGCCTATCGGATTCCGCACGGCAAGGTGATCGAGGCGGTGCAGAAGGCCAACCAGGAGACCGGCGGCTCGGTGCTGGAACTGGGCGAGGCCGAGTACATGGTGCGCGCGTCGGGGTACTTGAAGTCGCTCGACGACTTCCGCCGGATTCCCGTCTTCACGAGCGAGGCCGGCGTGCCGGTGCGCCTGGCCGACGTCGCGCGCGTGCAGGTCGGGCCGGAGACGCGTCGCGGCATCGCCGAGCTGAACGGCGAGGGCGAGACCGTCGGCGGCATCATCGTCATGCGCTCTGGCAAGAACGCGCTGGAGACGATCGACGCGGTGAAGGCGAAGCTCGCGAGCCTCGCGGCCGGGCTGCCCGAGGGCGTGGCGATCGTGCCGGTGTACGACCGCTCGACGCTGATCCGCAACGCCGTGGAGAACCTCGCGCAGAAGCTGGTCGAGGAGTTCGCGGTCGTCGCGCTGGTCTGCCTCGCCTTCCTGTTCCACCTGCGCTCGGCGTTCGTCGCGATCGTCTCGCTGCCGATCGGAGTGCTGATGGCGTTCGTCGTCATGCACTACCAGGGCGTCAACGCGAACATCATGTCGCTGGGCGGCATCGCGATCGCGATCGGCGCAATGGTCGACGCGGCCGTCGTGATGATCGAGAACGCGCACAAGCACCTCGAGCGCTGGCGGCACGCGCACGGCGGGCAGGCGCCGGCCGGCGCCGACCAGTGGCGCGTGATCGGCGACGCGGCGGTCGAGGTCGGGCCGGCGCTCTTCTTCTGCCTGCTGATCATCACGCTGTCGTTCATCCCGGTGTTCATGCTCGAGGCGCAGGAGGGACGGCTGTTCTCGCCACTCGCGTTCACCAAGACCTACGCGATGGCCGCGTCGGCGATCCTCGCGGTCACGCTGGTGCCGGTGCTGATGGGCTACCTGATCCGCGGGCGCATCCCGGACGAGGCGAAGAATCCGCTGAACAGGTTCTTCATCGCCGGCTACCGGCCGCTGCTGGAGGTCGTGCTGCGGTTCCCCGGCACGACGATCGTCGTCGCCGTGCTCGCGGCGGCGCTCACCGTGATTCCCGCGGCGCGGCTGGGCGGCGAGTTCCTGCCGCCGCTCGACGAGGGCGACCTCCTGTACATGCCCTCTGCCTTGCCGGGCCTGTCCACCGGCAAGGCCGCCGAGCTGCTGCAGCAGACCGACGCGCTGATCATGAGCGTGCCGGAAGTCGCGCGCGTGTTCGGCAAGGCCGGGCGCGCGGAGACCGCGACCGACCCGGCGCCGCTCGAGATGTTCGAGACGGCGATCCAGTTCAAGCCGAAGAGCGAGTGGCGGCCCGGCATGACGCCGGACAGGCTGATTGCCGAGCTTGACGGCGTCGTCAAGGTGCCGGGCCTGTCCAACATCTGGGTCCCGCCGATCCGCAACCGCATCGACATGCTGGCGACCGGCATCAAGAGTCCGGTCGGCATCAAGGTCTCGGGACCCGACCTCGCGGAGATCGACCGCGTGGCCGCCGAGATCGAGCGCGTGGTGAAGCCGGTCGCCGGCGTCAACTCGGCGCTCGCCGAGCGGCTGACCGGCGGCCGCTACCTCGACGTCACGATCGACCGCGACCGCGCGGCGCGCTACGGGCTCAACATCGCCGACGTGCAGGAGGTCGTCACCTCCGCGATCGGCGGCGACAACGTCGGCGAGACCGTCGAGGGCCTGCGCCGCTTCCCGATCAACGTCCGCTACCCGCGCGAGTTCCGCGACTCTGTCGACCGGCTGCGCGAGCTGCCGATCCAGACCGAGCGCGGCGCGCAGATCCGGCTCTCCGACGTCGCCGACGTGCGCATCACCGACGGGGCACCGATGGTCAAGAGCGAGAACGCGCGGCTGTCGGGCTGGGTGTACGTCGACCTGCACGGCCGCGACTTGCGGTCGGCCGTGCGCGACATGCAGGCCGAGGTGGCGGGGAAAGTCAAGCTGCCGCCCGGCTACTCGTTGTCGTGGTCGGGGCAGTTCGAGTACCTGGAGCGCGCGAGCGCGCGGCTCTCGTACGTGGTGCCGTTCACGCTGGCCATCGTGTTCGTGCTGCTCTACCTCACGTTCCGCCGCGTCGACGAGTCGCTCGTCATCATGCTGGCGCTGCCGTTCGCGCTGGTCGGCGGCATCTGGCTCCTGTGGCTGCTGGGGCACAACGTGTCGGTCGCGAGCGGCGTGGGCTTCATCGCGCTCGCGGGAGTCGCCGCCGAGTTCGGCGTCATCATGCTGCTGTACCTGAAGCACGCATGGGAGGCGCGCGTCGCGGCGGGCCGCACGACCGAGGACGACCTCCTCGACGCGATCCGCGAGGGCGCCGTGCTGCGCGTGCGGCCGAAGGCGATGACGGTGGCCGTGATCTTCGCGGGCCTGCTGCCGATCATGGTGACGCACGGCGCGGGATCGGAGGTGATGCAGCGGATCGCGGCGCCCATGGTCGGCGGCATGGTCACGGCGCCGCTCCTGTCGATGCTCGTCATCCCGGCCGTCTACCTGCTGCTGCGGCGCAGGGGGCTGCGCTCCGCGCCGCGCGCGGCGGTCCTGGCGCAGGCGTGAGCGCGCGCCGTGCGGACCTGCCGTGTCCGCCGGTTCGGCGCCCGTCGACCCCGCCCGAGCGGGGACGACGGCGTCAGCGCGGACCGCTCCCCGTTCCGGCGAACATGGCGTCCAGCCGGAAGCGCGTGATGCGCGCGACCTGCGCCAGGCACTCGGCGAGCTCGCTCGCGCGGTCGCGCTCGACGCGGCGGGCGAACTCGCCGATGATTCCGGCGCGGTCCCAGCCCTTCACCGCGAGGATGAACGGGAATCCGAACTTCTCGTTGTAGCGGCGGTTGAGCGCGGTGATCGTCGCGAACTCCTCCGGTGTGCAGTGCGCGAGACCCGCGCCGGACTGCTCCTTCGTCGAGTCGGCCGTCAGTTCGCCGCGCACGGCGGCCTTGCCGGCGAGTTCCGGGTGGGCGCGCAGCAGCGCGAGCTTCTCGTCGTCGTCGGCGCGGCCCATCGCATCCACCATGGCGACGTGCAGCGACGCGAGGTCGG
>JBGAMF010000025.1:23320-43916 GCA_044223185.1 Casimicrobiaceae bacterium | reverse complement strand
GCCCGCCGGCGCGAAGACCGACGACCCGCGCCCCGTCCACGGCGCTTGAGTGCCCGTCCGCACGCCGCCCGCCCCGCCCCGCCCACAAGGGTCTGACCCCCGGAGGGGGGCGCGGCCGTGGCCGTGCGATGATCCGGCTGCGACGATGGGCCCCGGCAACGACACTGCTCCCTCCGCACGGCCCGCCGTTGCGGCGCTCGCCGTCCTCGGCGCGGTCGCGCTGCTCGGCAACGGCATGAAGTCCGTCGTCACCAGCACGGTGCTGGTGAGCGAGGGCACGTTCGCCGCCTTCCTCGGCGTCCCCGTCGCGCGCGTGGCGCTGCTGATGGAGGCGATCGTCGCCGGCATGGTGGTGGCACTCGCCGCGTATCCGCTGCTGCTGCGCCGGCTGCGGCCGCAGTCGATCGGCAGCGTCGCCTGCGCCATCGCCGCAGCGGCGTTCGCGGCGTTCGGATTCGCCGCTCGCGCGCGTGCCGGCGCGGAGCAGCGCGAACTCGCCGCCTACCTGTGCCTGACGCTCGGCGCCGGCGCGGTCGCGTGCCTCGCGCCGACGGCGCAGGCGCTGATCGCGCAGTGGCCCGGCCCCGGCGGCCGGAAGGCGCTGACCACGCTCTGGAGCGGCGCGGCGCCCGCCGGCTTCCTCGCGGCCCCGCAACTGGCCAAGCTGCTGCTGCCGGCATTCGGCCTCGCGTGGTACTTCCTCGCGTTCGCCGCGCTGCCGCTCGCGCTGCTGGCGCTCCTCGCCGCGCTGGCGCTGCTCCTGCCGGGCGCGGCGTGCGCCGCGGGTTCCGGCAACGCGCTGCCGGCGCGCCTGCTGGCGGCGTTCGCCGCCGCCGTCGTCGCCTTCGAGCTGTGGTCGACGCTGGGCTCCGTGCAGGGCTACGCGGCACCCGCAGCGCTCACGGCGCTGCCGCTCTTCGTGGCGACGGGGGCGTGGTTCGGGCGGGAGGCGACGCGGACGGCGCGCGCCACCACGCTGCCTGCCGAAGCGTCGTGGCTGCTGTGCGCGCTGTTCGCGCTGCAGTGGCCGACGACCGGCTTCTTCGAGGCGGCGTTCCTCTACCAGCGGCAGTTCGCTGCGGAGTTCGTCGCCGACCGGTCGACGCTCGCCGCCGCGGCGCAGATCGCCGGCACGATCGCCGCCGGCGCGCTCGTCCACCGCCTTCCGGCGCGCGAGGCGGCGCTGCGGCTCGCGTTCGCCGCCGCGACCGTCGCGGGCCTCGCGACGTTCGCCTGCTACCCGTGGCTCGCAAGCCGCGCGTGGTACCTATGGACGCCGGTGCTCACCGGTGTGGGCTCCGGCGGGCTCACGGTGCTGCTCTGCCTCGCGCTGGTCCGCGGCGCGGCGAGCGTCGCGCTGCTGGCGGCGCTGCCGGCGATCGCGATCATGGTCGGCACCGAGGTCGGACTCGAGTTGCTCGAACTCGTGCTGGCCGGCGTGCTGGCGGCCGGCCGCAGCGAGACCGAGGCGTTCGGCGCGCTGTTCGCCGTCCAGCTCGCGCTCGCGTTCACCGTGCCGGCACTGCTCGCGCGCGCCGACCGTCACGCGCCGTTGGCGGCAACGCAATCCTGACGCGCGCCCCCCGGCGCGCGACGGCACGGGAATTGCATGACGTCGTTGCGCACTGCGCGCGCCTCCCACCTCTTGCCCGGATTCCATGAACCGCACGCCACTTGCCGTCGCCTCCGCCGTCGCCTGCCTCGCCCTTCCCGCCTTCGCGCAGCAGGCCCAGACGCCCATCACCGTCCAGGTGATCAACGACAGCGGCAAGTCCGACGAGCAGGTGTACCTGCTGCTGGGCGGCAAGTCGATCACGCTCACGGGCGGAACGGTGCTGCCGTTTTCCGTCTCGGGCATCGCGAACGTCGACATGGGCGCCACGAGCCCGCCGGCGACGACGGGCACGCCGCTCAAGTGCACCACGACGTGCTCGACCCCGATCCAGCCGGCGCCCGGACCCGGCGGCGCCCAGCTGACGGTGCCGTCGCCGTATTCCGGCAAACCGGCCGTTCCCGTCTACCAGTTCACGATGGCGACCGTGGGCTCCGGCGTCCTGTTCGTGTCCTACGACGCGGGGATCACGTACCCGCCCGCGCCGACGGTACGCACCTCTACACGGTTCCAGCCGCTCGAGTTCTCGTACTCGGCGTCGATTGCGAGCAACGGCGACCTCACGTCCATCGACTTCTACGGCATCCCGCTCGAGTTGACGACGTTTGCGCCGGGCGACACCGCGTTCGCGCATCCGCAGGATCGCGTCACCTACTACACGTCCACCGCCACGCTGCTCGCGGCGATGAGCGCCGCCGACGCGTCGCTGCAGTGCGCGTTCCTGCGCACGGACGGGCAGCCGTTCGATGCCGCCAATCCGCTCGCCAAGTTCGCGCGCATCGTCGGGCCCAACCAGGTCGCGGCCGCGAGCACGCCGCCGGTGACGCTGTGCCCGACGTCGGCGCCGACCGGCTGGACCGGCGGCACGTGGCCCCCGTCGCCGCCGCCGGGCTCGCCGTGGCCGTATCCGAGCTTCGCCGGCTACCTCGACAGCCTGCTGCCGAGCACGACGCCGCCGACCAGGCCGGCCTACACGTTCACCGAGGCGGACAGCAACGTCGTGTCGGCGTACACGTTCAACTACACGGGCACGATCCGCAAGATGTCGCCGGTGACGGTCACGGCCACGTCCGGCGCGCTGACGACGCCCGCGTACACGGCATCGCCCGCCGTCGCGCCGCTGTCGGTGATCGCGGGCACCGCGTCGGGCCCGTCGGCGCTGACGATGGCGTTCGCGCCGGCGACGATCGCCGCCGGCGGCACGGCCACGCTCACGATCGCCGTGCCGAACGCCACCAGCACCACGGCCAGTCTGTCCGCGCCGTTCTACAGCGTGATGCCGGCCGGCGTGATCATCCAGGGGACGACCGCCGCGACGACGTGCACGGGCGTCGTGCTGTCCCCGGCCGCCGGCTCGACGCAACTCGCGCTGCTGCCGGGCGCGGCGATCCCCGCCGGCGGCTGCACGATCGTGGCGACCGTCACCTCGTCGCGCACGGGCACCGTCACCGGCTCCACCAGCGTGCTGCAGACCGGCGCGTACAGTGTGACGACGCCCGCAGCGGCGCCGCTGACCGTGGCGGCGGCGGGCGCCGCCGCCGTCACGGGCGCGTTCGCGCCGGGCACGATCGGCCCGGGAGGCGCGTCGACGCTGACGGTCACCCTCCCCAACGCCACGGCGTCGTCGCAGGTCCCGAGCGCGCCGTTCGCGGTCGCGCTGCCCCCCGGCGTGACCACGACTTCGGCGAACACCGGCACCTGCCAGACAGCCACCGGCAACCCGCTCGCGCTGGCGACCGGCGCCGCGATTCCGCCCGGTGGTTGCACGATCGTCGTCGCCGTCACGTCGACGGCACAGGGCACGACCGAAACGTGCCTCGATCCGCGGCTGGCGGCCGACGGGTGGCTCATCAAGTTGACCGGCACCACGGCCGCGGCGTCGCCGCTGCCGTCCAACGCCGACGTCTGCATCCCGCTGCCGCGCCGTGACCACGGCTACGGCAGCGCGGATTTCAACATCTACGGCGCGCCGCAGAACTGCGAGACGCTGGGACTCGCCGCGAACAACGCGCTGCTGCCGTGCACCGACCAGGACGCCGCGGCGCTCGGCGCGGTGGCGAACTCCGTGTACGGGTGGATGCAGGCCGACGTGCTGGCGGCGCTCAACTTCGGCTACATGAACGGTGCCGCCGACGCCGCGTTCGGCGGCGGCAGCTCCGCGGTGTGGTACGGGATGCCGCCGATCCAGTACCCGTTCGGACAGGCACGCAACGGCAACGACGGCTTCTACAACGGCTGGGCCGCGTTCATGTACAACCACTCGGACGCGTACGGCTTCGCGTTCTCCGACCGCAACGGCCGCCCGTCGCCCGACATCGACTTCCCGGTCGGCGGCACGCTGCGCATCTGGATCCTGCCCGACACGCGCCTCGACGCACCGGTGGTGACGGCGACCCCCGGCACCTGCTCCGGCTCGCCCACGTCCACCTGCACGGTCGCCCTCGCCTGGCCCGCGGTCGTCAACGCCGATCACTACGTCGTCGCGTGGTCGCCGCCGTACACGACGCAGTCGACGACCGTGCAGGGCCAGACCGGCTACACGGTCACCGGGCTGGCGCCCGGCACGCCGTACACGTTCACCGTGCGCGCGTACAACGCCGACGGCAGCCAGTCGTCGATCGAGCTGCCCGTCTACGCGACGACGCAGGGCACCGCGCCCGCCCCGGCGCCGGGCAACGCCGCGTTCCAGTTCGGCTTCACGTGGACGCCTCCCGCAGCGCTCGCAGCGCTCGGCACGGCGCAGGTCTCGATCGCCGGACAGGCAGCGACCTACGGCGGCAGCGGCGTCTGGTCGGTTCCGGCGACGACGCCGATCACGCTCGGCCCGCAGCCCTCCAGCACGTCGTGGGCGGTGCGCCCGTACCTCGAGTTCAGCGGCCCCTACACGCTGGCGACGATCGACCCGCCGGTCGTCCAGCCGGCGGCCGACGGCACGTGGTCGGCGAACCTCACGATCGTGCTCGGCAACGGCGGCGGCACGCGCACGCCCACGTCCGGTGCGAACGTCCCGATGCCCGCGGGGGTCGCACTGTCGCAGACCTCGGCGCAGCAGGCAGCAACGACGTGCCCCGGCGCCGTGGTCAACCAGACGGAGATCGTGCTGTCGGCCAACCCGTGGGTCGGCAATTGCGCGATCGCGGCGACGATGGCATCGGCCGCGTCCGGGCAGGCGCCCGCCGTGTACGTCGTCACCGTTCCCGCCGTCTCGTTCACCGACAGCAGCCAGGCGCTGGAGGCGGACGTCGCGCTGTCGGTCGCCGGCGCCAATCCGGTCGTCACGCAGACGATCACGGCGCCCACGCTGACCGCGGGCACGCAGCCGGTGGTTCCCTGGGGCGTGCCCGTGACGTTCACGATCACGCTGGGTAACCCGACCGGCGCGGCCGCCCCGCTGATCGAGCCGTACGTCGATCACGTGCCGCTGCACGCGACGCTCGCCTCGCCGCTGGTCAACGCCGGCACGTGCCCGGGCGTCGAGCTGACGCCGTACGTCATCGTCGTCCCGGCCGGCACCGTGGTGCCGGCGGGCGGCTGCACGATCGTCGTCAACGTCGTCACCGACACGCCCGGCACGTTCACCAACACCACCGGGACCGCGCTGACGACCTACCCGACGCAGTCGTTCCCGCTCCTCATCAGCGCCGGCTCGACCACCGCGGCCACACCGGTCTGGGCGGCCAACTACTACCTGACGATGATGGGCGTGCCCGACGACTACTCGGTCGGGCCGTGCCTGCCGAAGCAGCACTGCATCGGATCGGGCCTGCAGAACCCGGTGCCGTGGAACACGGTGAAGGCGCCGAACTTCCTCGAGCGGTCGACCAAGGCGCTGGCGATCGCGGGCGGCATCGCGCAGCCCGGCCCGCCGTTCGGCAGCACGCCCAACGCATTCCCGAACGTCACCGCGACGTTCGTGCCGGCGCCGAACAAGGTGCCCGCGCCGGTCGTGCTGCCCGGCGCGGGTTCGCCGCCCTGAACGCCGCGCAGCGGCCGCGCGACCGTCACGGCGCTCCGCCGTACCCCGGCGGGCCGGGCGGCTCGCCGGCCGCCGGCGGCTCGTAGGGCACGGCCGTCCCCGGCGCCGGCGGCACGCACATGACGACGAGGTCGTCGCCGTCGCCCTCGGCGAGCCACGGCGGCGACCGCGCGGTCATCGCGTCGCGCAGCGCGCGGTCGATCGTGTAGCGGTGGTTCGCGTCGGGCCGGTTCGAGAACACGCGATACACGGCGACGAGGCCCGCGGGGCACACGCCCGCCGCCGGCAGCACGACGTGGAAGAACTGCGGGTCCTCGTTGACGAACGTCGGGTTTGCGGCGCCGGTCGCGTCGCACTCGGCGGTGCCGCGCCCGTAGAAGTGCGAGTCGCCCTTGTCCGGCGGGATGTAGAACCGGCACACGGGCGAGGTCCCGCTGCCCGCCGCCGAGTAGACGACGAACGACTGGCCGGTGCGCGCCCAGCCGCGGATCGCCACGCCGGCGTCGAGGAGCGCGATCTCGCCTGCGACGTGCGTGACGAAGTAGTGGTCGAATCCCGCGTGGTGGAACTCGACGGCGACCGCCGTCGGCGGGCCGGCGGTCACGCTGCCCGTGGCGCCCGCGAAGTTGGTCGCGAGGTTCTGCATCGGGAACCCGGCGCGCGTGAGCGCCATGACGCCGTCGGTGGGCAGCGCGCCGAACGCGAACTGGTCGACGCCCGCGAAGTTGATCGTGCCGCCCCCGAGCGGCAGGAAGTTGGCCGGGATCGAGTAGTCGGGCGCGACGATCCCGAGCGCCGCGAACGCCGGCGTGGCCACGAGCACGCGCGTGCCTGCCGTCGCCGCCGACGGCAGGTTCGCCGGGAACGCGATCTGCCGCGTGCCCGCGGCCCCGGTGGTGGTGAGCGTCCGGCCGTCCCACACGTGCTCGCCATCGGCGCCCGCAGACTCGCGCAGCACCACGAACTGCACGGTGCCGTCGGCGTTCGTGTACAGCTGCTCGATGCGGAAGGTGTGGAAGCTCGCCTGGGCGAGCGGCGCGAGGAGCGCCAACGCCACGGCGGCGAATGCTCGAACGCACGCACGCATGGGACCTCCCGGGCGGGCCGACGGGGGCTGCTGCCAGCAGCGAACACCGCGGCCGGCGGCGCTATTCCGCACAATCGAGCCTGGCTCGATTTGGAAACCGAGCCTGGCTCGATTTGCCGGTGACCGACCCTGATCGGGATCACACCGGGGGCGCGGCTCCCGGCCTGCGTGCCGACGCGACCGCCGCCGCATAGGCGCAGAGCGCCAGCAGGCCGAGCACCAACAGCGCGTACGGCGAGTACGTGCGCTGCGGATCGACGGCGAACAGCAGCGTCAGCGCGAACGGCGCGACGGCCTTCAGCACGAACTGCGGCAGCGCGAGGCGGCCGAGGAGCGCGCCGTAGTCGCGGTGGCCGAACAGTTCCGCCGGCACCGTGCCGCGGACGATCGTCATGATGCCGTTGGCCCAGCCGTAGGGAATCGCGAACGCCAGCGCGACGATCCAGATCCCGCGCACCTGCGTGAACACCGCGAGCGCCCCGGCCATCAATGCGAAGGCGAACGTGCCCATCGCCAGCGCGCGCACGTGCCGGTTGAACGCGAACTCCATGATGCGTCCCGCGACCTGCATCGGCCCGATCAGCGACCCGATCAGCACGGCGTCGCGCGCCGACAGGCCGGTGGCCGTCAAGAGGCCGATCAGGTGCGCGGCGACCGCGGATCCGATGAACGCGGACAGCGACAGGGCCGCCGCCAGCCACACGAACGTCGGCCCGCCGCG
The DNA here is from genome assembly GCA_044223185.1 of Casimicrobiaceae bacterium. Classification (GTDB taxonomy): domain Bacteria; phylum Pseudomonadota; class Gammaproteobacteria; order Burkholderiales; family Casimicrobiaceae; genus VBCG01. The sequence goes on along the minus strand of JBGAMF010000025.1, from coordinate 36,520 downwards.
CGGCCGCGGCGCGGCGTCGGGGTCGGCCGCAGGCGTGCGCTCCCACGCGCCGCGCCCGGCGGGCACGCTCGCGACGTGCAGCGGCAGGCACAGCGCGAGGTGCAGCGCCGCGTAGATCGCGAACGTCTGCCGCCACCCGACGGTGTCGAGCAGGTACTGCGACAGCGGCCAGAACACCGTGCTCGCGAAGCCGCCGAACAGCGTCAGCGCGGTGACGGCGCGCCGGTACGACATCCCGGCGATCTGGTGCAGCGTCGCGAACGCCGGGTCGTACAGGCATGCGGCCATCGCCGCGCCGGCGAGCAGCCAGCCGGCGGCGAGCGTCAGCGGCCCCTGCGCCGTGGCGAGCACGGCGCACGCGAGCGCGCCCGTGAGCGAACCCGCCGCGAGCACGCGGCGGCCGCCGAACGCGTCGATCTGCCGCCCGACCAGCGGCGACACGAGCCCGGACAGGAACAGGCCCGCGGTGAAGCTGCCGAAGAGCCACAGGTCGGTGGTACCGGTGTCGGCGCGCATCGCGCCGCCGAGCACGGCGATCGTGTAGAAGAGCGTGCCCCACGACACGATCTGCGCGACGCCCAGCGCGCACACGCGGCGCCAGAGAAACGCGATGCGCGGCATCGCGGTGCGGCGGCGTCAGCCGGCGCCGAGGAGGTCGGCCAGCGCCCGCGCGACGACCTCGGTGGCCTTGTGCAGGTCGGCGAGCACGAGGCGCTCGTCGGCGCGGTGGCCGTTGGCCTCGACCAGCGTGCGCGGGCCGGCGCCGTACAGCACCGCCGGCACGCCGGCGGACGTGTACAGGCGCGCGTCGGTGTAGATCGGCACGCCGTGCGTGCGCAAGCCCTCGCCCAGCACGTCGCGGCCGTGCTTCTGCAACGCGCCGACCAGCTTCTCCTGGCCGGCGATCGGCACGAACGGCACTGCGAGCAGGATGCGCTTCACGGCGACGCCGACGCCCGGCCACTTGCGCGCGAACGCCTCGATGTGCGCGATCAGCGTCGCCTCGACCTCGGCCGGGTTCTCCTCGGGAATGATCCGGCGGTCGAGGCGGAACTTCACGTGGTCGGGGACGACGTTGGTGTTGATGCCGCCCTCGATCAGGCCCACGACGAGCGTCGGCGAGGCGATGCCCGGCACCGCAGACTTCGTCGCCGCGTACGTACGGCGCAGCGCGTAGAGGTCGGACAGGATGCTCGTGGCTGCTTCCAGCGCGTCCACGCCCTTGTCCGGCTCCGCCGCGTGGCCCGACTTGCCGACGACCTCCACCTCGAGGTGCAGGCAGCCGTTGTGCGCGGTGGTGATGCCGTAGGCGAAGCCCGCGGAGATCACGTAGTCCGGCGCGCTCACCTTGCGCGCGAGCAGCCACGCGGGGCCGATCGCGCCCCCCGCCTCCTCGTCGTACGTGAAGTGCAGCTCGACGGTGCCGTCGAGCGGCGCGCCCGCGGCCGCCGCCGCCTGCAGCGCGCGCAGCGCGAACGCGTACGTCGCGAAATCCGACTTCGACACCGCCACGCCGCGCCCGTACATCACGCCGTCGCGGACCTCGGCGCCGTAGGGATCGGCGGTCCAGCCCAAGCCCGGCGGCACGACGTCGCCGTGCGCGTTGAGCGCGATCACCGGGCCCGCGCCGCGCCCGAAGCGCACGCGCACGACGAGATTCGTGCAGCTGACCATGCCGTTGGCCCGCACCTCGGCCTCGGGCACCGCGTGCCGCTCGACGGCGAAGCCCATGCCTTCGAGCAGGGCCGCCGCGCGCGCGGCGTGCGGCGCGCAGTCGCCGGGCGGGTTGTCCGACGGCACGCGGACCAGCTCGGCCAGGAAGCGCTCCTGCTCCGCGCCGTGCGCGGCGAGGAACGCGCGGATGGCGTCGGCGGCAGCGCTCATGTGCGCACCGGCGCCGCGAACGCGAGCACGAAGCGCAGCAGCACGCGCGCGCCGGTGGCGACGTCCGCGAGCGTCACCGCCTCGGCGGGGTTGTGGCTGATGCCGCCCGCGCAGCGGACGAACAGCATGCCGATGGGCGTCAAGTCGACCAGCGCCATCCCGTCGTGGCCGGCCCCGGACGGCAGGTGGTGCACGCGCACGCCCTCGGCGTGGATGGCGGCGGCGATCTGCCGCTGCATGCCGGCCGCGCACGGCGCGGTCTTCGCCTCCCACAGCGGCGCCACCTCGACGTCGACGCAGCGCCGCTGCGCGATCGCCGCGAACCCGGCACGGATCGCGGCCACCGCCGCCGCCCGCTTGTCGTCGGTCGGCGCGCGCACGTCGAGCGTGAATTCGACCTTGCCCGGGATCACGTTCATCGCGCCCGGGTGCGCAGCGATGCGGCCGACGGTGCCGACGACGTCCGCGTCGGCCGCGGCGATGCGCTCGACCGCGAGCACGCACTCGGCCGCGGCGGCGAGCGCGTCGCGGCGCAGGCCCATCGGCACGGTGCCGGCGTGGCCCGCCATGCCGGTGACCTCGACCTGGAAGCGGTTGCCGCCGTTGATCGCCGTGACCACGCCGACGGGCAGCCCCGCGGCCTCGAGCACCGGCCCCTGCTCGATGTGCAGTTCGGCGTAGGCGAGCACGTCGCCGGCCCGCCGCGCCGCGGCCCCCACCCCCGCGGGGTCGAGCCCGAAGCCGGCGAGCGCGTCGCGCAGCGTCGTGCCCGTCGCGTCGGCGCGGTCGAGCAGCGCCGGGTCGAGCGTGCCGGCCACCGCACGGCTGCCGATCAGCGTGGCGCCGAAGCGCACGCCCTCCTCGTCGCCGAAGCCGACGACCTCGACCGCGAACGGCAGGCGCGTCCCGGTCGCGTGCAGCGCGGCGACGCACTCGATCGCGCTGACCACGCCGAGCATGCCGTCGTAGCGGCCGGCGTCGCGCACGGTGTCGAGGTGCGAGCCCAGCAGCAGGCACGGCAGTCCCGGCACCTCGCCTTCGTAGCGGCCGACGCAGTTGCCGATGGCGTCGACGCGCGCGCGCATCCCGGCCTCTTCCATCCAGTCCTGCACCAGCCGGTTGGCCGCGCGCTGCTCCGCCGACAGGAACACGCGCGTCAGGCCGCCGTCCTGCTCGGTGAGCTGCGCCAGCGCGTGGCAGCGGTCGAGCACGCGCTGCGGCAGGAGCGCGGCCAGGGCGGCGGACGTCGGGGCGGTCATCGGGATTGCGCGGCGCGAGTGCCGCCGATTCTACCGCGCGCCGGCGGCACCGAATGTGAAAGTCCTTTTCACAAACGCTGCGCCCCGGTGCACCGGTGCTAGAATCGGCGCCGGTCCGCCGCCATGCCTGCCAAGAGCCGCCCCTCGCCGCCGCCACGCCGCAGCGCGCCGGCCAAGGCCCGGCGCGCCGCCCCCAAGGCGCCCGGCCACACGCAGGCGCTCTCGCGCGGACTTGCCGTGCTGGAGGCGCTGGCCGCGACCGACGGCGGCGCGACCCTGACGGCGCTCGCGGCGACGCTGCGGCTGCCCGCGCCGACCGCGCACCGGCTGCTCGCGACGCTGGAGGCCGCCGGCTACGTGCAGGCGGGCGCCAACGGCGAGTGGCTGATGGGCGTGCGCGCGTTCCGCGTCGGCAGCGCGTTCCTGTCGCACCGCAACCTCGTCGTGCAGGCGTACCCGTACCTGAAGTCGCTGATGGAGCGCTCCGGCGAGACCGCCAACCTCGCCGTGCTCGACTCGGGCGAGGCCGTGTTCGTCGAGCAGGTGCAGTGCCGCGAGCTGATGCGGATGAGCGCGAAGCTCGGCGCGCGCTCGCCGCTGCACGCGTCGGGCGTGGGCAAGGCGATGCTCGCCGCGATGGACGCGAAGGGCGTGGCCGCCGCCATCGGCACGCGCGCGCTCGACCGCTACACCGCGCACACGCTCACGACGGCCGTGGCGCTAGCGCGCGAGCTGGAGGCGACGCGCGCGCGCGGCTTCGCGATCGACGACGAGGAGCACGCGGTCGGCATGCGCTGCGTGGCCGCGACGGTGTACGACGAGGCCGCCGAGCCGTGGGCCGCCGTGTCGCTCGCCGGCCCGACGACACGCTTCACGCGCGAGCGCATCGCCGCGCTGGGCGCGCTGGTGCGCACGACCGCCGAGGAACTCACCGCGGCGCTGGGCGGGCGGGCGCCACCCTCACCCCAGCCCTCTCCCGCAAGCGGGAGAGGGAGCGCGCCGGCGCGGTGACACGCCCATCCGGGCAATCGACGCGATCGGTTGGCTCCGGGAGAGGGAGCGCATCTGCGCTACTTCGCCGCCGCCGGCAGCAGCCCGCGCGCGCGCAGCTGGCCGATGATGATGGCGGCAAAGTCCGGCGCCTCCTTCTCGACCGTCGTCGGGTTGACGGTCTGCGTGGTCGCCGCCCAGACGAGCGTGCGGGACGCCACCGAGTAGACGTTGGTCTCGACGGAGGCGACGTCGTACTGCGTGACTTCCGGCACCGCGTAGAAGCCGCCGCCGTAGAAACCGCCGCCGTAGAAGCCGCCCCACGGGCCGATCATCGGCCCCGGCATCATCATCGTCGACACCTGCGTCTTCGTGTCGACGCGGATCAGCCGGACGAGGATCACGCCGTCGGCGCCGGTGGCGGCTACCGCCGCCGCGAACGGCGCCTCGGCCCGCCGCGCGTCCGGCGGCACCGTCGTGTAGCCGGGCACCGCCTGCACGCCCGCGGCCTGCAGCTGCTGCACCATGATGTCCTCGAACACGCGGCTGTCGGCGACGGTCCCGTCGCTCGCGATAACGACGATCTTGCGGAACGGGCCGCCCTTGTAGCTCGAGTCGAACCACGCCGACTGGATCGACGTCGTCTGGCAGCCGGCGAGAAGGACGGCCGCGGCGAGCGCGGCGGCGAGGCGAAGCACGGGCATGGCGGGGTTCCCCCGGACGTTGGAAATCAGGAGGCCGGCTTCGGCGGGCCCGGGATCATCCCCTCGCGGGCCAGCGCCGTCACCAGCGTCGTTGCGTAGTCGGGCATGCTGCGCGCGAGGTCCTTCGCGTCGTACGACTCGGTGACCGCCGTCCACACCTGCCGCCCGAGGCCGGGCAGGTAGAGCTCGCTGACGATCTTGGCGACCTTGTAGTCGGTGCCCGGGCTCCAGGCGTCTTCGCGCTTGAGGAAGCCGTACGACGCGTCGGTGTCGGGCGAAATCGTCGTGAACGTCGAGCCGATCGTCGACGGGTTGTAGACGCCGATCGCCTTCACCTGCACCAGCAGCACGCCGTCGGCACGGGACGCGCGGATCGCGTCTTCCAGCGACGGCCCGCCCTTCTCCGGGTCGTCCGCCAGCACCGTGTGCGACGCGACGCCGGCGACCCCCGCCGCCGCGAGCCGCGCGACGATCACGTTCTCGACCGCGGCGCGGCCGCCCGGCTCGACCTTCATCAGGCTGACGACGAACACCTTGCGCATCGGACCGCCGGTCCAGCGCGGGTCCTTCCACGTGGACTCGACGCGCGTCCTGCGCGAGTCGGCGGCGACCGTGGCGCAACCCGCGGCGAGCGCGGCGACGGCGGCGAGCAGGAGCAGCGCGAAGGCGCGCGACAACGTCATGGCGGGCGGCAGGATGCGCGAGGAGCGGCGATTCTACCGGATCGGCGGGCCCGGGGCGGCGCGGCCGCAGGCGGTCAGCGGTTCCTGAACGCGGGCTTGCGCTTCTCCACGAACGCACGCATGCCTTCGCCGCGGTCGTCGAGCGCGAACGTCGCGTGGAACTCGCGCCGCTCGAACAGGAGGCCCTCCGCGAGCGACGACTCGTACGCGCGGTTGATCGCCTCCTTGATCTTGAGGACGACCGGCAGCGAGAACGACGCGATCTTCGCCGCGAGCGCCATCGCCTCCTCTTCCAGCCGGTCCGCCGGCACGACGCGCGCGACGAGCCCGGCGCGCTCCGCCTCGGCCGCGTCCACGGTGCGGCCGGTCAGGCACCACTCCATCGCCTTCGCCTTGCCGATCGCGCGCGGCAGCCGCTGCGTGCCGCCCATCCCGGGCATCGTGCCGATGGCGATCTCGGGCTGCCCGAATTTCGCCGTGTCGGCGGCGACGATGATGTCGCAGGCCATCGCGAGCTCGCAGCCGCCGCCCAGCGCGAACCCGGCCACCGCCGCGATCACCGGCTTCCTGATGCGGCGGATCTCCTCCCAGTCGCGGGTGATGTAGTCGTCCGCCAGCACCTTCGCGTAGTCCCACTCGGCCATCGCGCCGATGTCGGCGCCGGCGGCGAACGCGCGCTCGTTGCCGGTCAGCACGATGCACCCGATCCCCGGGTCGTCGTCGAACGCGTGCAGGACCGCCGCGAGTTCCTTCGCGAGCGCGTCGTTCAGCGCGTTCAGCCGCTGCGGCCGGTTGAACCGGACGAGCCCGACGCGGCCGCGCGTCTCGACGAGCAGCGTCTCGTACGTCGCCATGGCCGGCCCCTCTAGCGCCGCGTGGGTTCGAACTGCCGCGGCAGGCCCGCCCAGCAGCGGTGGTACTCGGCCTGCAGCTGCGCGGTCTCGAGCGCGAACCGCGTCGGACGGATCGGGTTGCGCGTCTCGAACATGAACGCCATCGTGTCGCGGATGCGCGTCGGCTGCGACAGGTCGGCCGTGCTCGCCTTGTGGAAGGTCTCGGTGTCCGGCCCGTGGCCGGTCATGCAGTTGTGCAGGCTGCAGCCACCGGGCAGGAAGCCTTCCGCCTTCGCGTCGTACACGCCCTCGACGAGGCCCATGAACTCGGAGGCCACGTTGCGGTGGAACCACGGCGGGCGGAACGTGTGCTCCATCGCGAGGATGCGCGGCGGGAAGATCACGAAGTCGATCGCATCCACGCCCGGCGTGTCGGACGGCGACTGCAGCACGAGGAAGATCGACGGGTCCGGATGGTCGTAGCTGATGGAGCCGATCGTGTTGAAGCGGCGGAGGTCGTACTTGTACGGCGCGTAGTTGCCGTGCCAGGCGACGACGTCGAGCGGCGAGTGGCCGATGGCCGCCGTCCACAGGTCGCCCAAAAACTTGGCGACGAGCTCGAAGCGGCCCTCGCGGTCCTCGTACCACGCGACCGGGTACTGGAAGTCGCGCGGGTTGGCGAGGCCGTTGCTGCCGATCACGCCCAGGTCGGGCAGCTTGAGCTGCGCGCCGTAGTTCTCGCAGACGTACCCGCGCGCCGCCGCATCCACGAGCTCGACGCGAAAGCGCAGGCCGCGCGGGATCACGACGATCTCCTGCGGCCCGGCGTCGATCCGGCCGAGCTCGGTCAGGAACCGCAGCCGCCCGTGCTGCGGCACCACCAGCAGCTCGCCGTCGGCGTCGTAGAAGTAGCGGTCGGTCATCGACCTGTTCGCCGCGTAGACGTGGATCGCGCAGCCGGCCATCGCCGCGGGATCGCCGTTGCCGGCCATCGTGACGAGGCCGTCGACGAAGTCGGTCGGCTCGGTCGGCAGCGGCAGCGGGTCCCAGCGCATCTGGTTGGGCGGCGTGGCCACGTCGCCGAACGCGCTGACGATGCGGCCGTGGCCGACGATCCGGAACGGCTCGTGCACGACGCCCGGGCGGATCCGGTACGTCCACACGCGCCGGTTCGCGGCGCGCGGCGCCGTGAACGCCGTGCCGGAGATCTGCTCGGCGTACAGGCCGTACGGCGCCCGCTGCGGCGAGTTCTGGCCGACGGGCAGCGCGCCTTCGAGCGACTCGGTCGCGAACTCGTTGCCGAAGCCGGTCTGGTAGGCGGGCGGCGCGTCGGCGGCAGGGGTCGCGGCGGGCGCGCCGGGGCGGCGGGTGGTGGCGGTGGTCATGGGTTCCCCGTGGGTGAACGTGCCGGCGGCGGCGCCGTCACGGCGAAGCGGCGACGTCGGCGCGGGCGGCGGCCATGGCCGCGCGCAGCACGTCGGCGTCGCCGACGTGGTTGGCGAGCAGCAGCACGAGCTTCGCGTTGACGAGCGCGCTCTGCCCGTCGGTGAGGCCGCGGTGCAGGTCGATCAGCGCCTCGTAGAAATCGTCGGGCGCGGCGATGTTGGGAGCGGTGACGAGCGTGGCCATCATGCCTCCGGCGGCCGGCAGGCGGCGCGGGCGAGCGCCGCGCGCACTGCCGCCGCGTCGAACGCGCGCCAGCGCGCGCACACGTGCTGGTCGGGCCGCACGAGGTAGCAGGTGCCGGGCCGGCCATCATAGCGCGCCGCGAGCAGCCCCTGCGCGTCGGCGATGACGTCGCGGTCCGCGCCGGCCGCGCCGCCCACCTGCACGACGCGGCACGGGACGGCGGCGGCGCGCAGCGCGCGCGCCGCGGCAGTGTCGACGCCGTCGCCGAACGCGAGCAGCACGAAGTCGCCGCCGAGGTAGTCGAGCAGCCACGGGCCGCGTGCACCCGTCACCGGCGCGTCGGCGGCCACGGAGCCCGGCACCATCGCGCCGGCGAACGCCGCGGTGTCCGGCGTGTTGAGCGGCGAGTCCGCGAGCACGGCGGGCACCGACAGCCGCCCGCTGTTGACGAGGCGCCGCGCGAACGGCTGCTGCCGGGCGAGCGCCAGCACCGCGTCGCGGAACGTGCGCGACACCGCGCTCTTCGGCGTGATGAAGTCGGTGGAGCGCGTCGAGTTGGCGAGGTTCTCGTCGGCGGCGGCCACGCGCTCGGCGTCCCAGGTGTCGAGCAGCGCGTCGGGCGCGCGTCCCGCCATGACGAGCGAGAGCTTCCAGCCGAGGTTGTCGACGTCCTGGATGCCGCTGTTCGCACCGCGCGCGCCGAACGGGCTCACGAGATGCGCGGCGTCGCCGGCGAAGAGGAGGCGCCCGTGGCGGAAGCGCTGCATGCGGCGGCACTGGAACGTGTAGACGCTCGCCCACTCGATCTCGACGCGCGCGTCGGGGCCGAGCATGGCGGAAAGGCGCGGCAGGATGCGCTCGGGCGCCTTCTCCGCCTCCGGATCGGCGTCCCAGCCCAGCTGGAAGTCGACGCGCCAGACGCCGTCCGGCTGCCGGTGCAGCAGCACCGACTGGTTCGGGTGGAACGGCGGGTCGAACCAGAACCGCCGCTCCGCCGGGAAGTCGGCATCCATCCGGAAGTCGACGATCAGGAAGCGGTCGCGGAACACCTGGCCCTCGAAGTCGAGGCCCAGCATGTGGCGGATCGGGCTCCTCGCGCCGTCGCACACGACCAGCCAGTCGCACGCCACGTCGTAATCGCCGTCCGCGGTCGCGACGCGGACCGTCACGCCGTCGGCGGCGGGCGTCACCCCCGTCACCTTGTGGCGCCAGCGCAGCTCGAGCGCCGGCAGCGCGCGCGCGCGTTCGACCAGCGCCTCCTCGAAGTAGTACTGCTGCAGGTTGACGAACGCCGGCCGGTGGTGGCCCGCCTCCGGCAGGAGGTCGAACTGGTAGCAGAGCTCGCTGCCCTGGTACACCTTGCCGACCTTCCAGCCCACACCCTTTGCGGTGACCGGCTCGCCGCAACCGAGGCGGTCGAGGATCTCCAGCGTCCGCTTCGAATAGCAGATCGCGCGCGAACCGACGCTGACGGTGTCGTCGTCGTCCAGCACCAGGACCGGCACGCCGCGCTGCGCGAGGTCGATCGCGGCGGCGAGCCCGACCGGCCCGGCGCCGACGACGACGACGCCGCGGCGCGCGGCGGCGCCGTCGAGCTCGGGCGGACGCCGGTACTCGTACTTCGGATAGGTGAACGTCCCCGTCATGGCGCGAACCCGGTCGCCGCCGGCGCGTGCCGGTGCGTCACCCTTCGAGCGACTGCCACATCTCGCGGTCGCGCTCGGCCGTCCAGATCCGCGGGTCGGGGAAGCGGGTGGCCTCGTCGTATGCGCGGGAGACGTCGAACGGCAGGCAGTGGTCGAAGATGACCCAGTGCCCGAAGCGCGGCTTCAGCGCTTCGTAGGTCGTGCGGTAGACGGTGCGCAGGTCGAGCCCCGCCTGCGCGCCGCGCTTCACGCTGTCGAACATCGCGGTGACGAACGCCCGCGTGCCGTCGAGCCCCGCCTTCACTTCGGCCGGGCTCCTGAGCGCCGCGCCGCGGCCCGGCACGAGCTTCTCGGGCCCGAGCGCGGCGATCGCGTCGAGCGTGGCCGGCCAGTCGGTCAGGTACGCGTCGCCGGTGTACGGCGTCGCGTCGTACTCGACCAGGTCGCCCGAGAACAGGATCTTCTCCTGCGGCAGCCAGGCGACGGTGTCGCCCTTGGTGTGGCCGCGCCCCAGTTGCATCAGCTCCACCTGCAGCTTGCCGAGCATCAGCGTCATCCGGCGCTCGAAGACGATGGTCGGCCACGTGAGCCCGGGCACCGACTCCACGGCGCGGAACAGGCGCGGGAAACGCTCGATCTCGCTCTGCATGTCCTGCGCGCCGCGCTCGACGATCAAGTCGTACGTGTCGCGGCTGGCGATGACGTGGTCCGGCGCGTAGCCGGACGCGCCCAGCACGCGCACCGCGTGGTAGTGCGACAGCACGACGTAGCGGATCGGCAGGTCGGTGACTTCGCGGATGCGCCGGATCACGTCCTGGGCCATCACCGGCGTGGCCTGCGTGTCGATCACCATCACCGCGTCGTCGCCGACGATCACGCCGGTGTTCGGGTCGCCCTCCGCCGTGTACGCGTACGCGTGATCGGACAGCCGGTCGAAGCTGACCTTTTTCTCCTCGAGGTCCGCCTGCGATGCGAATTTCTTCTGCTGCATGGTCCGCTCCTCCGCCGGTAACCGCCGGCACGGCCTGCCCCGAGTGTCGCGCGCGCGCCCGGCGCCGGCAACGTGCGGCGTCCCGCGGGCGGGGCACCGGAGGCGAATATGATTATATCGAACTCGTTCGATATTAACATATTCCGGCCGCACGGGTGGCCAGCGCCGCCGGGCCGTTCCAAGGCGCGCGCGCCCCATGGGGGGAGGACGCGCCGCGGCCTCGTGGGGTTCTCACTTTTCGCGGCCGGGTCCGGCGCGCGCCACGGCGAACCCCTGGTTGATCGCCGCGAACATCTGGTAGAAGCCCGACAGGACGACGATCTCCACGAAGCCCTCGACGCCGAACTGCGCGATCGCGGCGGCCTGCGCGTCCGCCGGTATGTCCTGCCACTGCAGCGTGTGCGCGAGCACCGCCGCCGCCGCGGCATACGGCGCCGGCAGGCCGGCCGCCGCGGACCCGCGCTGCGCCAGCGTGGCGATCACCGCATCCGGCACGCCGGCCGCCCGCGCGTGCGCGACGTGGTCTTCCCACTCGAACCCGGCGCCCGTTGCCCGCGCAACGGCCAGCACGACGAACTGGTAGACGTCGCGCGGCAGGTGCCCGTCGAACTTGAGGTAATAGCCGAGCGCCTCGATCCGCTGGCACAGCTGCGGGTGGTTCATCAGCGGCAGGTACGGGCCGTCGAAAGGCGCGCCCTGCGCGCGCCGCCGCGCGACCATCGCGTCGTAGAGCGCGCGGTCCGCCGGCGCGAGCGCGGCGGGGTCGAACGGCAGCGTGGCCACGGGCACCCTCCTCCGTCACTCGTGGTACGACCACGCGGCCGAGGCGGCGACCCAGTCGGCGACCGGCGTCGCGCACCGCTTGTCCGCCTTGACGTCGATCACGGTCGGCTGCGTGGCCGCGAGCGCGCGCGCGAACGCGCCGGCGAGCGCCGCCGGCTCGCGCACCGTCACGCCGAGCGCGCCCACGCTGCGGGCGAAGCCCGCCCAGTCGAAGTCGGGAAGGCTGGTCAGCGCGTCGGGCACCGTCCCCTCGGAGTGTGCGCGCAGCCAGACGTTGCCGAGCGCGGCGTTGTTCACGACGACGAACACCACCGGCACGCCGTAGCGCGCCGCGGTCGCGACTTCGAGGCCGTGCATGTGCATGCAGCCGTCGCCGGTGATCACCGCCACCCGGCGCTGCGGCCGCGCGCAGGCGCCGCCGATCGCGGCGGGAATCGCCCAGCCCATCGGCCCGAGATTGGTCGCGGAGATGTAGGTGCCGGGCTCGTACGCGGTCCAGTAGTGGCCGGCGAACGCGCGGTGCGCGCCCGAGTCGACGAAGAGGATCCCGTCGCGCGGCAGCGCCGCGCGCAGGTCGGCGACGATCCGCGCCGGATGGATCGGCTGCGCGTCGCTTCGCATGTGCTCCGGATCCTGCAGCCGCGGCTGCGCGCGGATGGCGGCCAGCCACTGCGCGCGCGCCGCGCGCGTCGACTCCAGCGCGGCACCGTACTGCGCGCGCGCGTCGAGGAGCCACTCGACGTACGCGCGGCAGTCGGCGACCACCCCCAGCCCGTCCGTGTGGCGGCCGATCGTCACCGGCGAGGTGTCGACGACGACCGACCGGCCGGCGGTGACCCCGAGCGCGCCTTGCATGGTGTCGCGCACGCCGAAGCCGGTACCCAGCACGAGCAGCAGGTCGGGCGGCGCGTCGGCGAGCGCGATGCGCGCGTGGTGCGTGCCCGCGTAGCCGAACACGCCGAGCGACAGCGGATGGTCCTCGGGGAACACGCCCTTGGCGCGCAGCGTGGTCGCGACCGGGATGTCCCACGCTTCCGCGAAACGGCGCAGCGCGTCCGCGCCGCCGCCGGCTTCCACGCCGTTGCCCGCCAGCACCGCGACCTTCACCGGCGGTGGACCGTCCGCGCCGCGCAGGAGGGCAAGCGACGCCTGCGCGGCCGGCAGCGCGATCGCGCCGCGCCCGAGCACCGACGGATCGATCCGCGCGTGCCGCACCGCGACCGGCCCGTTCTGCGCGTCCTGCGGCACCGACAGGTGCACCGGCGCGCCCGGCGGCGCGCGCATCTCCAGCAGCGCGCGCCGGACGAGGTCGTGGAGGTTGCGCGGGTTGTCGACGGACGTCGAGTAGCGGGTGAGCGTGCGCACGACGTCGACGTCGTCGAACGTCTGCGCACTCGCGTCCTGGAACATCCCGCGGCCCTCCAGCGCGGTTGCCACCTCGCCCGAGAGGAGCAGCACCGGCGATCCGTCCGCGCGCGCTGCCTGCAGCGCGGTCGCCGTGTTGGCGAGGCCGGGGCCGCCGATCACGAGCGCCGCGCCGAAGTTGCCCGACGCGCGCGCGTAGCCGTCCGCCATGTACGCGGCGCCGCCCTCCTGCGCGGCGACGACGGGCCGCAGCGCCGTCTGCCGGCCGAGCGCGGGCAGGAACGGGTCGACCAGGCCGCCCGGGACCATGAACAGGTGGTCGAGGCCCTCGGCGGCGAGCGCGTCGAGGATGAAGTCGGTGCCGAGCATCGCGGTAGCCTCCTGGTGGTTGACGTCAGCGCGGCGTCACCGTGAGCACGGCGGACAGCGTCGC